>JAIXOO010000117.1 GCA_027486765.1 Saprospiraceae bacterium
GACGAAACCTTTGAATTGTACGGCCCCACTAGCCGGGACCCGGGAACTTACGCGGCCAATTGTATTTTGGCGCGCAAACTATTGGAAAAAGATGTTAAGTTCGTACAATTGTACCACCAGGGCTGGGATCACCACGGTGGTTTGCCGGGTGGCATGAAGCAGCAATGCCAAACCATCGATCAGCCTACGGCGGCTTTCATCACCGACCTCAAACGCAGGGGTTTGTTGGAGGATACGCTGGTGATCTGGGGTGGCGAATTTGGCCGGACAGTCTACTCTCAGGGTATCCTTACCGCCGATAATTACGGGCGGGATCACCATCCGCGTTGTTTCACCATGTGGATGGCGGGTGCTGGGGTCAAAGCGGGATTTAGCTACGGCGAAACTGATGATTTCAGTTACAACATTGTCAAAGACCCGGTGCACGTGCATGATTTTCATGCTACTTTAATGCACTTACTGGGCATTGACCACGAGCAGTTGCTTTACAAATTTCAGGGGCGGCGCTTCCGTTTGACGGATGTGCATGGGAAAGTGGTGAAGGGAATTTTGGCTTAAAATTTTACCAACAAGCGCCGCAGGCGCAAAATTTCTAAGGTGTTCTAAGGTGGTTCAAAATAAAAATATCTTAGTTTTTAGAATCATATTAAACTTATTTTTGAACCACCTTAGGCACCTTAGAACACCTTAGCGTATGCATCTTCAATGCTTAATTCAACCCAACATACATCAGTTATGCATCCACGCAGAAAATTCATTCGCAATGCCGCTTTGGCCTCTGCTGCCGCAGTGGTTAGTCCTAGCTTTGGTTTTTCAATTTTGCATCCAGAGCTCAAGCCCGAAGAAACCATCATTGGGCATGGCGAATTCACCTACAAAGTCAACAAAGGTTGGGCTAAAATCAGCGCCAATTCGAACCCGCTGATCAACTGCCACGAGATGGTTCAGGACAGCAAAGGGCGTTTGATCATGATTGGTGACCATACCAACAACAACATCCTGATCTTTGACCAATCGGGCAGTTTGCTCGATTCCTGGGGGCACTCCTACCCCGGTGGCCACGGCTTGACCATCAGTAAAGAAGGGGGCGAGGACTTTTTGTGGATCGTCGATTGTGGGTATTACCAGGACAAATTCGGTGCCGGAAAAGCTCAGTCTGGCCAAGTCATCAAAACTGACCTCACCGGGCGCATCATCTTTAGCATTGGACACCCCCGCACCATCGGCATTTACAAAGATGAGGAGCGTTTTCAACCCACCGAAACCGCAGTAGCCCCCAATGGCGACCTCTACGTAGCCGACGGGTATGGCTCCGATTACATCATCCAATACAACAGCAAAGGGCAATACATCCGGCACTTTGGCGGCCGCAACAATGCCAATAAGGAACACAATCTGATCAATGCCCACGGCGTGGTGGTCGACACCCGTGATCCGAAAAATCCGGTGCTGGTTTGTACTTCGCGGGAAGAAAACTGCTTCAAAGTGTTCAGCCTGGATGGCAAGTACATCAAGCGGATTGATCTGCCGGGTTTGTACGTATGCCGCCCGGTGATGGATGGCCAAAACCTGTATGCGGGTGTGTGCTGGTCCAAGGATGCGGCGGGCAATCGGCAAGGTGATTCTGGTTTTGTGACCATTCTCGATGCCAACAATAAGGTAGTATCCAACCCTGGTGGCACAGCCCCGGTTTACAAAAACGGCGTATTGCAACCCTCACTGGCACTGACTGAACGGATCTTCCACCACGGCCACGATGTTTGTGTGGACAATGACAAAAACGTTTACGTTTGCCAGTGGAACGCCAACCATAGTACTCCTGTTAAACTAACCAGAGTCTAAATGGGCTATTTCCACCCCCTGCTGGTTCATTTGCCCATCGGCTTTTTGCTGCTGGCCATTTTGATGGACCTTTTGGCCTACCGCAGCGCGTTCGTTCAGTACCGCGCTGCGGTGCCTAGTACTTTGTTTTTGGGCTTTGTGGCGGCACTTCTGTCTTGTGGCACGGGTTATTTGCTGGCCAATTCGGGCGATTACGAGCCCACGAGCCTACAAACGCATCAACAAGCCGGCTGGATCGTAGCTGGTGCAAGTGGTGTACTTTGGTTGCTCAGCGGCGTATTTTTTCGGAAACAAAGCCAGGCAGGCTCGCGCTGGATGAGCGCCTTGCTCCTGGCTTTGGGCGGGGTGATCGCCTACACTGGGCACCAAGGTGGTAGTTTGACCCATGGCAGTGATTACCTCTCCTGGCGGGCAGCGAATGAATCGGAAAAACCAGTTCGCAAGATTGCCCTAGTCGATAGTACCGCCTTAGAATTGCCCAAGGTCAATCCCGATCTGCCCTTGGAGGTGGATGTTAAAGCGGTTGAACAATTGCGCAAATTGGGTTTCAATGTGCGGTATATGTTGAAACGGCCTGTGATGCTGGACATTACCTTGCCTGCCCAAACGGGAAAATCTACCGCAGAACTCATGCCTGCCTTACAAGCCGTGGCACAAAGTATCGTTTGGTTGAATTTGTCGGATAATGGGTTTTCGGAAAAAGATTTGGATTGGTTGAAGGCTTGCCAGAATTTGGAAAAATTGAAATTGTCGAAGAATCCAGTTGGGAATGGGATCGTGGAGATTTTGGCGGGTTTAAAACATCTGGAAGCGGTGAATTTGAATGAGACGGAAGTTAGTGCAGCCGGGGTAAAACGATTAGAAAATGGCGGTGTAGATCGTATTTATGCTTGGCAAGCAAAGTAATTAATCAGCATTTCTTAATCTAGGTTATTGGCATCACACCCCAACTACCCCGATCTTTGTACTGTCAATTTGATTGTTCATTCAAACAAAAAATAAAATGGCCAATACCGTTTTGCATAAAGCCGAAACCAGAGGCCACGCCAATCACGGCTGGCTCAATTCTTACCATACCTTCAGTTTTGCCAATTATTACAACCCTGAGCGGGTACATTTTGGCGCACTGCGGGTGCTCAATGATGACACCGTTGCAGCGGGTATGGGCTTTGGAACCCACCCCCACGACAACATGGAAATCATCAGTATCCCACTGGAAGGAGACCTGGAACACAAGGACAACATCGGCAATACCACCGTGATCCGCAATGGCGACATCCAGGTGATGAGTGCCGGTACAGGTGTACACCACAGCGAGTACAACAAAAACCGCGACCACTTGGTCAAGTTTCTGCAAATCTGGGTGTTCCCCAATCAACGCAACGTGCAGCCTCGCTACGACCAAATCACCTTGAACGCCGCCGACCGCAAAAACCAACTCCAACAAATCATCTCACCCAATGCAGATGACGCGGGAGTCTGGATTCATCAGGATGCCTGGTTTCACCTGGCCGATTTTGATGCCGGAAAAACGGCGGAATACCAGGTACACAAGGCTGGCAATGGAGTCTACGCCTTTGTGCTAAAGGGCGAAGTCAGCATCAACGGGCAAGCGCTCAATACCCGCGATGGCTTGGGCATTTGGGATACCGATAAATTCTCGATCGAAGCGAGCAGTGACGCTGAGTTTTTATTGATGGAGGTTCCGATGGAACTGTAGATTGGAATCATCCCGGGTTTTCAAAGTATACCCGAAACGAAGAAAATTAACGCAAAGGAAAAAAGAGGACACCAAGGACACAAAGTTAGACGTTGACAGCGCTTCGACTCGTGTCTTTGGTGGCCTCTTTTTTTTTGTTTCTAAAAAAAATATTGCATTCGTAGTTTTTCTTACAAAATGGGAAGGTTCCCGATAGGAAAACCATATTTAATTCTGATTCAGGTCTCTGAAGTGAAATTATTTTTATCCATCTTGCTTCAAATTACTTCATACCGCAGGAGTAATCTGCTCTTTTTTGGGCAAATTCGATCAACTCAATCGCAAGCCATGAAAAACCTTTGTCGCTCCTTTTTTTACCTACTCTTTTTATTGCCATGCACAATTTTTGCCCAAAAAGATGCCCTGATTGAAGCCGAAAGTTTCATCGATAAAGGCTACTGGGTGACCGACCCCCAATTTGTGCAACAGATGGGCTCTTCCTACCTGATGGCGCATGGCATGGGCACACCCGTCAAAAACGCGTCAACCAAAGTAGCCATGCCCGCCAAAGGAAAATACCACCTTTGGGCCAGGACCAAAAACTGGGCACCAGGCAATTGGGAAGCGCCGGGGCAATTTCAAATCGCCATCAATGGCCAAAAGGTAAACCATGTCTTTGGGAAAATCCCCAACTGGACCTGGGAATATGCTGGGGAAGTGCAACTCCGCAGCAGGGAGCTGAACCTCGAACTCGTTGACCTAACCGGATTCAATGCCCGTTGTGATGCAATTTATTTGAGTAAAACAAAGGTAGATCCTCCTCAAGGTGGAGCAGAGCTGGCAGAATGGCGCAAAAAAACGCTGCGCGAACCCCTCGCGCCTGAAACGACCAAAACCTACGACCTGGTTATTTGTGGCGGGGGGATTTCGGGTTGTGCGGCAGCCATTGCAGCGGCGGAAAAAGGGCTAAAAGTAGCTTTGATCCACGACCGTCCAGTGCTGGGGGGCAATGCTAGCAGCGAGATCAGGGTACACACCTTGGGTATCTATGGTAAATTTGAACGCATCCTGCGCATGATCGACACCGAGCATTACCCCAACGGCTCCCCGGAAGCACAAAAAGACCAGGAAAAAAGAGACCGCAACGTCCAAAAATATACCAACATCGACATCCACTACAATTGGCGGGCCTACAATGCGGTAGCGGACAGTGGCGTCATCCAATACGTGGACGCCCAGCATACCTCCAATGGGAAACGCATCCGCTTCAAAGCCCCACTCTTCACCGACGCCACCGGAGATGGTTGGATCGGCTACTGGGCCGGAGCGGAGTACTCCTACGGACGGGAGAGTGTACACAAATACGGTGAGGCATGGAACAAGTGGGGCGAACTCTGGAGCCCCGAAGAAGCCGACAATTTTGTCATGGGCTCTTCCATCCTCTGGCGCACTGAAGTGGCCGAACAAGCCCAAACCTTCCAGGCTGTGCCCTGGGCAGTAGCCGTTGCAAAAGAACACAAAGCTACCGCCGGCGAATGGTACTGGGAATTTTCCCGCAATGACTTGCACCAAATTGACGATGGAGAAGAAATCCGCGACCATTTACTCCGTGCCATTTACGGTTCCTTTTCCAATGCCAAACAACAGCCGGGCAATGAAAAATACCGCCTGCAATGGGTCTCGTATTTGTTGGGCAAGCGCGAATCGCGCCGCCTGATCGGCGATCACGTTTTTACTTTCAACGACGTGGTCAACCATACCCAGTTTCCCGATTCGGTAGTGGTAGAAACCCGAGACATTGACGTGCATTTCCAACGCAACCTGCAAGACGAAGAAAATCCGGATTTTTTGTCCGAAGCCCTTTTTTACAAAACCAAAAACTATTACATTCCCTACCGCAGTTTGTATTCCCGGAACATCAGCAACCTATTTATGGCCGGACGTTGTTTCAGTTGCTCCCACATCGGTTTGGGTGGCCCCAGAGTCATGCGCACGACCGGGCAAATGGGTGCTGCCGTAGGATTCGCCGCAGCAATTTGCCACAAGTACAAAGTGCAGCCAAGGGCCGTGTATGAAAAACATTTGCAGGAATACATGGGCACAATCACCGCACAACAAGTTATAAAACCTTAAACCATGTTACAAGGAATCGGAGTTGGAGCTTTGTTATCCCGTCTTGTACTCTTGACAAGCTTAGGGTTGGTATTGCTCTACTCCAGCTCCATTGAATTGGCTAAAAATGCACCGCTACACATGGCCATGCCGCAGGAGTATGCCCGTGTGGTGCATGAAAAAATGGTCTTTACGCTCCCGGGAACCGATAGCCTCCTGCAACATCAAGTCTGGTTGTTGTCCGATGCGCAGCAGCGTCCTTTGCTGTATTGCTCCGACGTGATCACTCCGGTGTGCATCGACGGCCTTTGCAAACCAATGTACATCACGCTGTATTGGAATTTGGTGGGGCATTACGTGGGTTACGGGGTATTTCAGGACAATTTGTTGACCAAGTTTGACCATGAAGCCTTTACCCCGACGGATTATGCCAAACTCCACACCCTTCTGCTAGATCAACACTCGATTCTAGAGCGCAAAACCATGGAGGACTTGTTTGATCAAAGCATTGCCGCCAAAGAAAAAATCACGTTTAACGGTGAAGAGGTCGACGCGGTATCCGGTGCCACCCGGGCAGAGATCAAAGAGTCGGTCGTTGAAGGGGCATTGTATTCCTGTTTTACCGCCTGGCATTTGGCTCATGGGAGCATCAAAGAAAAAATTGAACAACATTTGCTCAGTTATTATGACCCTGTATTGACGGAGTCCTTTTTGAAATCCCCTGCTGAAGACTACCAATTGTTTGCCCTAAAACAATTGGATCTAAGCACCTTAGTGCGGTTGCTCCCACAAGTCCAGGAAATTTTTAAACGCACCTCCCCAGGTATACGTTTGTACATCCTCAAGAAGTTGCCGAAAGAGCTCTGGAAGGATGAAAAAGTAAGTCAATCCTTTTTTCAAACCTTTGCAGCAGTTGACATCAACACCAAAACGCTTTTACTGAACAACTTAAAATATGCCCATCCTAGCGTGGTGAATAGTCTGGTGAATGACCTGGAGCGAATGTCCAAAAACCAATTGAGCACTTTTTTGAATTACCTGGCTGAAAATCGGCAATATCTAAATGCAAGTGTGAAAGCCAAATTGGTACAAACGGCTCAAAACAAATCTTTTGCTGAAAGTTATTTGGTCGAAGCTTTTGTAAAAAGCAACTGAAAAGGTTTCAATACTTACCGGGCTAGGACAAAAAATACATCTTCAAAGCCCCCCGGTATTTGACCTCAATTTCGCCCCGGTACTCACAAGGAAACTCAGCTTCAATTTCCTGATGAGTGGTTTCGGAAAGGTTGATCCTGCCCGGCTTGGAGGCTGACTCCATGCGGGCAGCGATGTTGACAGTATCACCCCAGATGTCGTACTGCCATTTTTTAATGCCAACAATCCCAGCCACAACAGGTCCAGTGTGGATGCCAATTCTGATTTCGAAGTGATTGAGATCGTCCTCTAGGTGCAAAGCGTTGTTAACAAATTCCAGCATTTCTTTAGCCGCCAGGATCACGCTGCGTGCATGCGCCTTATTGGGAGTAGGCAGGCCGCAAGCACACATGTAAGCGTCTCCGATGGTCTTGATTTTTTCCAGTCCGTATTTGGTCGTGATTTCATCAAAACCTTTGAAGTAGAAATCGATACTGCGGACCAATTGTTCGGGTTCGATCTGCTCAGCTTTTTTGGAAAATTCTACAAAGTCCGTAAATAAAACGGTCACCTCATCCAGTTTTACAGCGTCTACTTTGCCCTTCTTTTTGAGTTCCTTGGCGGTCTCCGCAGGCAAGATGTTCAGCAGCAGGCCTTCCGAACGTTTGTTTTCCCTGGAAATGGCGCGATAAAACCAGTACAAGGCTCCTAAAATAAGGCTGATCAAACCCAAAATAATGGCCAAAGCGATCATCTGGTTTTGTTGATTGCGCTTTTCTTCATTCAGGAGGTCTACTTCTACTTGTTTTTGAGAAACTTCAAAATTGGTGCGCAAGTCGGCCATGGCTTGCACCGACTTGAGGTTGTTGACGCTGTCGCGATAGGCGATGTGGTTTTTGTAGTATTGTAAAGAGGCTTTGGTATCGCCCGCTTTTTCGTAAAGTTCGGAGAGTTTGAGGTTGGCATTGCTGATTTGATCTTTAAGACCATTCCGTTCTGCAAGTTTCAGGCTTCTGAACGCATAAGTAACAGCCGTTTTTCCCTCTCCTTTGTCCAGGTATATGTCGGACATTGAAATAAGGTAATCACAGATGGGGGAATAATCTTTTGCTGCTTCCAGAATTTGTATGGCCTGATTTATTTTCTGTTCTGCTTGTTTGTTTTTCCCGGTTTTTGCATAAACCATACCAATATTACCTAAACAGTAAGCCTGACCAATGGTATGGCCTAATTTTTCAAAGATCCTACCTGATTCTTTAAAATAAACCAACGCTGTATCGTAGGTACTAGCATTAAAAAATTCGTCACCTGCATTGGATAAAACTGAAGCCAGGGCAATTGATTCTTCTAATTGACGCAAAGTTAAAATCGCTTTATTGTAGTAATTTTTCGCGTTTATATGATTATTTGAAACAGAATAGACGTCAGCAATCGTACTGTATGCGATCCCTTCTCCTTGAACATATTTAGCATCAATGGCCATCTTTAGGCTTAGAAAGTAAGATTCTAGTGCTACCTTTAGATCGCCGAGTAATCTTTGTTTATTACCTTTTTGAAGATATCCTCGATGAAGGCATAAAATATTTTTTTGCTGTCGAGCTAACTTTATCAATTCTTCTGAATAGGCTAACGCCAATTTGAGATCATTAACCTCATGGAAAGAAAGATCTAACAACAATGCCATTTTAGCAGTGTCATGCAAGGTATTATTTTGGTAGATTATAGCCAAACTATCCGCCAATTTTTGATTTTGCCCTAAAGCACCAACTTGAGAAAACAAAAGAAAGCTTATTAGTATAAAATAAGCTCTCTTTCTTACTAAAATGCCAGTCAAATTATGATTGTATTTGAATTTTTGGATCAAAAGAATGTTGTTTTCCATCCGTATCTTCCCAAACAATGGTATAATTTTCAAATGTTCCAGGCTTCTCCCCTGACTGGAGGATTCCAGTCCATGTAGTTCCATCAAAATTGGAAGTCGGACCGGAGGAAAAGATGTTTAAAGAGCCTTGATCAGCATGAATTCCAATAATTTTGGCGACATTTACCAATGCCCCCTTGGTAATTTCCCATACTACCTGATCTCCCGCTTGAAGAAAGGTAATTGGAGTGAGCCCTCTATCCGACAATTGTAAAGTGCCTGTCTGGGTATTTCCTGACATGATGCCAATTAGATAAGTTTCCATTTTTTTGAGTTTCAAGGTGAACAAATGGGAATTTTGCCCCATTATCCTCATCAAGATAGTTAAATTTTAACAAAAGCTAATTTACAGCATTATTTTTTCAAGGTTCGTTTTTTTAGAAATTAAAAGCAATAAATGCTATTCTTTTTTAATCGCCCTTACAGCATATCCTAATTCCAAATCCCAAAAAGAGTTATCTAAATTGTATATGCTGAACTGTGAAGTGCCACATCTTTTCCCTACTTTACTGACCAATTTTTTTGCCGAAAATCGTAAAGCCACATGAAAAAACCGAGCTACTTTACCTTCTTCTTCCTCTTTTGTCACGCCCTTTTTGCCCAAACCACATTTACATTTACCAAAGGTTTGGCTGCGGGACCCTGTCATCAATACGGCCGCGAAGCCCTCTACACCGATCTTTTGGTGCATCAACTCATCCAAGGCAAACTCATTACCCCCAGCGAGGGCAGCACTTTGGCCACGGATAAAAACGGAAAGCCCATTCAATGGAAATCCATCCAGGCCGATACCGCCAATCGCCTGCGCGACGCCAGTTTGACCAATGGTTATGTGTACCTGACTTATTCTTCCAGTGAAGAAAAAACGGCTTTGTTGCAGATTTCCGGCCATAGTGGTCTGTTTTTTAATGGCACGCCTTATTCCGGCGACATGTACCGTTATGGCTGGTTGTTTCACCCCGTCAAACTCAAAAAAGGGCTGAATGAATTGTACCTACGGGTCGGGCAAGGAGGCCGATTTCAAGGCATTACTGCAAAGTTGATTTTCCCTGAAAAACCAGTGGCCATCAGTACCCCCGATGCAACCTTGCCCCATATCCTGATTGAAAAAACGAATGATCAACTTTTGGGAGGGATTGTTTTGATCAACACGAGTGATAAACCCCTGAAAAACCTCAAGCTGCAAGCCAATATCGGCGGCAATAAGGTCCTGAGCGAGGTGCCCCTGATCAGTGCAATGACCTCGCGCAAAGTGCCTTTCCGGATGAACCCTGCGGCGATTATCCAAAAAGGCGACGTCACTTGTACCCTTACTTTGCTGCAAGATGGAAAGCCAATCGATGAAAAAAGTCTCACTTTAACAGCCCTTGCTTCCAGTGAGCACCACAGCAATACCTTCCTCAGCGACATTGATGGAAGTGTACAATATTATGCCGTAGCGCCCCAGGTAGGTGGCAACAAGCCAGGTTCGGCACTTTTTTTATCCGTGCATGGCGCAGAGGTGGAAGCCATCGGGCAAGCCCGCGCTTACAAACCCAAAGATTGGGGAACCCTGGTAGCCCCCACCAATCGGCGGCCCCGCGGCTTCAACTGGGAAGACTGGGGCCGTTTGGATGCGCTGGAAGTGTTGGCCATCGCTCAAAAGCAATTACAACCCGATCCGCAGAAAATCTACCTGACCGGGCATTCCATGGGCGGCCACGGCTCCTGGTACCTGGGCGCTACCTATCCGGGGAAATGGGCGGGAGTCGCCCCTTGCGCTGGCTATCCGACGCTGATCGGTTATGGTTCTGCCGATGGTAAAATTCCTGAAAGCAGCACCAATCCTACTGAACGGATGCTCCTGCGAGCGAGCAATGCAAGCAACGTGCTGGCCCTGGCGCCCAACTACAAAGCCAGTGGCATTTACATCTTGCACGGGGATGCAGACCGTACGGTTTCGGTGGAATACGCCCGCGAAATGCGCAAGGTTTTAGGCACTTTTCACAACGACTTTTCCTACTACGAATACCCCAATGGTGCGCATTGGTATGGCGACCACAGTGTGGATTGGCCGGCATTGTTTGATTTTTTTAAATGGCACAGCATTCCCAAAGCACAGGATGTGGACAGTTTGAATTTCACCACCGCCAACCCAGCCATTTCCTCCACTTATCATTGGATTGGCATCGAACAGCAAGTTTCTCCGCTGATGTACAGCAATATTTCGGTAAAACGTAATTCCACCGCCAAAACCATTGCCATCAAAACTGACAATGTGCGGATTCTAAAACTACTGCCTGATGCTTTTCCCAAAGACCAATCCTTCAAACTGAGCATCGATGGGCAGGAAGTTTGTAACAGTTGCAAAGTAAGTGAAATGCCCTTGTTTTTTAGCAAAAACGCTACCTGGGAAGCAACCCCAGAGCCAGGGCATGAGCGACGGAATGCCCAACGCAATGGTACATTCAAAGAAGGTTTCAACCACCACATGGTGTTTGTTTACGGTACGGGAGGCACTCAAGAGGAAAATGAATGGGCTTATCAAAAAGCGGTTTTTGACGCCGAAACCTGGTACTACCGCGGCAATGGTGCAGTAGATTTGATCGCCGATAAGGACTTCAATCCAGCAAGCTACCCAGATCGCGGCGTCATCCTTTTTGGCAATGCCACTACCAATAAAGCCTGGACCAAGCTTTTGGCGAATTGCCCACTACAAGTCAATCGTGGCAACATCAAATTAGGCGAGGAAACCCATAGTGGCAACGACCTTGGTGTTTATTTTACTTACCCTCGACCAGATAGCAAAACCGCCTCGGTTTCCGTGGTGGCTGGTACGGGCCTGGCTGGAATGAAAGCAGCTTGGGCCAATCAGTATTTTGCAGCAGGCAGTGGTTTTCCCGATTACCTGATTTTTACCGCAGATTTACCCAAAGATGGCTCAAAAGCCATCAAAGCCACCGGCTTTTTTGATCAAAATTGGCAGTACTTAAAAGTGGATGTAGCAAAATGAAAAAACTCAGTCTCCTCGTCAGTTTCAGTTTGTGCGCATGGTGGCTTTTGTCGCAAAACAAAAGCACCCTCGAAGCCAACTTCATCACCCCTCCATCTACTGCAAAACCTTACGTATGGTGGCACTGGATGGGCTCTAATTTTTCCAAAGCGGGCATCACCAAAGACCTGGAGGCCATGCGGGCAGCGGGCATTGGCGGGGCCACGATTTTCAACCTCGCCTCTGCCGTACAGGAGAGCCACGTACCCACCGAAAACAATCCATGGCCCGAGCAAAAGTACCGCAGCCCGGCTTACTGGGAAGCCATCCGCCATGCAGCAGCCGAAGCACAAAGGTTGGGGCTGGAAATTGGCCTGCACAATACTGCCGGGTACTCCACTACGGGTGGCCCTTGGGTTAGCGAGGAAAAATCCATGCAAACGCTGGTATGGTCTAAAACCAGTCAAAGCGGTGGCACCCTCATCAGCGTCAAACTCGCCAAACCCGAGCCCCCAATCTGGGAAGGCTGGGGTTCTCCAAAAATCAAATCTACGTTTTACAAGGACATCGCCGTGCTGGCTGTACCTGCCCAAACCCAGGTGTCCAGCAAAGCCATCATCGACCTCAGCAGCAAAATGGACGCGCAGGGCCAACTCCAATGGGAAGCTCCCGCTGGCGATTGGCTGATTTACCGCGTCGGTCATGCGCCCACGATGGCCAATCCACACCCCCTGCCCGACGACATCATCGGCAAAACCCTGGAAGTGGATAAAATGAGCGCTACCCAAAATCGCTTTCACTGGCAAACTGTACTGAATCCGCTCCAGGAAAAATTGGCACCTTACCTCGGCAAATCCTTCAAACACATCCTCATCGACAGTTACGAGGCAGGTGATCAAAACTGGACGCCAGGTTTTCGCCAAGAATTCATCCGTCGAAAAGGTTACGATCCCATTCCCTGGATTCTTTCTTTTGACCAAATTGATCAAAAGCCCCTCGTCCTTGACAATGAAGAAGCCTGTCAGCGTTTTGCCTGGGATTTTCAGGATGTCATCCACCAGTTGTATTATGACAATGGCTGGAAAACGGGCAAAGAGCTCATCAAAGCCGCTGGCCTCGATTTACAATTTGAAGCCTACGGCGGCCCTTTCAACGAAGCGCAAGGGGCTGCCCTGGCGGACTTGCCCATGGGTGAATTCTGGACCCATTTGAGCGGCATTGATGCCAAAATTCCTGCGGCAGCGGCAGCGGCAGGACGCAGAATTGTTGGCGCTGAAGCTTTGACCAGTTTGCCTGAAAATAGCAAATACACCGAAGATCCGGCTTTCCTAAAACCCTCTGCCTTGAAAGGCTATGTTTCCGGGGCCAATCGCCTGGTTCTTCACCATTGGGTGCATCAGCCTTTCGACGATCGCTACCAGCCCGGCATGGGCATGGGCTGGTGGGGCACCCATTTTAGTCGGCACCAAACCTGGGCCGAGCCAGGCAAAGCGTTTTTCCAGTATTTGGGTCGTACCCAGACTTTGTTACAGTACGGCGAACGAGTGGCCGATTACCTCTGTCTGGAAGTCCTCCAAGGTCCAGGTGACTTGATTTCCAGACCCGATTTTGTGCGCCAAAACATCCAGGTCCTCAATGGAAAAATTGTGCTGGAATCGGGGCGAGCTTATGCCTTTTTGGTTTTACCCAATCAAAAAAGCATGCAGGTCGAAGTAGCGGAAAAGATCAAGGCATTGGTCGCCAAAGGAGCCAGTGTGGTGGGGCCAAAACCCGAAAAAGCCCTGGGCCTAAAAGCTTACCCAAGTTCAGATCAAAAAGTAGCCGGTGTAGGGAATATCCTATGGAACTATGGGCCACAAGCCGAATACGGCAAGGGACTGGTTTTTACCAACATCCCCGATGCCATGAAATGGCATAAGATCCAGGCTGATCATCAGGTTGAAAAAGCCGATTCAAGCCAATACATCCGGGTTTTGCACCGTACTGGGCCGGAAGGAGAAGTCTATTTTGTTGCCAACCTGGCTCCGGTACCGCAAAACCTGAGCATTTCCTTTCGCATCACCGGAAAACAACCCGAGCTTTGGCAAGCGGAGGATGTCAGCATCCAAAATGTCCCCGTTTGGCAGGAAAAAGATGGCCGCACCCGAGTAGATATCCAGCTCAAGGATCAACAGGCGGTATTTGTGGTTTTCCGCAAAGCAATCACACCCAAGGAGCACCTGGTTGCCATCAACAGCACAGCAAAAAGCTGGAACATTGTGCCTTTAAAGGATGGCCAAAATGCACTTTTTGCAACTAGCCCTCAACAGCTTTCGCTGGAATATGCCTCTGGTAAAAAAATAAATGTAGACTTGCCCGCGGCCAGCTACCAAACAATTGAAGGCCCCTGGAATCTGAACCTTCAACCTAAATTGGAGCCAGCTTTTAAACTCGACTTCCCACAATTACAGGATTTCGGTCAGCACCAGGACCCAAGAGTGAAGTACTTCGCGGGAACTGCCACGTACAGCAAAACCATTCAAATTGATCCAGCATTCCTGAAACCCGGCAAACTGATCCAGCTTGATTTAGGGCAACTCTACGACATCGCCAGTCTAAAAATCAATGGCAAAGCGCTGGGTGTATTGTGGTATCCACCCTATGTATTGGATGTTACATCTGCACTCGTCCCGGGTGACAACCTGCTGGAAATAGCCGTGACGACCAACTGGGCCAATCGCATCATCGGCGATGAGCAGGAGCCCGCTGATTTTGAATGGGGCAGTGACCGGGGCAATCTTGGTCATGCCATGAAGGCTTATCCAGATTGGTTTGTAAAAAATCAAGCGCGGCCATCCAAAGGGCGAAAAACCTTTTCCGTATGGTATTATTATCGAAAGGATAGCCCACTGCAAGCAGCCGGGCTCGTGGGACCTGTGCGCCTGGTGATTTTTGAAACAAAAGTGATTTAGCGCCTTTAGAAAACATTTTAAACCATCCCCACAAACCAACATCAATCGTCAACACATGAAACCCATTCAAACGCTCTTTTGCCTGCTCCTTTTTCCATACCTCATTTTTGCTCAAATCAAACTGCAATGGCGGGAGCAATATCCCGGAATATGGAAAGCCACGGTTGGCCAACCCGAAAAAATCAGCCTGCTCAGCACCGCTGGGGCTAGCGCGAATGTGCCCGCCCTGGCCAAATTGCCCAAAAGCAGTTTCCCGCTCGTGCAAGCCGAGATTGACGTCAAAATCATCGACCATAAGATTTACCTGCGTTTTCCGCTGGATCAGGCCGAACAACTCTTTGGCCTGGGCCTCAATTTCCAAACCGTCAACCAGCGTGGACGCATCCTCGATCTGCACGTTGACCACTACGGCGCTGAAGACAATGGCCGCACCCACGCTCCGGTTCCATTTTATGTTTCTTCAAAAGGGTACGGGGTTCTGATCGATGCGGCGCGTTACCTGACGGTGTACGCAGGTACAGGTGTACGCCGGGAAAGCCAAAACCCGCCCGTATTGTACGATAGGAACACCAACAAGGAGTGGGATGCTCAGCCCTACTCCGACGCCGTCGAAATCCTGGTGCCCGCCGATGGTACCACCCTTTATGTTTTTGCTGGTCCTACGCCGATGCAGGTGGTACAGCGTTACAATTTGATGAACGGCGGTGGATATCTGCCACCCAAATGGGGCCTGGGGTTCACCCAACGCGTCCCTACTTTGTATACCCAGGATGACATTTTAAAGGAAGCCACCAGCTTTGAGGAGCACAATTTTCCGCTTGATTTCATTGGTGTTGAGCCGGGCTGGCACAGCATGTCTTACCCTTGCACCTTTGAATGGGACCCCACTCGTTTTCCTGACCCCAAGGGGTTTCTGGATGCTTTGGCGAAAAAAGGGCTCAGCGCGAATTTGTGGCTCAACCCCTATGTATCACCCAAGGCCAGTTTGTATTCCAAAATCAAACCCTTGTCGGGTTCGCATACTGTTTGGAATGGCATTGTACCCGACTTCACCCTACCTCAAACCCGACAATTGTTCAAGGATCATTTTATGAAAAATCAGCTCTCCATTGGTGTAGGTGGTTTCAAGGTGGATGAAGTAGACGGCTACGACTTTTGGGTTTGGCCCGATGTGGCAACCTTTCCTTCCGGCTTCAGCGCCGAACAAATGCGGCAGGTATACGGCAATTTGGTGCAAAGCATGACTGCTTCCTGGTACAAGGAAATCAACAAACGCACCTATGGTCTGGTGCGCGGCTCCAATGCGGGTTCCAGCAATCTTCCTTACGTCATTTACAACGACTATTACAGCCATAAGGACTTCATCACCGCCCTGGTCAACAGCAGCTTCATCGGTGTATTGTGGACCCCCGAAGTGCGCGCTTCCAAAACCGCTGAGGAATGGGTGCGTCGCATGCAATCCGTCTGTTTCTCGCCCATGGCCATGCTCAATGCCTGGGCGAGTGGCACCAAACCCTGGTCTTTTCCAGAAGTTGAAAAAGCAGTGAATGATGTGGCTAGTTTGCGCATGCAACTCCTACCCTACTTGTACTCGACCTTTGCTCAGTACCATTTTGAAGGCAAGCCGCCTTTTCGGGCCATGAACCTCGTGGAGGGATTCGGATTCACTGCTTCCAGTACCCCGGGTCAGTTGGATGCCACCGCCAATCCCTACGCCATGAGCATCAAAAAAGACATCAAAGACCAATACATGATGGGCGATTTCATGCTAGTCGCTCCCATGTTTGCGGGGGAAAGTAGCCGGGATGTCTATTTGCCAGCGGGGAAATGGTACGATTTTTATACGGGCGCTTATGTTGGGGAAAACCAAAAAATCAGCATTAGCCCCGCTTTGGACAAAATTCCGCTCTTTGTAAAAGATGGAGGCATTATTCCGATGATTCCGACCCGGCGTCAAGCGCCAAAAGCAGGGGAAATTTTGCCCCTGGAGGTTCGCCATTATGGGGAATCAGCGGGCAGTTTTCAATTGTATGACGATGACGGGGTGAGTTTTGATTTTGAAAAAGGAGCGTATTCTTTTACACGATTGGCCGTTTCAAAAGGTAGTGATGGCAGATTGCAGGGGGAATTGCCGACATTTCCGGTAGGTAAGCCCTTCGGTTACGATAAGACAGTGAAATGGGTGTTTATGACAAAGTAGTGGGAATGGTGATTCCTGTTTATTTAACCGTTTTCCCCCAGTTAGGCAGATTCAAATCCAGGTTGTCATCGTAAAAAGCCATTTCCGCCTTTAAGGTCTCCGTCAAAGTGGTCAACCTGGCTTGGTATTTTTTATCCATGGCCAGGTTTTTGGTTTCCCAGGGATCCTTCTTGAGGTTGAACAGTTGTTGGTGTTCAACACCTTTGACGTTGTACTTGATCAATTTCCAATCGTCATGGGTTCGAACCGCCAGTTGAATGTCCCGGTATTTGTAATAGATGTTTTGCCGAAAAACGGCTTGAGGATTTTGGATCGCTTCCAATAAATTTTTGCCCTCACTTGAAGCAGGTTTTTCGATGCCAAGAAAGCTGCAAACCGTAGGAAAAATATCAGACAAGTAGCACAAAGCATCCCTCTTTTGGTTTTTGGGAATCCTGGGCCCCACCATCACCAAGGGAACCCGCATGCTGTGTTCATATACACTTTGTTTACCGACCAGGCCGTGTGAACCCACTGCCAGGCCATTGTCGCCTGCAAAAATGATCAGGGTGTTGTCGTACTGTCCATTAGCCTTGAGGGTTTGGATGATCCGCCCAATTTGAGCGTCGACCTCCGAGATCATTCCATAATAGGCAGCAAGGTCTTTTTTGATCATTTCAGGCGTGCGTTCCACGGGTAGTAATTGTTCATCCCGGACCTCCATTTCACCATTGTCAAAAGGATGCCGGGGCAAGAAGTTTTTGGGCAACGGGATTTTATTGGGGTCATACATTTTGTCATAAGGTGCAGGTGGCGTGCGGGGATCGTGTGGCGAAGTGAAAGCCACGTAGGCAAAAAATGGCTGCTGATTTTGTTTGTTTTGGTTCAAATAAGCGATAGCAGCATCGGCATAAAGGGTACTCGAAAATTTGTCCGCACTCCATTGCGCTGACTTTGGATATTGGCCACTGGGGTCATAATGGTACAGGTTAGCATGTTCATGGCCGCCTTCATTGGGAAAGTGCATGCCACCAAAAAAGATATTGGCGGCCTCATCGAATGCCCGAAAATGAGCAGCTTTGTCGTTGTGCCATTTTCCAGTAGCAAAGGTTTTGTAGCCGAATTTTTTCAAATGTTCGGGCATCATGGTCTGATCCCTGGGAATTTCGTCAGCACCACCCTTTAAGCTATTAAGGTAACGTCCTGTCATGATTCCAGCCCGACTCACCACGCATAAAGCGCCATGTTTTCCACCCAAACAACTTGCCCGGCTGAAGGTCGTTCCATTTTTTACCAATTCATCCATATGTGGGGTTTTGACCACTTTGTTGCCCAATGCGCCTACGGCATGGTAAGTGTGATCATCGGTAAAAAGGATGAGAACATTGGGCTTGGAGCTTTGCGCCTGTAGGTCAGCGTAAAGGCTCAAGCAAATAAACAGGCATTTGAAAACAGCTTTCATGATAATAGTTTAGGCCCAAAAAAATAAAACCAAGAAAGGAACTTCCTCAAACCTAGTATAAAAATGCCAAAAAACTTATTTTACCAGCCATCCTGAAACAACTACCAATGAAAAAATTGCTCTGCATTCTCATCTTTTGCTGCTTGAACACCCTTGTTTTTACACAAAGTGTAATTTACGTGTCCCCGCAAGGCAATGACCAGGCCACCGGCGCTTTAAAAACACCAGTTGCAACATTAGATCGTGCGCTTTTACTAGCCAAAAAAAACACTACGAACAGCCCGCAAATTCAACTCCTACCAGGCACCCATTACCTGAACCAAACCATTCAAATCAATGTCAAACAATGGGCCGGAAAAAGCCTGCACATCTCGGCCTCCTCAGCTGGGCGAGCGACCCTGAGTGGCGGCAAAAGAGTTCGACTGCAATGGCAAAAAGCGGGAGGCAATTTGTGGAAAGCCCATTTAGACAACCCAGCATTTGAGCAACTCTTTGTCAATGATCAGCAGCAGATTTTGGCGCGTTACCCCAATTACACCGACACTGTACGGGTATTCAATGGTTTTGCTGCCGATGCCCTTGCACCTGAACGGGTCAAACGTTGGAGCAATCCGGCTGGCGGCTTTGTACACGCCATGCACGCCGGGCAGTGGGGTGGTTTTCAGTACCGCATTCTGGGTAAAAAAGGAGATGAACTTCAGTTGGAAGGCGGTTGGCAAAACAACCGCCCATCGGCCATGCACAACAAGTACCGTTTTGTAGAAAACATCTTTGAAGAACTAGACGCTCCCGGTGAATGGTATTTTAATGTATCCGAAAAAACGCTCTATTTTTATCCACCTTCTGGATTAAATCTGGCGCAAGCGAAAATCGAAATCTCCATGCTGAAACACCTGATTGAGCTCAAAGGTCAGGATGACTTACCCCTCCAAAACGTCCACATCAGCGGCATTCATTTTATCCATGCAGAGCGCACTTTTATGGACCCATTCGAGCCCCTCTTGCGCAGCGATTGGTGCATCTACCGAGGTGCGGCCGTGGTTTTTGAAAATACACAAAACTGTAGTCTGAACGATTGTACTTTCAAGCAGCTGGGGGGCAACGCCGTTTTTGTCAACCGTTATAATTTGAATACTGCTATTAGAGGTTGCCATTTTTACGACATTGGGGCCAGTGCCATTTGTTTGGTGGGCGATACCTCTGCCATACGCACCGTGCCCAATCGTTACGAAAAAGTAACCCCAGTGGAAAAAATGGACTATGTGCCCGGGCCAAAAAATCGACATTACCCTCGCCAATGCCTGATCGAAGACAACCTCATTCACCACATTGGACGGGTGGAGAAACAGGTAGCAGGCATACAAATCCAGGTAGCTGCTCAAATCACCATTCGGCACAACAGCATTTATCAAGTACCACGTGCCGCGATCAACGTGGGTGACGGAGCTTTTGGTGGGCACCTGATCGAATACAACGACGCTTTTGAAACTGTGCTCGAGACCAGCGACCACGGGGCCTTCAACTCCTGGGGTCGCGATCGGTACTGGCATTTCAACAATCAAAACGATGTGGACATGGCCTCGCTGGATGCTCAATACACCACCATCATCCGCAACAACCGCTTCCGTTGCGACCATGGCTGGGATGTAGACCTCGACGATGGCAGTTCCAATTACCACATCTACAACAATGTTTTTTTGAAAGGTGGACTAAAGCTCCGCGAGGGCTATTTCCGGGTGGCCGAAAACAACGTTTTTGTCAACAACTCCCTGCATCCCCACGTCTGGTTTCCGAACAGTGGCGATGTCATCCAGCGCAATGTATTCATGCGCGCTTATTTCCCGATCGGGGTGGATGACTGGGGAAAAACCATCGATTACAACTTTTTCAGCAATGCTTCTTATCTGGCCAAAGCTAAAAGTAAAGGTACGGATTCGGCAAGCGTGGCTGGAGAGCTCTTTTTTAACGACCCCACTGCCGCAGATTTTAGGCTACAAGCGGGTTCAAAGGCTTTTGACATTGGTTTTGAAAATTTTCCCATGGATCAATTTGGGGTACAAAAACCGGCTTTGAAAAAAATCGCGGCTCAGCCCCGTATTCCAGAACTGCTGTTTATTGCCGATGAAAAAACGACCAAAGAGGTCACTTGGCTTCAGGCAAAGGTCAAATCGGTCAATGGCCTGGGGGAACGTTCGGCTTATGGTTTGCCCGATGAAAATGGGGTGATCGTGTTGGAGCTGTCGCCAAAATCTCCGCTGGCCAAAGCGGGGCTGCAAAAAGGCGACGTGATCCGCAAAGCCAACGGAGAGGTAGTTACGCATGTGGAGGCGCTGCAATTGATCTATGAAAAGGTGTTGTGGACGGGGAAAATGTTGGTACAGGTGGTGCGAAATCAGGCGGAATTGGGTTTGGTGGTGGATTTGGAGTAAATAGGGAACCTGCTGGCGCAGGTTTTTTCTTTTCACCACCTTAGAAACCTTAGGCACCTTAGGGAAACCTCAGGGATTTGCTGCTACAAATTTAGCAAGCTCCGCAAATAATCAGGGACTCTTTTTAACTTTACAAAGACCTACATACCTAACCTACATCATGAAACAGACCTTTCACCAAGCACTCTTGTTTTGCCTCTTCAGCCTGTCGTTCACTGGCAAGCACCAGGCCCAATCCAATCCCTGGCCAGTGCTCAAACATTACGACGAACAACATTTGTTGAACGTAGCCCTGCCTTTGGGAGGTATCGGCACAGGCACCGTTTCGTTGGGCGGGCGTGGGGAATTGCGCGATTGGGAGATCATGAACAAACCGGGCAAAGGGTTTAGTACCCTCACCGACGGCAACCAGGCACCGTTTTTTGCGGTATATGTTCGCCCGGAAGGCAAAGCCCCGATGACCAAAGCCCTGCTTGGGCCACTACACCCCAGTGAATACCAGCACTACGAAGGCCGTCCGGTCAATCACCACGGCATGCCCCGCTTCAAAACCGCATCTTTTGATGCAGCGTATCCCTTCGGACAAGTGAATCTTAAAGATGACAAATTGCCGATCCAGGTCAAAATCAAAGGTTTCAACCCGCTGATACCCGGCGATGTCGCAGCCAGTAGCATCCCCATGGCGATCCTGCAATACGAGGTACAAAACACCGGGAATGTGCCGATTGAAGTAGCTGTATGTGGCACCATGCGCAACTTCATCGGCATCGACGGCAGCAAACAGGGCAAAAACTGGAAAGGCGACCTCACTTACACTGGTGCCAAAGCCAATCAAAATGAATACCGCCAAAGCCCCAATGCCCGTGGCATCTATATGTACAGCAATGGAATTGACCCGCAAGACCCTGCGTGGGGAACCATCGCGCTTACCACCCCCGAGCAGGAAGGCATCTCCTGGCGGCGCTCTTCTACTCCCAATGACTGGGAAAATTCCATTCTCGATTTTTGGGATGATTTTAGCGCAGATGGAGCCTTGACGGATAAAGACAAACTGGTAGACGACAATCCCATGGCCTCGCTGGCGGTCAAAAAACGAATTCCCGCTGGGGGAAGTATCCGTTTTACCTTTTACCTAAGTTGGCATTTCCCCAATCGACTCGACTGGAACAATGCCTGGAGTTTTGGCTACCGAGGCAAGGTGATCGGCAATCATTATACCAACGTTTACAAAGATGCCTGGGATGTAGTGGAGAAAGAAACGCCACGTTTGCCCCAATTGGAGGAAAAAACCCTAGACTTTGTAGAGTCTTTTTTGCAGAGCGATTTGCCTGAAGTAGTCAAAGAGGCTGCCTTATTCAACCTTTCCACCCTGCGCTCCCAAACCGTGTTCCGCCTACCTTCCGGGCACCTGATGGGCTGGGAAGGGGTAATGAATGAAGCTGGCTCTTGTTATGGCAATTGTACGCACGTCTGGAACTATGAAACGGCCACCGCCTTCCTGTACGGCGACCTAGCCCGTTCCATGCGGGAGGTAGAACTGGTATACGGCACCAAAGACAATGGCAAGATGATGAACCGCGTCAGTTTACCACTGGAAGCCAACCTCAACATCGACCATGTAGCCGCCGCTGACGGGCAAATGGGTTCCATCATGCGCTTTTACCGGGAATGGCAACTTTCTGGCGATCTGGAATGGCTCAAAAAACACTGGCCCAAGGTCAAAAAAGCCATGAGTTATGCCTGGATTCCCGGTGGTTGGGATGCCAATCAGGACGGTGTACAGGAAGGCCGCCAACACAATACGATGGACGTTGACTACTTTGGCCCAAACCCCCAAATGCAATTCTGGTATTTTGGTGCCCTGAAAGCCAGTGCCGCTATGGCTCGGGCGATGAATGAGCCACAATTTGCGGCCCAATGTGAACAAATCTGGGCCAAGGGTAGCAAATGGGTGGACGAAAACCTCTTTAATGGTGAATATTACGAGCACAAAATCACCGACCCCAAAACCTTCCAATTCCTCAATACCAGTGACCCGGCCACTGAAATCCCCACGTTCCAATTGGGTCAGGGCTGTTTGGTGGATCAATTGGCCGGGCAATACATGGCCCATGTTTGTGGCCTGGGTTATTTGGCCAAAAAAGAAAACGTCCAAACCACCCTGCGCAGCATCATGAAATACAACTACGTGGAAGGTTTTAATGAGATTTTCAACAACATGCGGTCCTATGTGATGGACCAGGAAGCAGGCTTGATCATGGCGAGTTGGCCCAAAGGACGGCTCAAAGTACCCTTTCCCTATTTTGCGGAGTCCATGTCTGGCTTTGAATATTGCGCTGCCGTGGGGATGCTTTACGAGGGCATGCAAGAGCCTGGACTGAAATGTATCCAAAGCATCCGCGATCGTTTTGATGGTCAAAAACGCAATCCATTTGACGAACCAGAATGTGGCCATCATTACGCCCGGGCGATGGCGAGCTGGTCGGCAGTGTTGGCGCTGACAGGTTTTCAGTATTCGGGCATCGACAAATCCTTGAACCTGAGTCAAAAGGAAGGGCAATTTTTTTGGTCAAATGGTTACAGTTGGGGAACGTATCGGGTGCAAAAAAAGGGCGATGTGGTCGAGTTTCGCTTGAGTGTCTTCAACGGTAATTTGGCTTTGGATAAAATAACGCTGGAGGGTTTGCCGTCACGCGATTTCAAAAAAACGCTCGTGCTGGAGGAAGATGGGCAAGTGGGCATTAATTTTAAAGGAAAGCAATGACAAAATCTTCTTTTTTATACCTGTTGCTGTTCTTCCTATTTTGCCAGGTTGTAGCGGCTCAAAAATTATCGATTGGAAATTCCGATCAACAATTCCGGGTACTTATCCAGGCAGGAGACAAAACTTGCATCCAATCTCCCTCCGAGGGCTTGTGGTCAATCGCCACGGCCTGGGAAAATGATTGGCCGGGCCACTGGCAGCACATTCAACCGAACAGCGTGGAAACCATCGGGGAGTGGAAAATACTGAAAGGTAAATTACAAATCCCTGAAGGTGAATACTTACTCCAGGATGCCTACCGTGTTGAAGGCGCTCGCATCAAATGTATTCGACGTTTTGAGTGGAAAGGTAAACAGACGCTAGATAAAGTGACACTGGCCATTCGTTGGCAAGTCCCCAGTCCTGATGCCAAACCTTTTTTGCCCGGCATCCTCTACTATGGTAACCCCTCTGGCAAAAAAAACGGCGCCAACAATGTACCCTGGTACGATGGAAAACCCGGCGAAGAAGCCTTATTTGAAGAACACCGGTATCCCATGCCTTTTAGCAGTGTAGAATGGTCAGAACAAGGTAAACATTGGGGGGCAGCCTTGCATAGCTTGCCGAGTCCAGTTTATCGCGGAAATCGTTTTGATCAATGGTGGTCCTTGGGGCTAAAAACGGAAACTACCTTTACGGAACTGGAATTGCTTTCGGGACCAATCACTTACAATGGCCAAAAAAATCAAGCCAAAGCCCTGCAATCTGGCCCCCTACCCTATGGCGACACCTACATTCAAGTGAGGCCAGGGACAGTCATCGAAAAAACCTTTTACCTGGAAGTTTATCCAGTTTCTGCCATTGGCTCGGGGTTTCAACAGCCCATTCAAAGTTCGATTGACTTGTTCAAACCTTTTGATACCACCGATTTCCCAAGTTTTGACGAAATCATCAAACTCAAATACCGCTTTGCACAATCCCGTTGGGTGGAAGCACCTGAATATGCCGGCTACAATATGTTTCCTGACTTTGCCAAGCCCCGGATTGTGCTAGGTTGGGCCGGGCAATGCGAGGCCCCTGCTTACGCTTTGCAGGTCTTGAGCAATGAATTAGGCGATCCGGCACTTTGGCAAAAGGTACAAAGTTCACTGGATCACATCTGTACGTCCCCCATTGATCAGGATGGTTTTTGTGTAATTTATGACCTCAAAACCAAAACATGGTCGAAAAAAGACCCCGTATCACAGGGACAGGCCATGAATTCGATTGCATTGGCCATCCAACAAGCCCGAATAAACAAAAAAGTCAATCCTGCCAAATGGGAATTGTTTTTAAAAAAAGCCGCCGATGTATTTAGCAAGCGGATCTTGGCTGATACCTGGCAGCCAGTCAATACTGCCGAAGCTTTTTTTATCGCCCCTTTGTTACACAGTTCGCGCCTTTTTGGCAACGAGGCCTATAAAAAAGCGGCCCTAAAGGCTGTCAATTATTATGCAACCAGGCATCTGACCATGCAAGAACCATATTGGGGTGGCACCCTTGATGCAACTTGCGAGGACAAAGAAGGTGCATGGGGCGCTTTTCAAGGCTTTTTAACCGCTTATGAATACACCAAAAATCCTCAATTTCTCCAATGGGCCAAACACGCCTGCGCGGCTACCTTGAGTTATACTGTTGTGTGGGACATTCCGCTCCCTGCTGGTCGCTTAGCCGATCATGGCTTCAAAAGCAGAGGTTGGACTGGAGTTTCGGCTCAAAATCAACACCTTGACGTTTACGGAGTCCTGATCGCCCCTTCCGTTTACAAAATGGGTCTTTATTTGAACAACCAATCTTACCAAAAACTGGCTAAGACCATGTACCTTAGTTGTGGACAACTCATCGATCCAAGGGGTGCTCAAGGAGAACAAATCCAGGAGACCAACTTTGCCCAGCAAGGTGAGATGAGTGATGTAATGAAACTGCGCGGTGGCTATTCCGAAAGCTGGACGGTTTTTTGGATTACTGCGCATTTTTTGCACGCCGGAGCCCAGTTTAAAGAACTGAAGGTTAAATTTTAGTTGATCTCCAAAACGCAGAGGATCAATCATCTTACACTTTAAGCGCTTGTCAAAATATTTTTGTTTTAAGCCAAAATCGGGCCATTTGCAGCAAAACAAAAAAAATTAGACATGCTCTAAAACCTTAACCACATGCACAATCGCAGAAATTTCCTCAAAAACATTACCTGGGGCGCAGGGTTTGCCTCCCTGGGTTTGCCACAACTGGTACAAGCCAAACCAGTTTCCGATACTGAACAAGTCGGTGCCCCAATATTTGATGCTGGCAAACAACAATTCAACATGTGTGGCTTCGCCGCCCCCAAATTGGATAAAGTACGCATCGGCTTCATCGGGCTTGGCAATCGTGGCCCTGGCGCAGTTGGCCGTATGAGCCGCATCGAAGGGGTGGAAATTGTGGCCTTGTGCGACAAAGATCCAAAACGGGCCAGCAAAGCTCAGGCCATTGTAGAAAA
>JAIXOO010000260.1 GCA_027486765.1 Saprospiraceae bacterium
CCCGCTTGGAGCAAGGCGGAAATGGTATCTGATTTTTACATGGTACTCCCCATGGATACCAGCAAAGCCAAGGTACGCACGGAGGTACGCATGTTGTACGACGATCAAAACATGTACCTGCTGGCCGTTTGTTACGAAAAACTGGACGGGCCTTATATGGTGGAATCCCTGCGCCGCGATTTCAATTTTGGCCGCAACGACAATTTTCTGCTCTTCATGGATCCCTTCGACGACCTCACCAATGGTTTCACTTTTGGCTCCAACGCCGAAGGTGCGCAATGGGATGGTTTGTTGTTTGAAGGGGGAAGTGCCAACCTGAGTTGGGACAACAAATGGACTTCGGAAGTAAAAGCGGAAGAAGACAAATGGACCTTTGAAATGGCGGTGCCTTTCAAAACCCTGCGTTACAAAAGTGGGATCAACCGCTGGGGCATCAATTTTAGTCGATTGGACCTCAAAACGACTGAAAAATCTTCCTGGACACCCGTTCCCCGCCAGTTTCCAACAGCCTCATTAGCCTATACCGGCACCCTGGTATGGGACGAACCGCCACCACCGGCTGGGGCTAACTTTTCGGTCATTCCTTATGCTCTGGCCAACACTTCCAAGGATTACACCAAGTCGGGCCCAGGCAAAACGACGGGAGATGTGGGCGTAGACGCCAAAATCGCCATCACTTCCGCCCTGAACCTCGACTTGACGGTCAACCCCGATTTTTCCCAGGTGGAAGTAGACCGTCAGCAGACCAACCTCGATCGTTTTGAATTGTTTTTCCCGGAACGGCGGCAGTTCTTTTTGGAAAACGGCGACTTGTTTACCAACGTGGGTTACGCCAACATTCGCCCCTTTTTCTCCCGCCGCATCGGCTTGAATACGCCTATCCAGTACGGTGCCCGTTTGAGTGGAAAATTGGATAAAAACTGGCGCATTGGCTTAATGGACATGCAAACCAATGCCGATGAACAAGGTACACCGCGCCAGAATTTTGCAGTTTTGGCCCTCCAACGCCAGATTTTTGCCCGCTCCAACATCACGGCATTGGCCATCAACAAAGAAACCCTGGATTTTGAAACGGTTACTGACCCTACCAAAATTCGCAAATACAACCGTAACCTCGGTTTTGAATACAACTTACTCTCCTCCAACAACATCTGGAAAGGAAAACTGATGTACCTCAAATCCTTTTCGCCGGGTGTCAACAGCAAGGATCAGGTGATGGCCGCCAACCTGGCCTACAATGCCCGCCGCTGGACTTACAGCTTCCAATACGAAAACGTAGGCAAGGATTACCGGGCAGAGGTGGGATACGTGCCTCGTACAGGCTATCAATACATCAATGCGCAGGCAGGGTATTTGTTTTTCCCAAAATCCAAACTGCTGATCAACCACGGCCCGCAACTAATGAACATTCAGTACTTCAATCCTAGTGGAGACCAGACCGAGTTCACCCGTGTTCTGATGTATCGCTTCAGCTTCCAGGATCGTCGGGAATTAGTGGTGTGGACTGCCCGCGACTATGTCAAATTGTTGACGCCTTTTGACCCAACCAATTTTGCTGGATATACGCTGGCGACAGGTACGGAGCACCACTGGGGTTCTTTTGGGGGCGACTTTACTTCCAAACCTCAGAGTGTGTTTACCTACGCGGCTTCCTGGCGCTATGGTGGGTATTACGGGGATGGTCGCCGCTTGCGTTTGGGCGGGGAACTGGGTTACCGCCTGCAACCTATCGCTGCGATTACTATGAGTTTTAATTACAACCACTTAGAGTTTGACGATGCGGCAGTTTTGCCGGAACAATTGAAGAATTCCGATTGGGATTTTTGGTTAATCGGCCCCCGCATCGACCTCACGCTGACCAATAAGTTGTTCTTTACCAACTTCATCCAGTTCAACAACCAGAATAAAAACGTCAACCTGAACCTGCGGGTGCAGTGGCGGTATAGCCCAGCTTCGGACTTCTTCATCGTCTATACGGATAATTATTATTCGGAGAATTTGCGGATTCGGAATCGGGCCTTGGTAGCGAAATTGACGTATTGGTGGAATGGATGAGAATGGGTGTGAGGTGTGAAAGTGTGGGTGTGGGTGTGTTTGGGTAGTCCAATTCAGGTGCTCAACATCTTAGTCATTTGGGTTTTTCAGTACGCTGAAATTTTACCATTTTAAATTTGGTGTACCGAAAAACCCTGGCTGGCGCTGGCTTTTCTGGCGTTTTTTGCTCATAAAACCGAGGAATTCCTTTCTTGAGGTAAAACTGCCCAGTCAAGCGTAGCTTCTTTTCAAAATGGTCTTTTTCAAAATATCGTTCGGGCAGTTTTAGCTTAGCGTTGGCGGGTTCGATAAAAATGCAGTCTTGCTCTTGAGTTTCATAATTCGGGTCATTTAGGGCATATTTGGTTTCAATAAAATTGGCACAGTCGCAAGCCCAGTTGACGTAATTCAGCTCGATGGTTTCGGTGATGCTGGATAGTTTGGTGGGGCGGTCGAGAAAGGTGGGTGTAGATTGGAGGTAGAAATTGAGTACCATTAACAACACCAGAACAATTAGTATTACAAACACCTTAATAAACAATTTTTTAGGCATAATGAAAGTTGCTTTTATAAGTATTTTGATCCCGCTCAGCCCCCCATCATCTCCTCCAAACTAACCTCCGCATCCACCACCTCCCGTGCATAAGCATTGTCCACTAGCCCATGATTCGAAATAAGGGTTACAAATACCTGTTTCTTTGTCCCGGTATACTCAATAAACCGTTGCTTTTTGATCAAAAGCTCCTGGTAATATTCTTTGGTAATGGTGAAGGGGCCGCTGTAAAATTTAACCTCACAAAGGTTGATGCTGTCGTCCTTGCGATCGATCAATAAATCAATTTGAAAACCAACTGCTTCAGCTGTAGCAGGAACCTGGATGCTGTAAATTTGGGTATAAACTGCCGTAATTCCCAAAGCTTGTTTGATGGCTTCAATGTGCTTTTGACAAAGCATTTCAAAGGCATAACCTGCCCATACCTTATA
>JAIXOO010000202.1 GCA_027486765.1 Saprospiraceae bacterium
TACTCAAAGCGGTTTTTGCTGTCCTCCAACAAGTGCAAGGGAATTTTACGGTCTTTGCGATCCTTGCCGTGCACCATCTTGAAGTGTTTTTTCAACAACACATCCTGTATTCGTCCACCTTTATTGCTGAAGGTAACCTTGATGAGTTCGTTTTCCAACACTGTTGTTTCAGCACTGCCAACGGCGACAGCCGCAAAAGCACCAAATTGCCCGCCCAATATTTGGGCGCGCTGAGTATCAGGTACTTCAGCGGCGGCTTCCAGTTTTTTCTTGGCTTCCTGCTTTTTAACGATGGTCAAACTATCGCGGAGTCGTTCTACTCTGGCGATGGAGTCCTGCGTGCGCTTCTGCGCGGCAATTTGCGCTTTTGACGGGGTGAGGAAGTATTGCCATGCCAAAAAAAGAATGAAAATCAGGGCTATCCCGATGATGTTATTTCTATCCATGTTTCAGACGTACAGATTACAAAATCCTTTGAGACAGAGTTTGTCTCTGTTAAGTAAGTAAGGTGTAAAAATCGCAGCAAATGTAATTACTTTGTACCTCTAATTGCACAAATGATGGATAATTCTTCGATTCCATTCGATGGACGACTGCTTCAAGCCTATTTGAGTACTTGGAGCAGGGAAAAAAATGGGAGCAAAATGCCGTGGGATGGGAGAAATTGGGAAGGAGTCGGAATTGCTTTTGATTGCAGCCAGACATTGCCGAATGTAGAGACGCACGGACGTGCGTCTCTACCCTGAAAATCTTATCCTATCACCGCCATATCCCGTACCTTCTTATACGGATAAACGGCCAGTGCCTGTTCCAAACAATCCATTGCTGCATTCAAAGCAGTGGTATTGAGTACATACGCAATCCGCACCTCGTCGATCCCTAAGCCAGGAGTAGCGTAGAATGCCTCCCCCGGAGCCAGCATTACGGTGGCTCCATTGTATTCAAACTCCTCCAACATCCATTGGCAGAAGTGATCGGCATTTTCAACGGGGAATTTGGCAAAGCAATAAAAGGCGCCGCCCGGTTTGTAGGATACCACGCCCGACATCCGAGTCAGTCGTTCGTACACCAAATCCCGGCGGAGGTGGTATTCTTCGCGGACATTGTCCATGTATTCGTCATCCAGCTCACAGAGAAATTCCGACAACCATTGTCCATATGCAGGTGGGCTCAGGCGCAGTTTGCCGTAGTTGCTCACCGCTACCATTACATCCGGGTTGCGCGTGATGATGGTACCAATCCGGGCACCACAGGCACTGAATTTTTTGGAAATTGAATCCAGGACGATCACATTGTCCTCGAGTCCTTCCAGGCGCAATACCGAAAAAAACTCTTGGCCATCGTAGCAAAAATCGCGGTAGACCTCATCAACAATGAGGTACAGGTCGTATTGTTTGACCAGCAGGGCCAGTTGTTCGAGCAATTGACGCGAGTAAAAGGCTCCGGTAGGATTGCTGGGATTGTTGAGAAAAATGGCCCGGGTCCGACTGTTGATGACCCGTTCAAAATCCTGAATCTGTGGCATTGCGAAACCCGTTTCAATCGTACTGGTCACCGGGCGTACCACCACATCAGCAATCTGGGCAAAACCATTGTAATTGGCGTAAAAAGGCTCTGGAATGATGACCTCATCCCCTTTGTCAAAACAGGCAAAGAACAACAACTGGTTGCCTTCCGAAGCGCCCGTAGTCACCATGACCTCGTCTTTGGTGACATGAACGTCAAATTTTTTCATTGCCGCCGCAAATGCCGCTCGAGTGCTCGCCCAACCTTCCGTTGGGCTATATTCCAGTACCTTGATATCCACCTCGCGCAAACGCGCCATGGCCGCTTCTGGAGTTGCGATATCCGGCTGACCAATGTTGAGGTGATACACGTGCCGCCCTTTGGCCTTGGCACGTTCCGCAGAGCCTGCTAGCTTGCGGATGGGTGATAACGGGACATTGTGGGCCCGCTGCGAAATATTCGGCATTGCTTATAAGTTTGCTAGCAATTGGTTTCGAGACGTTGAGGGCATGGGGAATCGAGTGCTCAACGTCTCAACTCCTAAACGTCTCAACTCCCTTGATATTTGAGTTCTAAATCCTGGTTAGGGCGGAAAATTAGCGCATTTTTGCAACTAGACAGGAATAATTCCAGATTAATTTACGATGGCAAAATTCGAAAATCGGAAATTTCGATGGGCGTGCCCCACATTCCTCCCGACATAAAATCGCTTACTTTATGGGCTTCCACTTCCACAAGCAGTCCATCTTTCATGAGTTCAAAAGGCATATTGACCGGAAGCCAATCTCCCCCTTTGTCATCTACAATGCCCCAGATCCCTCCTTCCAATTCGAGGTAGACCACCTTTCCTTTGATTTTTTTCTTTCGCATCTTTTTATGAATTAACGAGTTTTTCAATGGTATTGTGTAAACGCTGAATCATCTGTTGTTGTTCCCCCAACATTTGACGCAAGGCTTTGACATCTTCTTGCACGGGTAAATGATGGTGTTGACGGGCAGGTAAAAAGGCACTGATTTGGGTATGCACCTGCCATACTTCCTGAATATCGGATACATGTATGGAGTTTGACTCGTAAAAGGTATTGTCAGCGTACAGTTTCAAGCACTGGTGTTCTTTCAATTCATTGCGCACCCGGCTGACTACAACGGCTGCCTTGGACACCAATACATAAACATGCTGATTTTTAATGCCTTGTTCCCATTGGTTTGGCTCGATGAAACTACAGACTACTTTATCTCCCTCAAAAAAAGTGGGCTCCATACTGTCGCCATTGATGTCAAAAGACCGTTGTGCAGCTTTGTTGTTCAAGCTTGGCAGGGAATAGGAGGGTAGAGATTGAATAAAAGTAGGATTTCCAATTTCTTGGGCGTATTCAGGCTGAGCAGAACCAGGAATGTGCAAGATGCGTTCGTCGTTTTGTTGGTCGGTAACTACGGTGAGAATCCGCAGCTCTCTGTTTTCACCGGGTTTGAGAAACAGCTCCCCTTCTCCAGTGTACAAAAAAATGGGATTTAACTGATAGACCTCAACTGCTTTGCGCAACAAATCAATGGTTACATCCCGCCGTCCTTTCAATATTTCGCTCAAACTTTGTGGCAAATAGTCGAGTGCGATTGCAAATTGCCGACTGGAACGCACTCGATTTTCTTGTTTAAGCTGATGATGGCACTGAATAAAGCGCTGTGTAACAATACTATTCATTGGGGGCGGTTTAGCAGCTGATTGAGCAAATTCGCTGACCTAAACAAATGTAGTCAATTGGGCTTAGATTCGGGAGGTTTTTTAGTTGAAAAGTTGAGGAGTTGAGAAGTTTAGGCTACCGTAGCGATATTGACGCATACCATGTCTAAATCACTGCGGCAGCCTAAACTTCTCAACTCCTCAACTCCTCAACTTTTTCTACTACCAAATGCGCCGTCGCCCCATTCGTCTGCTCCACCAAAACCTTCCGCGCGCTGCGCAACTGGCCCAACAACTCAGGCGTAGCATGGCGAACATTGATCAATTCCAATCCAGTTACCGCTTCAGTTCCCAGGGTTTCCTGAATGCGTTCAGCCAACTGAGCCACTTTTTCGCCTTGGTTAAACACACAGAGGTAAAGGGTCAGCGGCGTATTTTGGATAAAAGTGACCTGCATGCGCAAGTCCGAAATGGCCGCAAATATTTCGCTAAAATGCTGCTCGGTCACAAAGGAGAAATCCTTGTTGGTGATTTTTAACAAGGCTTGATTGATTTCTACAGCCAATAGCGGTGGGTAACTGGCTACTTCGTTTTCGGAAATCAAGGTTCCGCTAGTTTCGGGTTCCAAAAAAGAGCGAACATGCAGCGGAATGTGTTTGCGTTTGAGCGGGCCGACCGTTTTCAGGTGGATGATTTTTGCCCCGTAATAGGTCATCGCAATGGCCTCATCGTAAGACATTTCGCTCAACATCTTGGCGTCGGCAAAAAACCTTGGATCGGCGCTAAACACGCCCTGGGCGTCTTTCCAGATGGTCATACTTTCGGCATTGGCACAAAACGAAAAGATGGCCGCCGAATAATCCGAACCATCCCGGCCCAAGGTGGTGGTGAAGTTCTCTTGCGTAGCCCCAATGAAGCCCTGGGTAACCACAAAACCACCTTTATCGAGCAATGGCTGCGCATTTTTCAAAAACCGTTCTTCCGTTTCTTGCCACTGCACCCAGGCTTCGCGGTACAATTCATTGGTTTGCACCACGTCACGCGCATCCAGCCATTGGGTAGGTAAGCCAACTTTATTGAGGTAAGCACACAATATTTTGGTGGACAACAACTCCCCTACCGATACGATCTGATCGTACATGTAATCGTAATTGTCGTGTGGTTCATCGTCCAGTACCCATTCAATTTCCACAAAAGTGTCGTTCACCAAGGCGTACACTTCATCGTTTGGCTCAAACAGCTCGGCCATAATGCGGTAGTGTTGGAGTTTGAGTTCTTCCAGCAATTCCAGGGCATTCCCATCCTGTTGGGCATGAGCCTCGACGATTTTCTCCAGGGCGTTGGTGGTTTTACCCATTGCCGATACGACGATCATGAGTGTCTCTTGTCGATATTTTTGCAGGATATCGGCTACGTTTCTGATCGCTTCGGCATCTTTTACGGATGCACCCCCAAACTTGAACACTTTGCTGCGCTGATTCATTGTATGTTTGTTGAGGAACGATTTTAAAAGCCAGTGATTTTTTAATCGTTCCTAATTCTTCGGGAGCATCCCCGAAATAAAGCTGCAAATATATGGATAGGATGAAAAAAACTTTCAGACTCTTTTTACTCTTGAGCATTATTTTTGCCCTGGGCGCCTTTACAGGACGTTTTTTTAGCGACAAAATCAGCAGTGAAGACGTGATTGGTGCGGCAAAAATTGCCGGACTTGAGTTGACCCAAAGTGAAATTGATTCCTTGTTGCCCGGTTTGGAAGATGCGCGGAACAGTTATGTAGCCAACCGAAAAACCAACTTGCCCAATGATTTGGGGCCTGCTATCTGGTTCAATCCCTTGCTTCCCGGCATGAAAATCCCTACCGGGCCAGATAAAGTCAATTTTGGAAAAGTGCCGCTGGTGCGTTTACCCCAAAACCGCGATGACCTGGCCTGGTGTACCGTCCGGGAATTGGCCGAATTGTTGCGTACCCGTCAAATCAGCTCCGAGGAGCTCACCCGTTTTTTTCTGGATCGCCTCAAAAAGTACGATCCTCAGCTGCATTGTGTGATCACTTTGACTGAGGATTTGGCCATCGCCCAAGCCAAACGGGCCGATGCGGAAATCAAAGCGGGCAAATACCGTGGCTTGCTGCACGGCATTCCCTACGGTGCCAAAGACTTGCTGGCTGCCCGCAAATACAAAACCACCTGGGGCTCGGTGCCTTACCAAGATCAGGTACTAGATTATGATGCTACGGTGATCAAAAAACTGGAGGCTGCCGGGGCGGTGCTTTGCGCCAAACTCACCATGGGTGAATTGGCCTGGGGCGATGTGTGGTTTGGCGAAATGACCCGCAACCCCTGGGATACCAAAGCGGGGTCAAGCGGTTCTTCGGCGGGTTCGGCTTCTTCGGTTTCGGCGGGTTTATTGCCTTTTGCAATTGGGACGGAAACCTTGGGGTCCATAGTTTCTCCCTCTACCGTTTGTGGCACTTCGGGCCTGCGGCCTACGTATGGGCGGGTAAGCCGCCACGGGGCAATGGCCTTGAGTTGGTCGATGGATAAAATTGGGCCGATTTGTCGCTCAGTGGAGGATTGTGCGATTGTGTTCAACGCCATCCAGGGACCAGATCCGCAGGATGTATCCCTCATTCCGGCCGCTTTCCACTACGATGCCAGTGCCGATCCAAGGCAATTGAAAATTGGCTATTTGAAAAAAGACTTTGATCGACGCTATGCTTTTCACGATCAGGATAGTGTGGCTCTGGAAAAATTGAAGGCAATGGGCTTCAAATTGATCCCCATCGAATTGCCGGAATCACCCGATTTGAGCATCATCCTTTCCGCAGAAGCCGCTGCTGCCTTTGATGAACTGACCCTGAGTGGTCGGGATGATTTGATGCGCCGCCAAATCAAAAATGCCTGGCCCAACTCTTTCCGGGAGTCACGCTTCATTCCGGCGGTGGAGTACATCAAGGCCAATCGTTTGCGTACCAAGCTGATGCAGGACATGCAGAAGGTATTTGAGCAGGTGGATGTATACGTACATCCTTCCTGGGGTGGCCGCAGTTTGAACATCACCAACCATACGGGGCATCCTTGTGTGGTGATTCCGAATGGTTTCCGGAATGGGAGGCCTACGAGTTTGAGTTTTACGGGGAAGTTGTTTGAGGAGGGGAAAATTTTGAACTTGGCGAAGGTGTATCAGGAGGCGACGGTGCATCATAAGCAGCATCCGGTGTTGTAGGATAGCGTATTATTAACTAGTGGGGAGTGGTGTTTGCTGCTCCTTGCTATTGTTAAAGTGCTTCTGGAATATTAAGTTTCTCTTACATGTTTATATTCAATTGCAAGAGATTTTGTATCAACAACTTCAACCACATCAATTTCAGTACCCTTAATTTTCTCTTTTACTTTCAAAGAATTAACCAATTAAATAGTGTAGTTATTCAATTTTATTCTTCTTATTACCGATAAGTCGCAGTTCTTCTGATGAAAGTTTTTCTCCTCGCTCCCAAAGAATGAATAGATCTTCGGGCTCCAATTTTACACCTTCATTATGTAATTCGACCAGAGAATATTTATAAGCTAAGTCTTCAACCGTTTCACCTTTTATGTGAAATAAAATAGTTTCTTTATAGCCTCCAATTAAAGCAAGTTCAGATTCAGGGTAAAAACAAGCACTTCTGACGTATTCTGTATTGACGATGTAAGTTTGATACGTTTGCGTCTCTAAATCCCATTTTTTTATAGTTTTATCCTTACTTGCGGTTAAAGCATAGCGACCGTCCAAAGAAAAAGCAACAGCTAGTATGTAGCCAATATGTCCTGTTAAAATATGTTCTACTTTTCCTTTTTTAATATCCCATACTATTGCTTTTTTATCTTCTCCAGCTGTTAATGCTTTAGTGCCATTAGGAGAAAAAGCGATTGCTAATATTGCTCCATCATGTTCATCAAAAGTTAATCTAGCTTTTTTTTCTTTAACATCCCACAACTTAACCGTTTTATCGTTGCCTCCAGTAAGTACAAATTGTCCATCTGGAGAAAAGGCAACGCTTCGAATATAGTCAAAATGACCAAGAAAAGTTTGTTCTACTTGCCTTGTTTCAATGTCCCATATTTTCACTTTTTTTACTTGCCCTCCTGTTAATATTTTTTTCCCATCGGGAGAAAAAGCCATTGCCAGGAAGTCATTGTATTCTCCGACAAAAGAAAAATCAATTTCTGCAGTTTCAATATCCCAAAGCGTAGCAATCATATTTCCTCCACCAATCAATACTTTTTTCCCATCGGGAGAAAATGCAGCGGAAACAATAGAAGGTGTAAGCTTTTCAAATATCTTTGCTTGTTCTACACCAAATAGTTGTTTAGTTTTTCCTCTTTTTATATCCCATAGCCTCGCTGTACGGTCTAAACTGCAAGAAATTGCTGTTTTACCGTCTGGTGAAAATGTTACGTAACAAATAGATTCAAGATGGCCACTTAATGTTCTTTGATCCCAACTTATTATAGGTTCCCATATTTTAATTTCCTTGTCAGCCCCTCCTGTGACAAGCACTTCTCCATCATCAGAAACATCGAAAGTGTTAACACCATTTCTATGTCCAATAAAAAGTTTTTTAACTTGTGCGTCCCCTGTATACCATAATTTTACTGTACCATCTTCACTAGCTGTTAGTATTTCCCAATGATTTGATGAATATCTAACCTTTGAAATCGCCTTTTTATGCCCTTTGAAAACCTGTTTTGGGTCCAAATTAAATTTTCTCCAAGCAAAAAAAGCCTTTCGCCATCCCAATGAACGCACCAAATCATACCAAACAGCAATAGATGATTTCGATGTTTTGATATCCCATAAATTGACCGTCCCATCAGCATCTCCAGTTAATATCATCCGTTTCCTTGTAGAAGGAGAAAATACAACCGAAGTTATTGGAGCCGCATTGCCGAAAACATATTTGATCCTTGCATTTTTTATATTCCATATAATTGCTTTTTCATCTCTACCACAGGTTACTATTTCTTTCCCATCTAAGGAGAAAGCGACATCTCTAATTACATCTTCATGATATTTAAATGTTTTTATTACCGATGAATTTCTAATATCCCAAAGTTTCGCTGTTTTATCCGAGCTGCCTGTCAATATTTTTGTTCCATCTGGCGAAAAAGCAACAGAGTCAATGATATGTTCATGCCCAATAAATTCACACTCTATCTCTGCTGTTTCTACATTCCAAAGTATTGCAGTTTCAAAACTTCCAGTCAATATTTTTGTTCCATCTGGCGAGAAGGCAATTGCATAGACACTACTTTTATGCCCTTCGAATACTTTATCAATTTTTTCGGTTTCTAAATTCCAAATTTTGACTGTTCGATCGAAATAACCAGCAATCAATATTTTTTTACCATCAGGAGAGAGTGCGACAATATCTGCCTCTTCTCTAAGAATTTGTGATACAAAAACATACTGGTTATTTGTAAGAATTTTGTGGTAGGCTTCATGGAAAAAATTGTTATCTGGATGGCGATATGCATTGTATTGTATAGTCCGCATCGCTAAAGTAATATCGCTCTCTTGCATTCGATTAACAAGCGTGGTATTTTGCTCACTACGAACTGATTTTTCCGCTACCAATTTTCGCCTGATAGCTTCGTCTCGTTCTTCTCTCAAAGCTTTTAGTTCATTTAATTCTTTATGTTTACTTTTATTTATAAAAGCTAATTCTACTCTATTTAAAAGATTTTTATTATCTTCTTCCAATTCAAAAATTTGTTTCAAACTTGGGTTATTATGCCACAAGTAAGAATCATCATTAAATTGATAGTATTCATTAACCGCAAAAGCCAATTTGTTTAAAAGGTAAATATTCTCTTCTCTAAATTTCTTTATCCAGACATATAAAGTGCTCCAAGTTTTTATCAAAGCATCGTGAGCAGGTTCGATATAGGGATGATCGTGGGTATCAGTATTTCGGACAATCAATCGGGCTTCCGTCAATTTGTCCAAAATGCTTGTAACATTTTTATTTTCTAGGACATTACTAAATTCTAGATCTTTAAGCATTACACGTTTACCAGCAATTTCACCCCCTGAAAATGAAACCATACGCAACATAATGTACTTCAAAGTGCGCTGTTCAGCTTCGTTTAAGCCACTGACAATATTGTCTGCACTTTTTTGAAGTGAACCAGTCACACCCCCCAATGCTTCATAATCGATTTGTCGAATGTGGCGATAAGGATTTTCTTTGCATTGTTGGAATAATTCACTCATAGTGAATGACAACAAAGGCAAAGAACCCGAATAATGCACCACTTCACTAATAATATCATCCACTAAGGTTATCGGTTCTATGAACCGTCCGACCCTTGCAGCAGGAGTGATAATGACCTCTCGCAATTCCTCGGGCGTAAAAGGTGGTATCAGAAAACGCCCTACTTTCCATGCGGCTTCTATGCCTGTTTTATCAATTTGTGGTTCAAAATCAATACGGATAGTAATAATAATCCTCTTTTCTTTCAACTGAACCCACTCCCTTAGTATTCCTATGAATTTTGAAGCTGAATCTTGCTCTGATTGCGTAATGAGTTCTTCAAATTGGTCAATGACCAAAACCTCAAAATCATTTTTTAGATTCGTTAATTCTGCCAAAGGGTCTTTACTTGGACGCATTTCTTGATATTTTAACCCTTTTTGCTTCAATACTGGCAAAATACCCGCTTTTACTAACGAAGATTTACCTGTTCCTGAAGCGCCAACCACAACAGTTAAGGTATTTTCAAACGTTTTGACAAGTAACTCTTCTATGGCTTTTTTTCTACCAAAAAACAAATCTTTTTCTTCATCCGAGTAAGCTTGCAAGCCCATATAAGGATTCTCGTAATTTTTTACAGTCAATTTAGAAGGGTCAAAATCTTTTGGAATAAACATAAATTCACCATTGCCATGCATTTCCAAAGGAAAGAAACCGACATTTTGAAGATTGCCCTGATTTCCTGTAATCGTTGTAAGGCGCTCTTGTAAATAGCTATATAGTTCGGCGGTAGTGATAATCTTATCTTCATTTCTGTCCGCTGCTCCTTTCAATCCGTTTATCAAGCAGGCAGAAAAAGGAGAGTGTTGTGCTTCTATTGTTTCTCTTGTACCAAAAATAGAGTCTAAAGCCTTCTGAGTGTGGGAAGTTGAGGTTAAAACTTGCCATGAAGGGTTTTGAATGTAATAGTAATAATGTTGTTGAAATAAAATATCTTCATATCTGGCTGTATCCCGATACTTTTCAGCCCAACGAAATGCCCCTGCAAAACAGCAATCAAGAATCAATAAAAAGTGTTTACATCTTAGTTTTGAAAACGTACTGAGCAAAAAAGACATGGATATCAAACTCTCTTCGTGACTCATATCACCATCGGTGGGAACGATAAAGCCTTTTAGCCCTTTATCACTATCAGATGCAATACCATGACCTGCAAAATAGAAAAGGACACAATCTTTTTCTTCTATCCTTGTTGTCATCCCTTCGAGGTAGGCAATCAGGTCTTTACCTGTTGGATTTGTGCATAAATGGGTCTGATAGTCATATTTTTCTTCAAGTAGAGAACTAAGTTTTTGAGAATCATTTATGGCAGTATGCAAAGGGGATACAATTGTATAGTTATTAATACCAACAATAAATGCGTGGTAGGCCATAAAATAAGGAGCCTCATTTGTTTGTGTTTGGTTCATCAACTTTTGATTTGAACTGTTACTAACATAAAATACTTCATATTTTTTTTCGCAATTTTAGGTTTTTTGAATTTCGCTTTTGCGGCCTCCTCTTAAATTAAATCGCGAAGCTTGGAAAAAAGAAATGTTAGAGTTATTAATCGCTGTTGCCCATCCACTACGTTTTGAGGCTTGGCGATGTGGTGAATTTTTAGCACAAATGTTCTTACACAAATGTTTCGCATACGCACTTCAGCCGCCATATTACCAAACCGATGTCCGCGGTTAGTCGGTTATATCGCATAGTCTCTGTCATCCAAGTATTTTTTTATATTTCGAAGTATGTTCCGTAAATACAGAACTACCTCTTTTTTTGTGTCCTTTAATTGACCAATTCCGTAGTTTCTACCACACTCTGCAAACGAGATATTACCATGAGCCAAGTTATTGCGCTGCGTCTTAACTTGGTGAAGCTTATTTCCATTATTGGCATTCTTATGAGTCCTATCAGAAAAGCCATGTTTAGCTGAAAATTCTCTAATTTTTCTACTGTCAATATTGCCCGATATTACTTTTGTAGAATCAAATTTTAAATCAATAATTTCATTTGCTAATTGATTAATAGCAATAAAAATATTCTCAGTCCCCTTATTACGAAAGTTGTCATGATTTTGGGCTATCCAAATTTTCTTTATTTCATCAATTACATCTTGATAAGTTAAATTCTCTGAAGAAATGGTATCGTATACTTCAGTAAGCGACTGTTTAATTGATGATTCTGCGAGGTTATATAAAAGTAGAAAAACATTGGCTTTGAATACTTTAATAAGTTCATTATTGTGAGGTTGAATTTTACGCCTCGTCCTATTTGGAAAATATAACAAAGCTCCATCAATTTCCAAGTTTTCAAGGTGCTTGAAAAATAATTCAATTTCTGTTACTCTTTTTTCAAAGTCAGCTAAAACCGTAACCATTAGCCGTTGATTAATTTGTAGTAAACAAATTCGATTCTTTCTTTAATCGCTGTCGGAGCATTCTGACCACCTTTTGTAATTAAGTCATTAAATGTTTTACTATTTAACCAACTTAAATCAGTAGGTTTCAATTTGGGGTTTTCCCGTAATGCCAAATTTACTCCAACTGAAATTGCATCAAATCTAACTCTCGGTGTTTTGTTTGAGGTTTTTGATTTTATAAAACCATCTGGAAAGTACTGGTCAACGAATTTGAGCATGTTGTCAAATTCTTGAGTATACCTTGCCTTATTAAAGGATTTATTATTTGAATCTACAAATTCATTCAAGAACTCATTTACACCCGTTTTAACTAATTTGTAACTGTCAGAGTAGGCAAAAAATCTGATGATTAATTCTTGAGGTTCGCCACGTTTTTCAAGTCTTTCTGTGAATTTTGTATTTCGAATGAATAAAGGATGTTTTGAACATTCATTGTAAACGAAGTCCATGAATTTACCACCAAAAATACCTTTACGTTTTTCCATGTCCTTGAGAATTGCACTTCCAGTATTTATCCTCTCAAACATCATAAATCTTACATCTTCATCACTTTTATCTGAAAGAGCAATCATTCTGATTGTTGAATTCAAAAATTTTCTCTGTCTAGACTTAATTAAATCTTGATACTTAAACCCATTCAGGTTTGTCAGGATCTCAAGGTTTTTGAGAATTAAGTTGTTAGAATAATATGCAACTAGTGTTCTTAATCGTTGTGAACCATCTACTATTTCAAGTCTGCCCTCTGTGTCAGCAGAAAAAATGTAAGGAATTGGCAAGCCCAATAAAACAGATTCTATGAACTTGGATTGTCTGTCATTGTCCCAAACAAAATTTCTTTGATAAGTTGGAATGAAAATGTCGTTATCGTCAGATTCAATACCTGTAAGATACTTACTAATTAAAAGCTCGATTGTAAACTCTTTTATATCAAAGTCCACAATTTTCTGCTTGTCAACAATTTGTTCCTCAGCTTTTTGATATATGTCCATTTTATTTGTTTTTATGTCAGTGTGTGTTTTCACACTTACCGCCAACATGTATCAACATCAACTAACCGAAACCCACATTGCATCATTACACCTTACTTAGTCGTCTGTTGCGGGTAAGTTCGCTTAGTCCACAAATCGTTTTCTTTCGTCTAAGTGGTTTACGTATGCAGTATTGTAATTATTCCAGATGCCAATATAGCAATGAATAGTTTATCCAACAAGCCATCAACCTATTAAATTTTCCAATCAACCGAACTTTAGATCAAATTCCCGGCATTTTCTCTGTTTCCGTATTGCCCCCCCCAAAAAAAAATCCCCCTCAAAAAATTCCCCCCTACACCTTAACTTTGGCCAACTCATTCAAACACCCTCAACCAAAACAACCATGACCCGATTGATTCTCCTCCTCCTTATCTGCTCGATTAGTGCAAGCATCTTCGCCCAAGATGAGCCCCAGGACCTCCTCACTTCCGACTTCCACCTCGGTCGCCGCGAAGCCTTGCGCAAAATATTACCGCCCAAAGGTGTTGCCGTATTTTTCGCCAACCCGGTGCGCAACCGTTCCAACGATGTGGACTACCTCTACCACCAGGATCCTGATTTTTACTACCTCACTGGCTACCAGGAGCCCAACGCCATGCTGATTTTGTTTGCCGACGAACAAACGGATGACAAAGGCAACAAATACACCGAGTTGTTTTACGCCCAAAGCCGCGATCCCCTCCGCGAGCGTTGGGATGGCAAACGCCTGGGGCCAGAGGGTGTCAAATCCAAATTGGGCATTGCCAATACCTTTGACCACAAGGAATTTAAGGATAAAAAAATCGATTTTTCGGCCTTTGACAAGGTGCTCTTTTTTGACTTCAAAAACGATGTACGCGATGCTGGCGGAGAGGCCGATTTGTACGACTTGATCCAGCAATTCCGGGACAAAGCGGGCATCCCCAGCAATTACAATGGGGCCAGAGAGACCATGTATGCCCAATTGCGCGAAGTCACCGAAGACAATTACAAACAGGTGGCGGAAAGTGTCTTTGCCCGCTATGGTCGAAACCCCGGCATGCGCAATGATGAACACTTGCAAGCCTTCATCAAAGCGGGTTCCGGCAAAGAAGCCAAAAAGATTGTCGCCAAAATCCCGACTTTGCCTAAGAACCTGGATGCCAGTTCACTGGGAGGAAAAATGGGCCAATTGCGCATGGTCAAAACCGCTGCTGAGTTAAAACTGCTGCGCAAAGCCGTAGATGTATCCTGCCAAGGCCAGGTGGAAGTGATGAAAGCCATGCACCCCGCCATGTCTGAAATGGAAATCCGGGGCATCCACGAGTTTGTTTTTCGCCGGTACGGTTCGGAATATGAGGGTTACCCATCGATCGTAGGCTCCGGGCATAACTCTTGCGTATTGCACTATGTAGAAAACAACCGCCAACGGGTCTCCACCGATTTGGTGCTCATGGACTTGGGAGCTGAATACCACGGCTACACCGCCGACATTACCCGCACTGTTCCTGCTGATGGTACTTTTTCGGAGGAACAAAAAGCCATTTACAACATTGTCCTGGAGGCACAGGAAGCAGCTTTCAAAGTGTGCAAACCGGGCACAGCGATGCGTGAAACCACCCGCATTTGCCGGGAAATTGCCGACAAACGTTTAGCGGAACTGGGCTTGATCAAACCCGGCGCTCAACACGAGTATTTCCCACACGGGGTTTCTCACCACATTGGACTGGATGTACACGACCGCAGCACAGGCGCGCCGATGGCCGAAGGGATGGTTCTCACCGTGGAGCCGGGCATTTACATTCCCCCCAATAGTCCTTGTGATCCCAAATGGTGGGGCATCGGGGTGCGCATTGAGGATGATGTGCTGATCACCAAGGATGGGTACGAGTTGCTGTCAAAAACTGCGCCACGGACGGTGGAAGAGATTGAAAAAATGATGGCGCAACCGAGTCCATTGGATGCGTTTTTGTTGCCGAATTTGGACAAGAAGGATTAACAATAAACTTGGACCGCTCTGTATCTTTGAGAAAAAGACCAAAGCGGCATTTTTTTAGCACAAAGGACACAATGGCAGCACAAAGGACACAAAGTTAGACGTTGACGAAGTCTACTGCCCAAAACGAGGTCAACAGAAATACAACCTTAAGAATAAGGCATTGTCAACGTGATATCTTTGTGTCCTTTGTGCTGCCATTGTGTCCTTTGTGGTAACTTTATTGTTTGTGATACTTATTTGATATGTTTACCCAAATTTGTCCTCTCATGAGAAACCTACTCAGTTTACTTTTTTTACTCAGTGTCTACTTGTTGAATGCCCAAAGCCAACCCGTGGACTACTACCCTCCCACCCCGGTACCCGACCGCATCATCACCAGTTGGAAAACCGATCCCAGTACTTCCTTTGCCGTCAATTGGCGTACCTCAGTGAGTATAAGCAAAGGAGCAGGGCAAATTGCTTTGGCCAATGCGGGTCCCGATTTTGACAGCATCAAAGTGACCGAGGCTGCGAGCGAAATGCTGGTCAGTGATCTAAGTGCAGCACATTATCACTCGCTCAATTTCACTGGTTTAAAACCCAATACGCTGTATGCCTACCGCGTCGGCGATGGCATGAACATTTGGAGTGAATGGGTTCACTTTCGCACCGCAGAGGCCAAAGAAGCCCCCTTTTCCTTCATCTACTTTGGTGATGCTCAAAACGACCTGAAATCCAAGTGGTCGCGCACCATTCGCCAAGCCTATAGCGATTTGCCCAAAGCCGACTTCATGCTGCACGCCGGGGATTTGATCAATGTGGCCCAACGCGACCAGGAATGGGGCGAATGGTTTTATGCCGGAGGTTGGATTTATCAAAACATCCCCAGCATCATTACTCCGGGCAACCACGAATATCCACGCATCAACAATCAAACTGCGTTGAGTAAGCATTATCGCCCTTCTTTCACCTTGCCAGAAAACGGCCCCGCTGGATTGGAAGAAAGTGCTTATTACGTCGATTATCAAGGGACCAGGGTGATTTCGCTCAACTCAACAGCCTACCTCTATTTTGATAAAGACAGCATCAGTCAAATGATATGGTTGGATCAGGTGCTGAAAAACAACCCCAACAAATGGACCGTGGTGACCATGCACCACCCGGTCTTTTCGCCAGCGGGTGATCGGGACACTCCGGCTTTGCGCAGCGGCTTCAAAACCTTGTTTGACAAATACAATGTGGATGTGGTGCTCCAGGGGCACGACCATACCTATGCGCGGGGCGGCAACAATTTGCCCAGCGGAGCAACGGTGATTGACTCCACCGGACCAGTTTACGCGGTATCGGTGAGTGGGCCGAAGATGTACTTGTCTAACTTGTTGTCCTGGATTGACCGGGCGGCGGTAGAAACGCAATTGTACCAATTGGTGCATGTCAACAAAGACACCATGACCTATGAGGCCTACACCACCGTCGGTGATTTATACGATAAATTTCAATTGATTAAAACGGGAAATGGGCGGAAAAAATTCATCGATCAAGCCCCTGCTGGTTTGAAGGAAAGAATTGAATTGACGACAGCTCGTTTGGAAAAACTCAATGCTTCGGAACGGGCTAAATGGACCGAGCGGTTCAATGCCTATAAGGCCCGAAAGCTGGCGCATGAGGAAGCTGTAAAGGCGCAGGCGGCCAAGGGTAAAACTACCGGAAAAACTAAGAAAAAGAAATAACTACTGAGGTGCCCCTTAGGTGCCTCAGGTTTCTTAGGTGGTGAAAAAACAAAAACCTGCAGAGCAGGATAATTTCACCACCTAAGAAACCTGAGGCACCTAAGAAACACCTCAGAATATTACTTAGTCAGGTCCTTAATACGGATGTTCCGGAATTTCAGGATCGAACCATGCCCCAAAAAGCCGATATGGCCCGTATTCCGGTTCAATCCCGGGTGATCCTTGTGATCCAGGGTGCCATTTTTAGAAGCTTCTTTCATGTCTCCTTCCACAATCACCGTTCCATTCAGGGTAACGCGGATGAAGTTGCCTTTGACGTATACTTCTTCCTGGTTCCACTCCCCTACTGGTTTCAGGAAATCACGCTTGGCAGGCATCACGCCGTATACCGAACCATGGTACTGGTATTGCTCTAATTTGGCATAAATCGAAGCGGTGTTGTCCAAAATCTGGATTTCCTTGCCCACGTACGCCGCGTCGCCTTCCAATGGTGCGTGGATACCCAAGCCATTGTTCGCACCTGGCGTCAATTGGAATTCAAAGCGGAAAATAAAGTCGCCGTATTCTTTGGCCGTGTACAAGTTGCCCCGGTTTTGGGTAGCCGTTGGATAAATGGCCAGCGTGTAGTTGTCTACCACGTAGTCCGTTTTGTTCCCCACCCAATTGTCCAGGTCTTTGCCATTGAA
>JAIXOO010000297.1 GCA_027486765.1 Saprospiraceae bacterium
AAAATTCCTGGACTGAGCTAGAAATCAATCGTAAAATCACCCCAGCAACTTTGAAAAAAATCAGCCAGCTCAGCCGTAAACTCACCCAAGTCTGCCGTGAAACCAATGCAAAACTTTATCCTTTTGCTGGGCTAGAAGCTGCCAAAACCCATACCGAAATCAATCGGGTTTGGCGGGATTTTGCTACGGTTAGCCAACATGCTTTGCTGATTTTTCCTTTTTGAAATACTTAGGTGTTTCTTAAGTGCCTTAGGTTTCTTAGGTGGTGAAATTTTGCCCCGCTTCGCGAGGCTTGGTTTTTTTTACCACCTAAGAAACCTAAGGCACTTAAGAAACACCTAAGATATTATAGGGTACCTTACGGCAACTTCAAAAACTCCTCAAAAGGTTTGATGGCAATAGCTGCCAGCTGATTTTGAGCCAACAACTCGTTCAACTTGGCAGCATGTTTACCTTTCAGCTTTTGTAGTTCAACTTTGGCGGCGTTGAACTCCGTCTCCAGGCGTTTGAGGTTGGCTAACTCATTGGCCGAAGGCTTGTACAAACCTGAAGCTAAGTTGCTGAAAAGGCTAGCCAGGTGTTCCCGCAATTGAGGCTCACCAGCGGATACATAGTTGTCACCCGTCGTAACGACTAAGGTTTCCTTCAATTTGTTGTACTCCGCCAACATCGGGGTAAGGGTGCTGGACAAGCCCGTATTTTTGCTCATCAGTTGTTTCGCTCCGTTGATGGTTTCATCCAGTTCGTAGACCAGGTAGGCCAGAGATTGGGTCATGTCGAACACCTTCTGTACCGTCGCTTCTTTCAGCTTGCGATCCTCTAACGTGATGGCCGACTTTGGATCATAGGAAATGTCCCAATCGTGGGTATAGGTTTCCGTTCCTTTTTGCACCACAATTTTGTATTTCCCGGCGGGGATAGGCGCTGGCGTCGCCCCTTCCCGGCTGATGGTTTGACCTTTGGCGATCTTGGGCACTTTGCCTGCATAACCCCACTCAACGATGTTGATGCCTTTGGATTTGCCTGGCGTGATTTCATGTACTTTTTGCCCGGCGGCATTCTGGATTTCCATGGTGAATTTGCCCAGGCTATGGCGTTTTTTGAGGTAGTATACAATTTGGCCTGCCCTGGAGGGATTGGGGCCCACGAATTCCATTTCCCCGGCGGTGCCCCCAAAGCTGCTTTCTTCGTACATGATCGCAGGGCGGTTTTTGAAAAAGTGCAAATCTTTGGCCAATACTTCATCGGTGATTTGACGCAAGGGACTGATGTCGTCCAAAATAATGACGCCCCGGCCGTGGGTACCCATGACCAGGTCATTGGTCTTGCGTTGAATTTCAAGGTAGTAAACGGCTACTGCTGGCATGTTGTTGGTGAATTTATACCAGCTTTTTCCTGCATTCATGCTGATGTACAAGCCAAATTCCGTGCCTAAAAAGAGCAAGTTGGGGTTGACAAAATCCTCTTGGATGTTGCGGGCAACTCCCTCTACGTCTGGGGTCAGCACAGAAGTCCAAGTGGCACCAAAATTGGTGGTTTTGTAGGCGTAGGGCTGCATGTCGCCGTGGGAATGCCCCTCGAAAACGGCATAAGCGGTGCCCTTGTTGAAACTGCTGGCTTCGATGTGGTAACACCAGGTGCCTGCGGGTAACCCAGGCAAGTTGGTATTGACGTTTTTCCAGGTTTTTCCGGCATCCTGGGTGACTTGTACGTTGCCATCGTCGGTACCTACCCAAATGACTTTTTCATCAAGGGGCGATTCGGCAATGGTAAAAATGGTACAATGGTTTTCAGCACCGGAGTTGTCGGTCGAGAGGCCTCCCGAGTTTCCTTGACTGGTTTTAGCTGGGTTGTTGGTCGTGAGGTCGGGGGATATCTTGACCCAGGTGTCGCCCATATCGTCAGATTTGTGCAAAAACTGGCTGCCCATGTAAAGGCGATCCGGGCGAAGTGCGCTGGTGGCCATGGGAGGATTCCAGTTCCAACGCAATTTAGGGTCGCCAATGACGGGTAGAGGCTGAATGACGCGGATTTTGTTCTTTTCCAAGTCAGTCCGCCAAACATTTTCAGCGCCTTGCATTTCCGAATAGACGATGCGCTTGGTGGGGTGGGGGAGTGCCCGAAACCCGTCGCCGACCCCAATCAATTGCCAATCGCGCGCTTCAATACCTCCGGGGGATGAGGAAGGCCCATACCAGGTGTTGTTGTCCTGTAAGCCACCGTAAATGTTGTAAGGCTCCTGATTGTCAACACTGACGTGGTAATACTGAGAAACTGGCAGGTTTGCCACGATTTCCATCGTAGTTCCCCCATTCCAGGAACGGTATACGCCTCCATCCGTTCCTACAAACATCCGTTCAGAGTCATTGATGGAAAAAACGATGTCGTGAATGTCGGAGTGCATGGCCCCCAAATTGCGGAAGGTTTTACCTCCATCGCGCGAAATCGAGCCGGAAAGCCCCCCTTTGGCAATAACTTCTGGGTTGCGGGGATCAACGGTGATTCGGGAAAAATAAAAGGGCCGTACTACGATGCCAAAGTCGTTGTTCAGTTGCTTCCAGGAAGCCCCGGCGTCATCGCTGCGATACAAACCTTTGTCTTTGTCTTGTTCGGACTCGATGACGGTGTACAGGATTTTGGGGTTGGAAGCGGCAATGGCGATGCCCATCCGGCCCAATTTGCCATTGGGGAAGCCATTGTGGATTTTATTCCAGGTTTTGCCCCCGTCAATGGATTTGTACAAGGCGCTGTTGTTGCCCCCCGAATTGAATGACCAGGCGGTACGGCGGAATTCCCAAAAAGAGGCATACAATATTGATGGGTTACTCGGGTCCATCACCATATCGGCACAGCCGGTTGTGGCGTCCACATAAAGGATTTTGCTCCAGGTTTTGCCTCCGTCGCTCGTTTTGTACACGCCACGCTCTTCACTGTCGCTCCACAAGGCGCCCAGTACACCTACGTACACCTCATTGGAATTTTTGGGATTGACGATGATGCTGGCGATCCGCTCGGATTTTTCCAGTCCCATCTTGGTCCAGTTGAGGCCTCCATCCCCGGTGCGGTAGATGCCGTCGCCAAAGGAAACGCTGTTACGGGTCCAGGTTTCGCCTGTGCCCACCCACACCACATTGTCGGGAGCGCTTGGATCGACGGCAACTGCACCGATGGATTGGCAATGGTTGTCAAAAACGGAATTGAAGCGGGCACCTCCATCGTTGCTTTTCCAAACGCCACCGCCGGCAGTACCGACGTAAATGATTTTGGGGTTGCTGGGATGCAGCTCAATGTCGCTGATGCGACCACTCATGATCGCGGGGCCGATTTGGCGTGCACGGAGGTCGCCGAATAATTCTTTGCCACGGGTGGTGGCGTCCTGTGCAGGAAGCAGTGCGGGCAACAAAAGCGCCAGGCACAAAAAACGATATAGTTGATGCATTGTTTTTGAATTAGGAATTTGGTAAAATAAAAAAAACTGCTTTCTACCTGATCAATAGGCGTTTAGTCCTGGTTGATGTCAAGTTAAAAAGCAGTTTCATTGGCCTGTGGTTCAGGCACTATTTTTAGATCCTTAAAAGCGGGGCAAAATGACCCCTTGTTTTTTATCGCCCCTTATTTCTCCTCGGTGAAAACAAATTCCTTAGGATCCACTTGAGGATTCAACTCAATTTTGGTCATGGTGATGGGTTGGCTACCGGCTCCTTTAACGCCCTGTCCCAGCGAAAATGGAAAAAAGAGCCCGTTGACTTCTTGGTAATCACTCATGGTAACTTGAGAGATTTTTCCCTTGGCTGGCCCAAGTTTGATTTCTGTTTCGACCATGATGGGGATAAATTCTTCCGCATCAAAAAAGTAAAATGACACATTTTCTTCGGGTTTGCCTTCAATGACCATAGGCTTTTTGGTCAACTTGATTTTGAAGGTTTCGGTGCCTTCCACGGTCTCTTTACCGATCAGTTCTACCTTATAACCTCTGGCAGTGTAATTCACGAAAGGATCAGGGAAGTCCCCAAGCCCAGTTTTGAAAATCTCGGTGGATTCTGCGTCGCTTTTTTCTGGCTTCATGGTCATGAAGTTGGTGCTCCAAAGGGTAGTCCCATCATATACACCTTGTTTGATGGTTTTGCCCTGAAATGTAAACACCGTCATTTGGCGGCCATCTTTGAGGTTGAAAATATCGAGGGGAATGTCCATTCCGCCCTGGTTGACTTTGGCTGACATCTTGACGCCTTCCAGTTTTTGCCAATTTTCTACTCCTCCAGTGGCGGTGAGGTATTTGTTGATGATTTCATCGGCAGTTTGTGCATGGCTGAAACTAACCGTAAAAGCTAGAGCTAACAACAATGATAAGGTTCTCATTGGACAGTCGGTTGTTATTTTTGGTGAAATAGA
>JAIXOO010000296.1 GCA_027486765.1 Saprospiraceae bacterium
GTAGCGCGTTCGGCACCAATCACCGCTCCGGCAGTCAATACTTTAGGCGGATGGCCGGCCTGGGTCAGCAAATTGGCCAACTCGGCTTTGATGCAATTGATGAGCATACAGGACCCCACTGTAGAGCCAGGTGCCACGGGGGTATCCAGGTTTTCAATCTGTACCATCGCATCGCCGACTGGTGCGCCCGAATCGAGTACAATGTCGCAGAAGTCTTGCAGTTTGTGGCCATCCTGGCGTTTGCTGGTGCTGGCCTCGGAGTGCTGCTGCGAAATGATGCCTACGGTTTTGATGCCTTTTTGTTGGAACAACTCGGCCATTTCGATGGGGACTACGTTGCAGCCAGAGGAGGAAATGATTAGGGCAGCATCTACGTCAGACAAGTCGAAATTCCGCAAAATTTGAGTGGCCAGGCCGGAGATATTTTCCAAAAACATGGCCTGCCGTTGTCCATTGGCACCTACCACGAGGTTGTGAAAAGTCAGGGATAATTCAACGATGGGGTTAAAGCCGGGAAAAGAGCCGTAACGCGGCCACATTTCCTCCACCATGATGCGGCTGTGGCCACTGCCAAACACGTGTACCATGCGGCCAGCGAGGATGGACTTGGTAAAAATAGCAGCTACGCGCTGGATGTTCGTTTCTTGCTGGGCTACGGTTTCCAGTAGGCCCTGGCATTTTTGGAGGTAGGTTTGTGTATAAGACATTGGATTTTGCAATTCTGTTGAGTTGATTTTTTTGCAAATATATTAGTATTGGCCCTCTGAGACCTCCCAACCACCGTCGACATACAAGGTTTGGCCCGTAGTGAACTTGGAAGCATCGGACATGAAGTAGATGGCCGCACCATCCAAGTCTTCGGGCCTGCCATTGCGGCCTCCATCCAGCGGTTGTTTGGTTTTGACAAAACTCAGGATGGTCTCATCTTTGCTGGCCCGTTCCGACATGGGGGTTTCCACCAGAGCCGGGGCCAGGAGGTTGACCCGAATGTTGTCGGCAGCGTAATAAGCGGCAATGGATTTGGTAAAACCAACGACGGCTGATTTAGCGGCAGCATAGGCATGTGTAACAAAGTATTTAGGAGAAGGTGAAAAACCCAGTACCGAACCCATGTTTAGGATTGTACCAGCTTTGTCCAAGGCCCGAAACCTGCGGATGGCAGCCTGGTTGGAGAGCATGAGACTGGTGAGGTTCAGTTCGAAGGTTTTGTTCCAGCCTTCCAGACTGAGTTCGTGTAGCGGGCCATCGCCAAATTTGCGGCCACTGCCACCGGCTACGTGGTACAGGCCATTAAAATCGCCAAAAGCTTCGAGGCACATCTCAATGGCCTTTTCGGCAGTGGCAGGATCGGAGGCGTCGCCGCTGTACACTCGGGCCAAGTCACCGAGCAAAGTTTGAGCAGCCTGGCCACTTTCCGGGTTTCTGCCCACCAAAACGACTTGGGCGCCTGCCTTGACAAAGGCTTTGGCTGCGGAAAGCCCGATGCCCGTGGTGCCGCCAATGATGACAATTTTTTTATCCTTTAGCATAGTCTGGTCGGTATACTTAGTTCATATTTCGAAAAATCTTCCCTCCCTTCCGCCAAGCGCCCACAAACAACCAGCCAAACAGCGCCGCCACTCCATAAGCCCAGCGTGCCGAATTGTGCTCTTCAATCTTCAACAACCATTGCGCCAGCACCACAGCTGCCAAAGCCAACAAGGCCATTAACCACTGCCGGGCCGCCAAATACAACAACTTTGCGCCATCCCGAATATCTGGCGTACGCACTTCCAATTGTCCTTTGTTCGCTTTTTGTAAGGTTTTGCGCAGCTCGTCGGGTAGGGCCAGCAGATTGACCAGGGTGCCTTGCAGTAGGTTGCGGACAAAACCAAACCAGCCCCCTTGCTGGTCTTTTACCAACTCCGTGGCGTAGGGACGCACCACTTCCAATGGATTGAGCTTAGGATCCAGGGTATTGCAAATGCCCAACAACAAGGTCAAAGCCCGATTGAGTAAAATCCAGTCTTTCGGCACTGTCACCGTCCCCGTGATGCCGCTGATGCCGATGTCCTGAATCAGGGCGACCATGCTATTGTTGAAGGGATTGACCTGGATGTCTTTGAAGTTCAAACCTTCCAGCTTGACTTCATTTTGCAGGAAGTTGCGCATGGCGGCGACCATTTTTTCGGCCATTTGTTCCGCCTCGCGCCCATCGGCCAGGAAGCCCATCAGGCGGATCGCTTCGATGATGCCCTGGGTATCGTTTTTTACGGCGGATTCGATCAGTTTGGGGATGCCCTCCTTGAGGGCGGGGCTGAGTTGCCCGGTTGCACCAAAGTCGAGTAGTACCAAAGTGCCGTCTTTTTGCACCAAAATATTCCCTGGATGGGGATCGGCGTGGTAAAAACCATCCTTGAGCACCATTTTGCTGTAAGCCCGTAATAAGGTGCTGGCCAGTGCTCGGCGATCCAGTTTCCAGGCGTCGATTTGCTCCAGGTTAGAAATTTTGACCCCATCATGCCAGGTGCTGGTCATGACCCGGGTAGCGGAATAAGTGGGGTGAATCAGGGGAATGTTTAAGCCCACTTCGTCCAACAAATTGAGCCGGATTTTTTCCATGGACGACGCCTCTTTTCTGAAATCCAGTTCTTCCTCAATCATCAATTTGACCTGGGTGTACACATAATCCATCCCCTTGATGTTGTAAAACCAGGCGCTGACTTGAATCAATCGGCGGATGATTTCCAGGTCGATGCGCGCAGTGGCCTCGATGCCCATGTGTTGGACTTTGACGACTACTTCGGTTCCGTCGGGCAATTGGGCGCGGTGAGCCTGGCCAATGGAAGCCGCCGCTAGTGGCTCTACGTCAAAGCGGCTAAATAAGTCTTCCGGGTATTTGCCCAGCTCGCTGCGTACGCGCTCGCGTACCTGCTCGTAGGGGCGAGCGGGGATTTTGTCCTGCAATTCCTCCAGCGGTTTTTGAAAAGTCTCCGGCAAAAAATTGCTGAGGATGGACAACATCTGCCCAATTTTGATGAACAGCCCATCGAGCTCCAAAATGGCTCGTTTGACCCGCTCGGCATTGCGGATGTGCAGCTTTTCGATGCGCAGGTCGTAGTAGCGCTGCCCAAACAAACGTTTGCCCAGGAAAAAACCCGCATAACTCAGCATGACCTGCAGGGCAGTGCGGTAGGCTTTGCGGAAACGTTGGCCGCCAGTGAGAACTTTTCGAGAGGACATGGGAGTTTTTTTAGGGTTCTAAGGTTCCTGGGTTCCAGAGTTCCAGGGTTCGGTAGTAGAACTTTGGAACTCTGGAACCTTGGAACTTTGGAACCTGGAACTTTGGAACCTTTTATTTTAAGGTTCCGTTGCTCTTCCATACTTTTTGGAAAAACGCTACGTGATCTGGCAGCGCATTTTGCCAATACTCCCAGGTATGGGCACCAGGGCGCTCGGTATATTCGTGAGGGGTTTTGTTGTACAAGAGGCGGCGGTGCAATTCCCGATTGGGGCCGATCAGGAAGTCGTCCACGCCACAATCGAACTTGATGGGCAGCCCATTAGTCTTCATTTTATCGGCCATGTTCACCACTGAATTGTTGTAGTAAAAAGCTGGATTTTCTGCTTTGGGTGGCCAAAGGTTGCTTTGGCGGTCGGCAATGGCCTTGCGGCGCTCGGGGGTAACGTCCCAGTTGTCAGTGTTGATGTCGAGGGCACCACTCATGCTGCCTGCAGCACAAAAGAGCTGGGGATTGCGGGTGGCGAGGTAAAAGGCACCGTGTCCACCCATGCTCAGACCACAAATGACCCGACCAGTTTTTTCCTTGATGCTGCGGTAAGTGCCATCCACCTTGGCGATGACTTCTTTGGTGATGAAACTTTCGTAATGGCTGGCTGGATTGATCGGGCTATCCAGGTAATACCCCCCAGTACCACCTTCGGGCAGTACGATGATGAGGTTGTATTCGTCAGCAATGCGGTGCACCAGGTTTTTGTCGGGTGGGGCCATCAACCAATCGCTGAATTTACCATTGCCCCCGTGCAACAAGTACATGGTTGGGTAAGTAGCTTGGCCACTTTGGTAACCCTTGGGGGTAACCACCGCGATTTTGACTTTGCGCTGCAAAAAACTACTGGTGATTTCAACCGTATCGACCTTCGCAGCATGAATGGCCAGGCTGAAACTGATGCAGCAAATGGAAAGCAAGAGTTGTTTGAACATGGTACGTAAGCAGATTTGATGTTAGGTAAACAGGCTCTAAATGTAGTTTTTTAAAGTTGAACTTCGGGCTTTTGCCGTCCTTTTTCCCCCACAATCACCTGTACCGCCAGCATGCTCAAAATCACTAGCCCGCCCAAAATGGTCCACATACCTGGTTTTTCTCCGTACCCAATAAAAACCCACACGGGATTCAAAATTGGTTCCATCATAGCCAGCAGCACACTCTCGATGGCCAGGGTACGTTTGAGCCCATAGTTAAACAACATGTAACCTACTCCAATTTGAATGACCCCCAGAATGAAAAACAAAGTCCAATGCTCGAAAGTAGGGGTAGCTGATTGTAAATACCAGGGCAAACAGATCAGCGCAATGAAGATGTTCCCCCAAAACAGACCCGCATCGTAATGCTCCTTTTGGTTAAAACGCTGAGTGATCATCATGGCGGCCAACAGCACACCTGATAGAAGCGCAATCAGATTTCCTTTTAGATTCCCCCCTCCCAAATCCTCGGCAAAAAAGAGCAACATGCCCACAAAACAGACTATCACCGTAATGATGTTCAGCCGGGTCAGTTTGAACTTAAACAAAATGGGTTCGAGTAAAAACACGTAGATCGGTGCAGTGTATTGCAACAAAACGGCATTGGCAGCCGTAGTGGTCTTGGTGGCAACCACAAAACAAATCGCCAACCCAGCGTATTGCAAACCAACGGCACCGATGATGGGAGTCAGGGTGAGTGCCCGTTGCCGGAAGAAGGCCAAAAAAGTCAATGCCGCAAAAATCGAGCGGTAAAAGAGAATCGTGTACGGATCGTAAGGCAGCAACTTGATGCACAAACCGCCCGTGCTCCAAACGGTGGCCCCGATGAGTACGGCCAGGATGCCGAGGGTGTGTTGGTTTTTCATTTTAGGTGAAAAGTTGAAGAGTTGAAAGGTTGAAAAGAAGTTGAAAGGTTTGATGGTTTGAAAGACGATTGGTCTCATAAACTTAAAAACTTCTTTTCAACCCTTCAACTCTTCAACTTTATTACTTTTTATACAATTCCATCCCTGCCTTCTCATACTTATCGCCCGCCTTCCACTGTGGCCGCTGGGCATTGTCGGCGATGAGGCGCGCCAGATGAGAAAAGGACTGGCAGTACTTGAGGAAATAAGGTAGGTCGATCGATTCGGCTTGGTCGGCTACCTGGTGGTAATACTTGGCGATGACGTCGTCAAATTTGGTAAGACCAGGGCTGAAATCCAGTGCAGGCACCCCTTTTACCGCAAAAGACACGTTGTCGGAGCGGTCGAAGAGGTTCTGCTCAGGAGCGGGCTCTGGAAAAACCTTCAAACCTACACTGTTGGCCGCTTGCTCAATCAGTGCATCCGTGCCCGTGCGGCTCCAACCAATGATCGAGATGTGCTCGGTGCTGTTGTAGCCAGCCCCGTCGGTATTGAGGTTGAAAATACACTTATTGAGGGGAATCAGCGGGTTGTCGGCGTAATATTGGCTGCCCAATAGGCCCAATTCTTCACCCGTTACCGCCAGCATGATCACCGAGCGTTTGGGCTTTTGCAGCGCCAGCGCTTTGGCGGCGGTGAGTAGGGCCACTGTACCCATCGCATTGTCGCGGGCGCCATTGAAGATGCTGTCCTCTTTGGAATAAGCGCCACCCCCTTCTTTACCAATGCCTACGTGGTCGTAGTGCGCACTGACGATCAGGTATTCGTCTTTGAGTTGTGGGTCGCTGCCTTCGAGTACACCCACCACGTTTTGGCTGGGCACCATGCGCCGCATAAACCCGGAGCTACTCAGGTTGGCCTTCAACTTTTTGCCTTCTTGCAAATCCTTGATATCGCTGACGGTATTTTTTTCTTTCAACCAGGCGTAGAACATTTTATTGGAGGCCTTGGGGCCTTCTTTGGGCGCTACGCCCAGGCTTTCTTTACCAAAATAACTGGTGAAAAAATTCCAGGGGAAAGACAAGCGGTACAGCTCGATCAAACCCGCTGCGCCGCGCTCATAGGCCCAGTCGCGTTTTTTGGACATGGCTCGAAAAACGGCTTGTGGTGACGTTTCATTGGGTGCGCCAGGCAACACAACGACCAGTTTGCCTTTGACATCCTTGCCTTTGTAATCGTCTTGGCCAGTTTTTTCATCGATCCAGCCATTGCCCGCAAACACAACCTCTAGTTTGCTGAGCTTGGTGGCGTCGCCAGTCATCACGATGAAATCTTCCTTGAATTTGTATTCGGTTTTACCAATCATCAAGCTGGCCTCTGCTGGCGGTGTGCTCGCCTGAAAAGCAATGGGCTGGAAGTAGGAATTCATACCTGGAGCCATGGAGTAGCCGTAAGTCCGAAGATGCTCGGCGATGTAGCGAGCCGCAATCAAGTTGCCGTTAGAGCCGGTCCGGCGGCCGCCCAATTCATCCGCGGCCAAAAAACGCAGGGGAATTTCAACTTCGGATTGGGCAATGGCAAATTCAGGCGCTTTTTGGGCACCGAGGTACAGGCTAAAGCCTAGAAGGAGGAAAATGAGTGATTGTTTTTTCATAAATCTGTTATTATGAGGTTCCAGGGTTCCTGAGTTCCAAAGTTCCAGGGTTCAAGTCAAACCTTGGAACCCCAACCCTGGGACTTTGGAACTCAGGAACTTTGGAACCAGGTTAAAGCAGTATTTTTTCCAGATTCGCTGGAGAATAATTGATCGATTTTAAAGTTTTGTCGTCATCCTTGCGGTACACCAGAAAATAGGGTGGCACCTCCCTGATGTAACTTTCCACACCGCGTTCCTGCTGGTAATAGGCGGCGGTAGCTTGGGCTTCACCTAGTGTTTTACACACTTTACTCATGTTGGAGCGCTGCACTTCGTCGAAGAGTTCACGGAATTTTTCGCCCATGCCAAACTCCAGCACGGCCCCACTGAGTACGTATTGGATGTCGCAGAGGGCGTCGGCAATTTCGACCAGGTCACCTTTGGCAATGGCCGTTTTTAGCTCGGCAACTTCTTCTTCCAGCAGGGCTACCCGCAGGCGGCAGCGCGCTTCGGAGGGGATGACGGGTTGGGCTTCGATGGGATGGTGGAAGGTACGGTGGAATTCTGCCACTTGATTGAGGGCGTCGATTTGCTGCATGGTGTCTTTTTTTAGCGCCACAATTTACACGATTTCACAAGAATTAATGGGTGCAAATATTAGCTTTGCAACGCTTTTTGAGCTTGTTTGATCCACCATTAAAAATCTCTGGCTAAAGTGAACGGAACCAACAGATACTTCGACCTGATCGACCAAACCTTTTATTTTCCACAAGAAGGGTTTGACATCGATGTCAATGGTTATTTGGTGTTCAATGGTGTACCTCTGATGTACCTCATTGAAAAATACGGCACTCCACTGAAACTGACCTATTTACCCAAAATTGGTGCCCAAATCAAAAAGGCGCGCAATTTGTTCACCCGAGCCATGAAGTCGCTCAACTACAAGGGCAAGTACCAGTATTGCTACTGTACCAAAAGCAACCACTTTAGCTACATCCTGGAGGAAGCCATCAAACACGAGGTGCAATTGGAAACCTCCTCCGCTTTTGACATCGACCTGATCCGCAAGTTGTATAAAAAGGGCCTGATCGACAAGAACATTACCATCGTGTGCAATGGTTTTAAGCCCGATCACTACAAGCAACGCATCATTGATTTGATCCACGATGGCTTTGAAAACGTGATCCCGGTTTGTGACAACATTGATGAGATCGAATATTACGACCAGCATTTGACCGGGCAGTGCAAAATTGGCATTCGGGTAGCTACGGAAGAAGAACCCAATTTTGAGTTTTACACCTCCCGCCTGGGCATCCGCAACTCGGACGTGATGCCTTTTTTTAGAGAAAAAATCAAAGACAACCCCAAGTTTAAACTCACTTTGCTGCACTTTTTTGTCGATACTGGCGTCAAAGACAGCTTGTATTATTGGGGTGAATTGCGCAAAGCAGTGCGCTTGTATGCCAATTTGCGCCGCGAATCCGAAGACCTGGAAATCCTGAACATCGGTGGGGGCATGCCCATCCGCAACTCCCTGGGTTTTGAGTTCGACTACAAATACATGATCAAGGAGATTGTCAAAACCATTCTTCAGGCTTGTCAGAAAGAACAGGTGCCCGAGCCAGACCTTTTCACCGAGTTTGGTAAATACACGGTAGGGGAGAGCGGGGCGACGCTTTTTTCGGTTTTGAACCAAAAGCAACAAAACGACGCGGAGCGCTGGTACATGATCGACAATTCCCTGATGACCACCTTACCCGATGTTTGGGGTATCGGCGAACGTTTCATTTTGCTGCCCATCAACAAGTGGTACAACGAGTACCAGCGGGTGAACATCGGCGGCCTGAGCTGCGACAATTCAGATTATTACAATGCGGAGGTCAATCAGGCTCAGGTATACCTGCCTACCTTTGAAAACGGTGATCCAGAACGTTTGTTCCTGGGCTTTTTCCATACGGGTGCCTACCAGGACCAAATCAGCGGCTACGGTGGCATCAAACATTGTCTGATCCCTTCTCCCAAACACATCCTCATTTACAAAGACCCACAGGGGAACATCGTGGATCGTTTGTACCAGGCCGAACAAACATCTGAAGCAATGTTGGAAATATTGGGCTACTAAATACGTTTATAGCTTCGCTGATAGCATCGTAGATGCATCATAACTAAGGTGCTCTAAGGTGCCTAAGGTGGTTCAAAACAAAAAAGGCCCGAAGGGCCATATAATTTTGAACCACCTTAGGCACCTTAGAGCACCTTAGGAATAATAGTATCGCTAAAACACCTAAACATGAAAAACCATATTATCCTTGAGCCCACTACGGACAAGTTGTTCCTGATGGATGAAGAAGAAGGGCAGGTTCAAACTTTTGTCCTAAGTACCGGCCTGGTAGTTAGCCTGGAAGGAGCAGACTTAAACATTGCTCCAGTGGGGCCTTTGGCACCCGACATGTTGGTGCGTACCACCCTTTTGGATCCCACCCAAGCCCATTTCAACGTTGTTTTTGATCCCAATGCGCAGGTATTGTCCATTGTGCTCATACCACTGTTTCCGAGTTCGGAGGCATCGGCAATGGCGGGTGGTGGAAAAATGAAGTTGGGTTCAGTGGATTTGACTTTGAGCAGAAATACCTTGACGACGATGACGGCCAATTTGGGTGCCAATGAGGAAGCTGGTCAGGCACCTGAAGCTCCGGCTAGTCACTTGGAGTGGTTGTTGCTGGATTTGAAGCAGTTCAGCTTGGTGGTGGAATTGGTCGGCGGGCAGTTGAGTTTGAGTACGATCGCCGTAGGGCAAGGAAATTTAGCTTGATGAGGCCCATTTGCCCTTATTGCAATACTGCCCAGCTTACTGGGAATTTCTAAAGTGTGTCTTTGGTGTCTTTGGTTTCTTAGGTGGTTAAAAAAATGTGTTTTAAGGTTTTTAACCACCTAAGAAACCTAAGGCACTAAAGAATCACCTCAGGTTGTTGCCGCTCTATTCCCCGCGCTTCACCAACTTTCCACTAAACACCTTCCCTTCCGTGCTCAGCCTGAACACATACACCCCCGGCGTCCAATCCCGGATTTGAATTTCGTTGGTATAACGATTGGTATTTTGCTGCATCACCTGTCGTCCAGCCATGTCAAAAACGGTCAGGATTCCCTCTTTATCACCCAAACCAGGGATAGAAACCCAATCACTAGCCGGATTCGGCACCAAGTTCAGCGCTCGATTGGCCAGTGGCTCCCGTACCGCCGTGGTTTGGCTGCTGCGAAAAGTTGTGCTGTACAAGCTCAATCCCCCTCGGGCGTTGCCCACCACCATGTCCAAAAAACCATCGCCGTTGATGTCGGCCAAATCAGCTTTGGTACGGCCACCCAGGCGCATGCCCCCCAGCTTGTTGTCGCTCATGTTGAAGGTGCCTGCGAGGTTGTTGTCGATGTTGTCGTACAGGCGCAATTCGCCGTGCTCAGTGCCCAGCAAGAGGCGTAGACTTTGATTTTGGCGGAAAAACAAGGGCGCACTGTAGCCAATAAAATTGCCCTCAGCCGTGCCATCCACTTTACCCAGGCGTTGGATATTGGGCGCGGCATTATCCAGCGCGGCAAATGCGGCTTTTTGCAAGGTGCCCGTATTTTGAAAATAACTGATATTGCCCCGGCGGTTGCCCAGGACGATGTCGGGGAGTTTGTCGCCGTTTACATCTATAATTTGTGGGATGGCACCCTGACCAATGTCGATGCCCATGTATTTGGCCTGCCAAAGCCCGAATTTCATGGTTTTGCCAGGACCGGCAGTGTTTTCGGCGTAGTACAATTGACCAAATTCTGCGCCCACGATGATGTCCAAATCCTGGTCACCATCCATGTCGCCAAAGGTAGGAGACAGGGCAAAATTTTCCCGGTTGTATTGGTTCATGCCCAGCCAATCGCGATCGACCAGACGGTATTTGGGCTTTTGGGCAGTGCCCACATTTTGAAACAAATGAAGGCCGATGGAGCGTTGCCCTTGTGGCAAAAAGCGCGCACCATTGCCCACCACCAAATCCATCAAGCCATCAGCGTTGTAGTCCACAAAAGTAGGGTAGGCACTGGTACCCAGGTCGATCATGTCTTTGACCAAAAAATTATCTTGTTTAAATTTGAACTCGGGGCTTTGGCTACTGCCACCATTTTCATACAGCCACAGCACATTAACGTCTTCCGAGCCGTTGTTCTCATTGGGGGCCACCAGCACTTCTTTTTTGCCATCAGCATTCACATCGACCATATATACAGCGGGAAAAATGGGCAGGTCTACCCCTTTATCGTTGCCCGGGAAACGCGGATCTTGTTTGTTGAACCAGGCTTGTTTGCAGGTGCCGCCATTGGTCAGCAGATTGATGTTGTTGAAGGAAACATCACCTACAAAAAGGTCTATGTCGCCGTCGTTGTCCACATCGGTGGTAGTGAGGGTAGAACCCGCGTGGCGGAAATCAACAGAAGTGCCATTGCTTTGGAAACATTGCCCGGGCGCGGCAGCCAGATTCATGTTGGCGCTGAGGCCATCTTCGTAAATGCCACCCCAGCAACTGGTTTGTAGCGTAAAAATCATACTATCGCGGCCATACCCTTTTTCCACCGACTGGTTTTGATAAAACTCGATGTAGCCCCCCGAAATGTTAAACGTGAGGATGTCCAGATCGGAGTCACAATCCACATCTTCGATGGAGGGGATGTCGATGCGGGTGATGTAGACCTGAGCTTTGCCGCCAGATTTGAGCGGAAAAAAAGCCAAGTTGAAGGGGCCTTTGAAGGGGTAACGCTTGAAGGCAAGTTTGTTGTCTTGCCAGAATCCGGTGTAAGCTGTCACACCGTCAATACCGGGTACGTCGGAATAGGCAATGATGTCGCTGATGCCATCGCCATTGTAATCGCGTAGCATACTCCATTCGGTCAGCTCCGGGAAGTTTTGTACCAACTCGGGGGCAAATACATACTGGTTGCCTTGTCGCCGGTAAGCCAAATGCAGGTTGGCGGTACGGTCAAAGAGGTACAAATCGTTGAGCCCATCGCGGTTGAGATCGGCGTCGGACAGCTGCGGACAGTTGAGCCCACCGCCCCAGGGATTGCTGAGTAAACCCGTTTCGGTTTCTACTTCAATGGTCAGGGGGGTAAACGTTTGGGCGAAGGCAGCGTGTAACAGCAGCAACCCTACCCAAGTCAGGCAAAACTTGATCCTCTTCATCTTTCTATGTTGTTTTGAACGGTATTCCTTCCTGATAACGCAGGAAGCTGCTTTAGCGTTTACAAAAGTGATGCCAAAGAGGGTGGGAAGGGAAAGTAAATTAAAAAAATATTTAAAGTGTGGACAGGGGCAACCCAAAATGACCGATGAGATTGAGGGCAACCCAATATGCTTGTAATTTTACTGGTACTTATAAGATGGATTAGTTAACTTGGTAACGAGTAAAAAAATATCAAGATTTATGTGTTTCTCAGCAAGTGCAAGTTTTGGTGCCGCTGCTCTACTGGCAGGGGCGGGCTTTGTTGCCATTAAAAAAATTGAATCGCCCAAAATGCTGGCCTTTGCCAGTGTACCATTTCTGTTTGGTGTGCAGCAATGCTCCGAAGGGATGTTGTGGCTGAGTTTTAGCAACCCGAAATTGGCCTCCTGGCATGATTCGTCCATGTACATTTTTCTACTGATTTCCCAGGTCATTTGGCCTACTTTGGCACCCTTGGCCCTTTGGTTAATCGAGCCGGATAAAGCCAGAAAAAAATTGATCTCCTATTTTGTGCTGATTGGTGGGATACTTTCCACGTACATGCTCTACTGCTTGTTTGTTCATGAGGTTTCTGCAATTGTTGAATCCCGGCACATTCGTTTTACCATGCATTTCCCCTACCGGATTTTGCATCGGGGGGCCTATTTTTTGGCAACAGTTATCCCCATTTTCCTATCCACTATGAAATGGATGAAACTATTGGCGGTGACCATGTTGGGGTCCTTGGTCTTCTCGTTTGTGGCGTATACGCACTACGTTATTTCCGTTTGGTGTTTCTTTGCGGCGATCCTGAGTGTGCAGGTTATTTTCATCATCGTTCAAAACAAAGGGAGCTTCAATAACCCCGCGCGACCAACCGTTGAACGGTAAACGCGCCAGTCTGAATTATTTACGGCCGATGATTGCCCGCAGGGCTTCGGGCTCAACATACAAACTTATTCTGGCCAACTGCTGGCTCAAGCGACCGAGGATGTGCTGGTACAGAAATTTGGAGTCTACTCCAAAAGCACGGAAGGCCTGAATGAGCTGGTGGTCTTCGGTTTTATCCGAATACACGGACTTCAGGATCATTTTTAAAGCCATTTTGTTTCGCATCCGTTCCCATTTATTGCCTTTTCGGTACAGCTCATTGTAAATGGCCACACACAAATCCATGTGTCTTTTTTCGTCCTGCTCCGCGATGGTTTTACAAATGCTACAGAACAGTGCATCGGGCATGTACTTTGCTGTGCCAAAAAACTCAAGAGATGCTGCTCCAATCGCTTCAACGATCACGGCCAGAAAAAAACCTGTGCTTGGGATCAGGCGCGCCAGCCACATGTAGCGATTGGCACCCTTGATGAGAATGGGTGAAACAAATTCTTTGGCCTCTAATTTTTCGACCAAAAATCGCCGGAAAGTAGCCGAATGTTTGGCTTCATCATTGATAAAGGTGGTCATCGCCTCCTGAATCTCCCGATGGCGTTTGTAATGGATGATGCCCATTGTTAAAGGTGCAATTGCGCTCTGCTCCACCACCAGTGCGTGGTTGGCAATGTCTTTGAGCCCTCTGATTTGGCGTTTCCAGATCAAATCCTTCAAACGCGATAAATCCTGGGCGTCTGCGGGTAAATCCTTAGCCTGTACAGTCCGTCGAATCAGTTCCCGGGTTTCTTGCAGATCTTGCAAAATGAGGTGCTCAATGACCTGAAGCTCCGTTTGGATTTTGGTTTTCAGGTGCTTTGCTTCGAGTACACATTGTGCCTCGAGTTGTTGGAGTTCCTGTTTAAGCTGTCCGATTTGATTGGTCAACTGGGATAAGGCTGCTGCCTGGGTTTGTTGTTCGGCTGCGGTTTTCAGGTGTTTGACCTCGTTCTCTGCCTTGAATAATCCCAGCCGTTGTTGTTCGCGTAAGTCCAACAATTCACTCTGGAGAATTTCCAATTGGTCTTTTACGGTTGAAACCGAGAATTGGAGCTGTTTCAGTGGCGATTGAATCGATAAAGCTTGCTGAATGGTTGTTCGGTCAAAGGGGACACATTCTTCGATGTCTTTCAGCGCGTCTTCATTCAGAGGAAGTTGTTTTTGTTGGATCTGTTCTATCTTGTATGTTATGGTCTCTTCGATCATGGGCAAGACCAGCAGACCAATTTTTGACAAATCTTCGGAGCTAAGGTGTTCCAAATGCTGCTTCAGATTGAGCCGAACGTCCTGATCCCAATCAAATGCCGTTTCTTTGTTCCAGTATTTCTCCTCGCAATCCTTGGTGTACTGAGTGAAATCCCGCGTAGGAGTGATGTAGTAATCTGGCCGCCCATTGGCAAGCGTTTTGCGCCGAGATGAATGAGGTAGTTTTTTCACTGTTGCATGAGTTTTGAATAAATATTCGCATATTTATTTTCGATGAAAGGAATGATTTTTTGCCAAAATGAAGCTGATGCTTAAGCTGGAATGGCTGACCAATTTGCAGCTAATCAGGCAACTGGTAAGGATGGGTTGCTTCAACCCAGGCTTTTAAACGCTTCAATCCCTCCTCGATGGAGACGCTGGGCACGTAGCCGAAATCCCGCTTGGCCGCAGAAATGTCATACCAATGAGAACTTGCCAGGTGTTTTGCCACAAAGAGGGTTAAAGGGGGCTCCGACTGCACGTTGAACAGCCTGAAAGTATGCTGTAGCAACCAACCGGTAAATAGTGCTACCTGGGGGCTAATGGTCTTGTTCACTGCAGGCCGGCCACAGGTGTCCAACAAGCGGTTGAAGAATTCCCGGATACCAATTGGCTCGTCTTGAGAAAGAAAATAAGCCTTACCCGACACCGCCGCAGGATTGTGGCGCATAACCTTGAAAGCCTGCACATGAGCCCGTGCAGCATTGTCAATGTAAATGGTGTCGATGCGGTATTTTTCGTCGCTGGGTAAACGCAACCGACCTTTGCTTTGTCGGAGAAGTAGACTGGGTAAGAAATGGAAATCTCCAGGGCCCCAGATCAGGTGCGGGCGCAGGGCGCAGGTGCGCAGGGCTGCACAGTTGGCTTTGAGCACTGCCTGTTCGGCGATGGCCTTGGTTTGTGGGTAATAAGCGTCGAATTTTGGGGGGTAAGGCAGGCGCTCATCCTTACCCTCAGAAGTACCATTGTAGACCACACTGGGCGAACTGGTGTAGATCAGGTATTGAACCTGGAGTTCGAAGCAAGCCTTTAGTAGGTTTTCGGTGCCTCTGACGTTGGTTTCGTAAAAAGAGGCGTAAGTCCCCCAATTGCCAATTTTGCCAGCCACGTGGAACACGGCTTCGCAGCCGCGCAGGGCAGTTTTTAAAGCCGCATAGTCGCTAAGGTCACCCTGGTATTGGGCAACGCCCAGTTTTTCCAGGGCATCATACCTGCTCCGTGCATAACTTAGCACCTCATAGCCCTCCGTAAGCAATTGTTCCACAATGGCAAACCCTAAAAAACCTCCACCACCAGTTACCAATACTTTCATGTCAGTTGATTTTCGTTTCCAAGGATTGGCCCGCTGCCCAACTGGCCAGTTTTTCCCGGAATATTTTAGCGTTGTGCCGGATGTCCACCGGGAAAGCGGGATGGAAAAGAATGGTTTGGATGCTTTTGGTTAGCTCATTTTCGGCTGCCCAGGACAATAGTTCTTTTTTGAGCTGCTCTGGGTTGGGATTGGCAGCGTCTTGGTCTATTTCTACACAAAGGATCGCTTTTTTCCCAACTCCCACCAGTGCGGTACGGTGCACTTGTGGATGTTTGTTGAAAATGGCTTCACACTGAACTGAATACAACTCTTTGTCGAGCAACTGCACCCGGTGGGCTTTACGCCCGCAAAACCAGAGCCTGCCTGTTGCGTCTTGATACCCCAAGTCGCCCATCCGGTGCCAGATGTTGTCGCCGTCCTGGATTTTGGCCATTTTGGTGGCAGCATCCCGGTTGAAGTAGGCCTGGGTTACGTGGAGTCCCTTTACGGTAATTTCCCCGATTTCTCCGGGCACCACTTTCAATGCATCCGACCAAAAGGCAATAGGTTCTTCGGTAATGCGGATTATTTGAGCATCGAGGCCATCCACTGGTTTGCCGATACAAATGCCAGCGCCATTTTCGCTGAGCTGCTGCATGGTTTCCTGCAAGATTTCATGGCTGCCGATAGAGGCCACGGGCATCGCTTCGGTAGCACCATAAGGGGTGAATATCTGTGTATTGGGGTTGAGCATGCTCGAAAAGCGCCGCAGCGCCTTGGCAGGAACTGGAGCACCGGCCGAAAGTACCCTTTTGAGACTGGGCAGTTTGACCTGGTTTACTTCCCCATACCGCCCCACCCGGTCAAGTAGCGCGGGGGAGCCAAACATGCTGGTGATCTTGAACTGCTCCACCACCCGAATGATGCGCTGTGGGTCAACGTCGGCTGGCCGGGTAGCGTCCATGTCCGGAATGACCGTGCTTACGCCAATAATGGGGTTAAGCAGGGCAAAGGGTGGAAAAGTGGGCAGATCGATCTCATCGGGGGCAATGTTGTAGGTGCTGCGGATGAGATCGATTTGCCGACGCATACTGCCTTGGGTTGACATAACGCCTTTAGGAACCCCGGTTGAGCCACTGGTGAAGGAGATGCTGGCCAAATCGTCGGGCTTGGCCGCAAAGAACTCGACTGGGGCATTGGAGCGACCAGCTGCTTTGATTTTTTGAAAACTGTGCCCACCCCAAAACAGCCTTGGCCCAATGGTGACCTTTTTTTTGATACTCGATTTTCCCCAAGCCAGCAGTACTCGTGCCACCTGGGCTTTGGTAATGCCGATGAACCCTACCGGGCTGGCCTCATCGATGCATTGTTTTAGGTTTTTGATCCCGATCCCCGGGTCGATCAGCACCGGGATGATCCCGGCTTGGAGAAAGGCAAAAATGAGGCTAAAAAATGCAACACTGGGGGGCACCATGAGCACCACCCGGTCACCAGCCTGAAATCCCGATGCCAACAAACCGCGGGAGAGACAATTGGTATCGTCAGCCAGTTCTTTAAAACTGATGTGGTGGTAGGGGATGGGCCCGTTTTTCGGCAGCGGTTTTCCGGGTGCGGCGGGCATGGCAATGGCCAACTTGTCGGGGGATGCAGCGGCCATTTCATACAAGGTGGATGCGATGTTGTAGGTCTTCATGTCAATTGGTAGTGGGGCAAAAATAAGTGCTCATTTTTCTTGAGCCAAAGGATTAGATAAGGCACTTGAAATGAAGCGTTTACTTATCTAATCCTTTGGCAAAATGAGCACTTATTTTTTTATCGCCCCTTGGCTAAAAAATCGTGGATCAATTTACCGATCTCCTCTTGCGCATCTTCTAGCACATAGTGTCCGCAGTCCTCAAAACGATGCACTTGCGCCTGCGGCAGGTACTCGATCCATTTATTCAGGAAATGGATGTCAAAAACCTCGTCTTTTAGTCCCCAGGCGATGAGTACGGGCGTATTTCGGAATAGGTGCAGATGGTTTTGTAAGTCCTCCACATAGTCAAATCCTGGATCGCCTTTTTTGAGCGGAATGTCTTGTACAAAACGCAGGGTAGCAATGCGATTGTGCCAGGAATTGTAAGGGGCGCAATAAGCCTGGCGCAATTCCCGGGACATCCTGCTGCGTTTTACCCCAATGTGGGTGGCCGCAGCGCTAAAACCATTGAAGGCCCGAACCACGAAGGCCCCGATGGGCGTACGGGTCAAGTGCAGCAGCAGGGGCAAACGTTTGCCTTCCGGGATGTGGAACGCCGAGGTGTTCAGGATGACGAGTTTTTTGATGGCTTCGGGGTGGCGCCGTGCGTAACTCATGCCGATGGCTCCGCCCCAATCGTGTACAATGAGGGTGATATTCTGGTTAATGCCTTTGGCTTCGAGGAATTCCTCGAGGTCTTTGACCCGTTGGGGCAGGGTGTAGTTGTAAGCTGCATCTCCCGGCTTGTCGGAATAACCCATACCGATGTGATCCGGGGCCAGGCAGTGGTAAGCGGGAGAAAGCTTTTGGATGAGTATCCGAAAATAAAAAGACCAGGAGGGATTGCCGTGGATCATCACTACGGGATCTCCCTCGCCCGCTTCAATGTAGTGATAACGATGGCCCGCGATGGCCATGAATTGACTCTTGAATGGATAAAGTTCAGGGCTAACTTTTGTTTTGGTTTCCATATTTGGCTAGTTTTAAAGGGGGCGAGGAATATTTTAGTTGATGGTTAGTGTCAAAACCAGGGGCAGAATGAACACTAATATTATCATTGCCTCCTAGGGTAATTCCAGCGCCGAAGAAAGGGTTCTAACTTTTCGGAAGCGATCCGCCTTTCCCCCTCCGGTAAGTCATGTTGAAGGCTGGAAAAGGTCTTTTGCCGGGCTGCAAAGGCGCTCATTCTGGTCTCACAAACACTAAAATCATGGAGATGCAGGGCCTCGTACACCTTTTTTAAGCTGGCCACGGGTGCTTTGACAAAATCGTCGTAGGCCAGCTCGATTAAGTGCCCCGAGGGAATCAGGTCTTTTTCCTGCACATAACGCTCCATGGTTTGGGCATAGGTATCCAGGATGATCTGGTTGAAATCAATCGACTGGGTGCTTCCTACCGCATAAAAACCATGGGTTACCTGCAGGAATTTTTTATTTGAAGCATAAACCTCATAGGGATTGCGGTGAATGAAGATGAACTTGGCATTTGGAAAAATAGTGAGCAATAATTTTATTCTGGCGGTATTGGGAGGGCTTTTCAGCACCAAGGGCTTGCCGCCGCTGGCCAGCGATATCTTTTTGAGTAGAAAAACATAATCATTTGCCCATGCCTCGATTTCCGCACTGGGCTGGTTTTTGAACAAAACGTATTTTTGAAAATAGTCCATCATTTTTTTTGGAAAAAAATAGCCCCATCCTGCCCCCCGGGGATTTAAGGCAGTGGTCATGGCGCCGTCCTCTTCGCCAGGAAAACGAAAGGAGAGGGGGACTCGATGCACAGGATCAAAAATCTTAAAAAGGCGAAAAATGGATTCAAAGCTTGGGGACAACCACTTTTCGCTACTCAGCATTATTTCCGGAAACACCATTTGAAAATTGGTATGGTAGCCGAAACGCTCGTCCTGGGTGAGGAACTCATGCAGATAAGAGGTGCCACTGCGGTAAAAACCGAGTATAAAAACCGGATCCACGCCAATGATATGTCGATTGATCCGTTTTTGCTGGGTGGCCAATTCAACCCAGCGCAAGGGCTCAAACAGCACAAGCTTGACCATCCAAAGCACGATGTTTTTTAGCCTTTTGATGGAAAATCCTCCATTTTTACTCGCAATTTTCAGGAAAGTATAAATAGGCAGCGGAAAAAGTTGATTCATCGGTATCGGTTTAATCTCTGGCAAATGAAAAGTCAGCAGTTAAGGTATCGAAACCCTTGCTTTCTTTGAATGAGTTACCGTACAATTCGAGGTGAGTTGGGAAGGGGATTCGGAGATAGGAGCACTTAGAACAACTGCTGTAAGATAGGATTTTTTTATGGGAACTTGTGTTTTTGGAGGTGGGGAATTTTGGTGTTGATAGGGGAGGAGCGGTAGGGTTAATTTCTGCCTGGCCTGGCACCAAATTATTTGAGACTAGCACCCTACATTCTTGCCGGAAAAAACGTTATAAATTTATAAAATCCAGCCATACAAATCACCTGGCGCCAATAGTATACGGATAAATGAGTTTGGCGCTTGATCATAGAATATACAGTTCGTATTCCCAATATTTTATCATATAATAATTTTAATTGACACATGAATGCATTTATGTCCTCCCAGCAAAGAACTCCCTATGCTTTGTACCTTCATTTGAATGAGTATGAAAACATATGGGGTAATGATTCAACCGCACCCCTGCGAGCCTTGTATTGCGCAGAGGTGCTGTTGCAGCAAAACGCTCGTATGAATGAATCAGACCGTCGTCCTTACATTGACAAAGAAAAAAAGCGCACGATTTTTGAAGAAACCATGCGGGCATTTGTGCACGATACCAAATGCCTGCGCAAGTTGATGAAGTGGCCAGCCCTGAGTGAAACTGAAAAGCAAGATATTGAGCTGAAAATAGCCGAATTGCGGACGGAAAACCGATATGGCCAGGAAGATACCTTGTTTGCAAGTGTACATTTGATTGCAGAAAGTTGGTTTGCAGTGGTTCATTGTATGCTCAAAAAGTGCAACGATGAACTGCCCACCAAGCAGACCGCCGATTTTTTGAAGCAGGTGGCCCGGATCATTGAGGTGCAGCAGCTCTTTGTACGTATCCTGGAGTACATGTCGCACCGCGATTACCACCGCCTGCGCGTCAATTTGAGGGATGCCAGCGGTGCACAATCGCGGCGCATCCACGAAGTGCCAGCACTGGCCAGAAAGGTATTCGAGGGCTTTTGTGCACACCTGAAAAAAATCGGCGTGCCGCCCTTGATGGTTTTAGAAAATCAGCAGGATCATGTCGTTTTTTACCTCATGCTCTCTGCTTTTCAAGACCTTACGCGTAGCTTCCAGTCGTTTTTGTTCAACCATTATCTGATGGTCGGCAAAATATTGGGCGCTTCCAGCCTTGGCTCCCTCGGCAGCCAGGTAAACGGACTGGTTGGCCATGCCGCAAATTCTATTTTCCCTGAATTGGATCAGTTGTTTTTTGACTACACCCAAATCACCAACTTTCGGTATGGCCACATGAGCGGCAAGGTGGTGATGGAAAAAGAGTTGCAGTGGCAGGTTGCCGATTACAGCCCCTACACAGAAAGCCATGATCTGGACCAAGAACGGGTGAAAGAGGTTGTCGCTCAATATTTCAGATGCATTGAAACGCAAGACATTCGCGGCTGGGTGCAGCAATTTCATCCTGAGGAGGGTCAAATGTGCGATGCGCCGGGCAGCAGGCCTTTCAAAGGCAGCCAGAAACTCTCCGTGTTCATGAAGAATTTTTTCAAGGCCTTTCAGTCTGTTGCGCCGCAGATACTCGACTTGAGCGTTGACAAAAATACCGCGAGCTGCCGCTGGAAAATGAATGCCCGTACCTACAACGACACCTTGCTCAGCTTTTCAGGCACAGAAACGTTTCGACTCAATACCGGGTACCAGATCATGTATGCCCTGGCCGAATACGATGCCGAAGCGGTGGCCACTGATTTGTTGATAGCCACTGCCGGGATTGAATACCAAAAGCCAGTGCAATTTGAAATGTACCATTGAGGATGTGGAGTGATGGGGTAACGCTGATCAGGCCGGAGGGGGGTTGATCAGCGTTGCTGTTTTGGGAAGGGGTGGAGTCAAAGAAAATGCCTAGGTTCTTAATTTTGGGGAGTGGGTAAAATAATTTAATGTGGTCCCAACAGGAATCGAACCTGTATCTAGAGTTTAGGAAACTCCTATTCTATCCGTTGAACTATGAGACCATTCTAACCCATCTCGGCAAAAGTAGAAAATACTTCAAATCCCAAGATAAGATTTTTTCAAAAAGCATGCCCTTATAGTGGAAACACTTCAGCATCCAATCCCGCCCCCAGTTCGCTCAGCCACTGAATTTGTGCCTGGTCGAGGCGGAAATCCTCCTCTTTGGTCCAAAGTACCAGCTTTAGGTTGTATTCCAAATCCGGGAAAGCCACTTTGGCCGCCATCAATTGTGCTTTCAGCGGTGCCAGTCGATTGATGCAATTTTTGACCAATTGGTACTGGCCGAGGTTCATGCTCAAAGGCGTTTCGATGCTCCAGGTATTGTATTGAGTGTCCAGGCCATAGCTGGCCATGGTGTTTTGCCAATTGGCCTGATCCACCTCGCTTAGAGCCCCAGCGTAGACCTGGAAGTAGGTATAGCCCTGGCTCTGGAGGGGCTTCTGGGTGCTGCTGAGCAGGAATTGCTGGGCATAATGGTTCAGCAGCAGCTCAATGATGGCGTCAAAATCCGTCAGGCCGAAGTGTTTGAGTGCGTGTGCCATCAGCTGGGACAAAGCGATTCCCGCTTCGCCTTTCCAGCTTGAGTATGGCCCTGGCCCATGGTAATGCGCGGTATTCTCCACCGTAAGCGGGTCGCCAAAATTGAGTTTGAACACAGCGATAGACTCTGGAATACTCAAACGCTCATCCGATGGCCAGTCCAGCATCGCGCTCAAAAAAAGTTCGCCGATGACTTTGAGTTCATGGTCGGTTTTGTCCAAGTCGATTAGGAGCAAAAGGGAGCGATAGGTGCTGATGTTGTGGTTCATGATCAATAAATCTATTTTGTTTACCCCAACAAATATTTAAACCTGCTTTTCCGGTGATCCCTTAATTTATAAGGCTCCTTGCACAAATTTGCCACATCATACCCCGCAAACTCCGCTTGTGAAACCAACCTGATCGCCCGATGTAGCCCGTGATTTTTCACAAACAAAACAAGGTTGCGATGGGGATTCACCAGGTACCCTTGATCCAGGTATTCCTCCTGACGGCAGAGGAACAAATAGGTGTGGCCCACCTCCAGGGGTTGTCGGACTTCCGAGTTGGGGAAATCGGTCAGCAAAGTACCCGCCTCATCCTGCATCCACACATTGAAACGAAATGGGGCCTGATTGACGATGTCGGTAAAGCGGCTGATACCTGGCCGCAAAATAGAAAACTGCTCCCGATCGTCTCCCCGCACCCATTGATCCTCCATCCAGGCTTCGCGCCCGATGCAGAGCAATGCGTCCAGGGGATTGTTTTCGATCCAATCCAGAAAATAGCGCTTTGGGGAAGCCAATAAGCAGGGTTGACCGTCTACGAATCCGAAACTCTTTTCTCTGGGGAGAATGTTTTGAGGATTTCCCCGAAAAACCGCTTCATTGAAACTGGGAAGGTAACCCCTGCTGGCATTACTTTCTCCTGTATAAAAAAGCGTCCCTTTTGGAAATGTTGCCGACTGGTCGCTTCCGATATAAGTGACTTCCCGGACAAAAAACTCTAAAAATAGTACGGGTTCGGTAAAGGGGATTGAGTCCATTTTAGGTTTAGGTTGCTATGTGTAAATCCTGTCAAGCAAAAAAAAGCCACAAAAGTTCCGTTGATGGCATTTCACCCATTACGTCAACGCAACAAACTCAAATCACTCAGCGCATACTGCATTTTGGAAAATCAAGGAATACTCAAAATTGAATAAAGAAAGGGTAGGGGGCGCATGGTTTTGGGTGGCTATGGTGTTTTGTGAAATGGTGGTTTGAGGGAGCGAGCGCCATAGGTGCAGTTCTAAGGTGTTCTAAGGTGCCTAAGGTGGTTCAAAAATTTTAACACTATAGACGTTTTAAATTGAACCACCTTAGGCACCTTAGAACACCTTAGAAATCAAGCACCACGGGTGTAAAAGTGCGAAGCGCAAAACGTCGTGTTCGTCGGTCGTCGTAGTGAAATAAAAATTTGGCACAGCCAAAATCAGTGTTTCACCGTTTCAACACCTCCCGATAACTCACCAATTTTATTCCCTTTTTCACCAATGCCTCCTTCACCTTTTCACTCGTAAAAATGGTGGTCACGTCCTGACGACCTTGCGCCACATCCTCGTACCCAATGTGGTGAATGGCCCGCAATTCAGCATTGTCGAGGCCGGGGTGTTCCACGTAGACGTAGGTTTTGCCCGCTTCCAGTTTGTCCAGCATGTCGATGAAGCCCTGGATGCGCTGTTCGGTGGTTTTTTTGTTAAAATCAAAACCCGTGTAGCTGATTTGAAAATCCTGCATGGCATCCACATCTACCATGGGCAGCTTGTATTCGGCCGCTACCCGGCGGGCCATGGTTTTTACAGCGGGGTCGAAACCGGTGCTGTTCATGTGGCCAGAAATGTGGCTCAGGTTGGGAATGTGTTTTTTAGCCATTTCAATCTGCGCCCTTAATTCCTTTTCAATGTCCTCAATTTTCCAGGCATTAGTCATCACCGATTGGTTTGGGTAATAGGCATTGGGGTAAATCATCGGGTAAAAATAGCCATCGGCATTGCGCAGACTAGGGGCATCGGTGAGGGGCCGCCACTTGATGTTGTCCCACTCGCTGGTGATGGCAAAATGGAGGCCAACGTCGGTGCCCGGGTTTTGGGCCAACATTTTCACTGCTTCAGGAAACCAGGGGGACGGTACAATCACCTCGATCGAAGTTTGGATGCCTTCGCGGTAACACTTGATGAGTGCCTCGTTGCCAGAGTGGGAATACCCCATGTCGTCACCGCGTACAATCAGGCGGGCTGGGTTGCTCGTTTTGGGAGCCAGTACGGCTTTGGCGATGGGCCGTTGGTTGTTGTTTTGATTAAAAATACTTTGGAAATCCAGACTCAAATAATCTCCATCCAGGCTACAAACTATCGTTTCGGTATGGGGACTTTCGATGTAACGCAGGGTAAGTTCAATCGTTTTATTGTCTTTCCAAACGTAGGCACCTGCGACTTTGTAGGGGCCAATACCGACCCGATTGGATTGTGCGCCCGCCACCAGATAAGGGCCGAGTTTGGTGGTGGTACCTTCGATCCATTGCCCAAATCCAAAGGCGATGCGGTGCAGGGCAGTATCAGTTTGGAGATTCAGGTAGGCAATGTTGTCGACAAAATCAAAACTGACCTGTTTCAGGTTTTTGTTGCCTGTAAACACGCCGTAGTTTTTGCCATTCAAACTGGTTTGAGTAGCCGAAATGGGGCTTTTGGGAGGTAAAGGCAGGTACAATCCCGCAATTTTTGCCCCCAACGCCGCCCGTACCTTGGGTTCAGCGGGCAGTTTTTTAGGCTTAAATGCGGGCAAAAGATGTTCCCAAATCAGGTTGATTTCCCCTTGCATATCGGGTGCTTCGGCGGTTGTGATGATTACTGCATCCTGCTCGGGCAGTACGAGAATGTACTGGCCATTGGCCCCATCGCCCCGGTAGGAGTTGTGCCGACTGCGCCACATTTGGTAGCAATAGCCCTGGATCCAGTCGCTAGATTTCATTTGCTCGGCGGGTGCATCGGGGTTTTGCATGATTTTCATGGTGCTGGCTTCCTCGACCCAGGCGGCGGGCAGGATTTGTTTGCCATTCCACATGCCTTTTTGCAAAAACAACTGACCAAATTTGGCCATGTCTTCGGTTTTGAGCCGCAAACCCCAGCCACCTACGTTGATGCCCTGCGGATTGACTTCCCAGTCGATGCCCTGAATGCCCAGCGGGGTGAACAAACGCGGCTGGAGGTAGTCGAGCATTTTTTGTTTGGTCACCTTTTGTACAATGGCGGAGAGCATGAAGGTGGCTACCGAATTGTAGACAAACTTGGTGCCCGGCTGATGAGGGACGGGGATTTGTAGGAAAGCCTCCACCCAGTTTTTTTCTCCGACTACTGGCCCGGTCGGGTCTTTGTCGTGGCCTACGCTCATACTGAGCAGGTCCTTGACGCGCAGTTCAGCCAGGTTGGGACTGATGTTGGCAGGTAAATCGTCGGGGAAAAAAGAGATGACTTTGTCGTTGACACTCAGGAGCTTTTCGGAAACGGCAAACCCCACGGCGGTTGCCGTAAAACTTTTGCTCACCGAATACATGGTGTGTTTGAGATCCGGGCGGTAAGGATTCCACCAACCCTCCGCGATGACCTTGCCGTGGCGCAGGATCATAAAGCTGTGAAACTCATGTTTGCTGGCTTTAGCGGCCTCTAAAAAATTGATGATGCCCTGGGAGGAAACGCCTTCGGCTTCGGGGGTGCTTCGGGGTAGGGTAGCCGTTTTTTGGGCAAAAAGATTGACGCTAAGGAGTAGGAACAGTATGCTTGCTCTCATGGTGTAGGTTTGGTGATGCGATTGGATGGGGAAAATATAAAAATGCGGTGAAAATGTAGTGCGGTAGCACCAACTTTCTCAACGCTACAATTCTTATTAATTTTTCTGAAAAAGAATCCCCGTTTAAGCCTACCTTTGCGGCCAAATTATCGCAGGCTTATGACTTTTAATGATTTAAATCTTAACAAACCACTCCTAAATGCACTGGAAGACCTGGGTTTGAGCACACCTACCACCATTCAGGCCAAGGCTTTTTCGGTCATCATGGCGGGCAAAGATGTGTGTGGCCTGGCTCAAACGGGTACGGGCAAAACCTTTGCTTACCTACTGCCCTGCCTGCGACTATACCAATTTGCCAAAAAAAGAACACCACAGCTCTTGATCATCGTCCCCACTCGTGAGCTTGTGGTACAAGTGGTGGAGCAAATCGAAAAACTGAGCAAATACATGAGCCTCGTGGCCGTAGGTGTATACGGGGGGGTGAACCTCAAACCCCAGGCTGCCCAGGTGATGGAAGGCGCGGATGTGTTGGTGGGTACCCCCGGCCGCTTGAACGACTTGCTGCTGCTCGGCGCTTTTAAAGGTCAGAGCATCAAAAAACTGGTGATTGACGAATTTGACGAGATGTTGAACCTGGGTTTTCGCGCCCAGCTCAAAAACATCTTCGACGCCCTGCCTGATCGCCGCCAAAATCTGCTTTTTTCGGCGACCCTCACTGAAGATGTCAATGCAGTGATTGAGGATTATTTTCCGGAATTGGTGCGCATCGAAGCCGCGCCCATGGGCACACCGCTGAGCAACATCGACCAGAGTCGGTACTCGGTGCCCAACTTTTTCAGCAAGTTGAACCTGCTCCGCTTGCTGCTGCTCAACAACCCGGAGATGAATAAAGTCCTGGTGTTTACCTCAACCAAAAGCCTGGCCGACCGCATTTTTGAATTCCTGGACGGGGAATGGAGCCTGAAGGTGCAAGTCATTCACTCCAACAAGTCACAACCTGCGCGTTTTGCTGCCGTCAATGCCTTCCAAGCGGGGGAGTGCCGGGTTCTGATCGCCACCGACGTGATTGCCCGCGGCCTCGATGTGTCGGAAGTGAGCCACGTATTCAATTTTGACATGCCCGATACTCCTGAAAATTACATCCACCGCATTGGCCGCACCGGTCGCGTAGACAAAAAAGGCATCTCGATCTCCTTCGTTACCCCCAAAGAAATGGAGTTGCTGGCGGCCACGGAGGAATTGATGAATTATAGCATTCCTGAGTTGCCGCTCCCGGAAGATTTGGTGCTATCCGAACAACTGCTGCTCGAAGAGCAACCACAAATCAACATGAAAACGATTCAGGTGAAAATCACCCAGAAGAAAAATGTTGGGCCCGCTTTTCATGAAAAATCGGATAAGAATAAAAAGGTGAACGTGAAGCGGGATTATCAGGCGGAAATGAAGAAGAAGTACGGGAAGCAGTGGGAGAACCGGAAGAAGAAAGACTAGAAATTTAACGTGAATTTTGAATTAATTGCCTTGACAACGAATAATGTGCGACTTCTACGAAGTCGTGAAAAACTCATTTGCAACATTTTCTACAAATGTACGACTTCTACGAAGTCGATCTGATGACCTCGGTGAGGTCACACATTTGTAGAAAATGGTAGTAGTTAAGGTTTTACGACTTCGTAGAAGTCGCACATTTTGCGCAGTTAATTCAAAATTCACGTGAATTTATCAATTTACGCCTCCTGCCACAATTGTTGCACTCGCTCTAGATCCTGACGCATTGCGGCATATACCTTCCGTTTGCTGGCTTCATCCAGGTCTTTGTTGCCGTGCTCAGCTCCGCCCAGGTCGTACTCAAAATGCAGTGAAACAGGTACCTGAATGTTGTACTTTTTGAGTAGTCCGAAATAGGTTTTAAAGTCCACCATCCCGGTTCCGATGGGCACATTGCTGAGCTGCCAGCCTTTGGCTGTTTTTTCCCATACAAAATCTTTGATGGCCAGGGTATTGATGCGGGAATGGATGAGGCGGAGCCCGGTTTGCCAGGATTGCCCTCCTTCCACCCAGGCGTGGCGGATGTCGTACTGGCAACCCATAATGCCTGGCGCAGTATACTCCAACAATTCCCAAACTTCCCAGATGGACGCCCCCACGTATAGGCCAGAGTGATTTTGGTAAGAGCCTTTTAAGCCCAGTTTTTTGTTCAATTTGGACAGGGCTTGCATGTCTTTTTGCATCTTTTCCAGAGCCTCAGGAAGAGGCGACTGCTCAGGGTACTGATACCAGCCCAATCGATAGTGTTGGATGCCTTGTTGGGCTGCGGTTTCCAGCACCGTTTGGTTGAGGGGATCGCGCAAATGGTTGATCGCTGTCACCATGAGGGTAGACAAAAGCCCTTTTTGGCGAATGGCTTCAACGGCGCGGGGCAGTTGTTGGGCTACCGTTGCAGGTTCTACATGTCCACCAGGGCGAACGGTGAGGTCGATGCCACTGAAACCAATATCCGCCGCCGCAGCGGCCATTTCAGCGTAATTTAAAAACTGGAGGTGCTTGGAGAAGACGTGGACTTCCAGGGGGGTGGAAGGTGCAAAGGTCATTTTGGATAAAAAAGGCGCGGCCATGCTGAGCAGGGCGGATTGCTGGAGGAAAGTGCGGCGATTGAGCATAGGTGACTAGTCTTTTTTTAAATATACAGGCAAAGTGCCTTTTGTGCAAACAAAATTATAAGAGGTGGTAAAATGTTCCAGCCCCCTCATTTGCCCTGCGACACCCCATACCACTCCTGAAACCCTTTCAACTCCCGCGTCCTGATGCTGTCCATCGTCCGCATATTTTTTTTCGTCAGTACCCTCGTCAGCGGCAAGTTGGAACGATTCAAAATCATCTCGTGGTAAGCACTTTCGGGCAAAACCGACTTGATTTCTTCGCGGGTACTAAAGGGATTATTGCTCAATACCACATTGCCGATGGCGATCAAAGGGGCCAGGGTTTCACTCGGGACACTTTTTTCCATGGGCAGATTGGGCGAGTTGGCGGAATAAGTAGGGTGCGTATTCATCAATGCAACCACGTAAAAATTGCATTTGGCAGCCAGGGAATCGCCTACTTTACTGGTTTTCCAGTCCTGGCAAGCCTGGTAAATTTCGAAAGCGGATTTGAGGCCATAATTTTCGCAATAACTCGCGTCGGCATAGTTGCCCAACTTGGGGATGTGCGCGCTGGCAGACATGAAGGGGAACAATTCCGACAGATTGGCGGCATGTACCAGCGCCAGTTCCTGATTGGTGCTGTCGGCTATCCTTTTGCACAAATCAATGACATTGATGAAACGGGGCTCGGCGGATAGGTTGATTACCGGATTGATCAGCACCCTACGCCCGGTTTGAACGTGGGTGGAATTGGAGAAAAACAAAGGTAGATCGGTCCGCCAGCCACGATTTTGATTTTGGTAAAGTCCACTGAAAGAACCCCAGGCGAATTGATTTTTTGCGTATAGCGAAGAAAGAACTGATCTGCGCGGTTTTTTGCCTTTTTTTAAAGCCCGCTCAATGGCTGCACTTTCCTCTTCGCACAAGCGGATATTGCGGTTTTTGAAATAAAAAAAACTCAAAAATTTCTGCAAGGTAGCCCCAAATACATTGCCAGCTAGACCAGAACTGATGAAATTGTGTTGGTAAATCTCAGCACAATAATCTCGATACTCAGGCCCGTTTCCGTTCTCCCACCAGGCCAGTGTAGCCACGGTGCCGGGCGAACTACCCGATACCGCACTGATGGCCAGGGTATGTTGCTTGAGGTCCAGTTCCAACATGCTGTCCAGCCCTAGCAAACAAGTTGAAGACCAATATCCGGCCCTTGAGCCGCCGCCTTCGCCGGAAAAAATGAATACAGAGTAGCTTTTAGTGGCCGGGTTTTCCAGGGTATCCCGTCTGGCCTCAGCCCATTGATCCAGGTATTGGTGGAAACTCAGGCGCTCTGGCTGCGGTTTTTTGGCCAATAAATTGTACTGGGCAGTGTGAGAGTTGGATGCAAAAAAGAGTATAAACACGGCAATGACCCAAAAAACATAAGCGATTAGGTTTAGTCTGAACCAACAGAACAACCTGGCTGAGTTTGGCCAATTGATTTTTAGGAAAAACCTTTGGAGCAAATTAGGGTTCAGTATCGCCGTATCGGGCGGATTGGTGGCAAAAGCGACCACACGCCTACCGGTATAGAACATGTAATCGACCAGGATCAACAAAAAGCCCATGCCAGTATACACAAAAACGATGGGTGAAATGGGCTCCAGATTGGGCAAATAAACCCCCATCAATGCCAGCGAGACGGTAATGACAAACAACACCCGGTAAGAAAAACGGTTGCCATAAAAACGGTAGGCGTTCAGCCGTTCTTTCGGATTTTTGGCCAATTCTTTAGCCTCGTTTCTGATGGTACTTTGCATGTTCATTTTGGTATCCAATTTCACCGCAATTTGGCCAATGTGCAGCCCTAACCAGGTTTGAATGGATTGAAATTGTTTGATCCAACGCAAAAAGAAGCCCAACACTGTCCCTTTCTTTTTACGGAGTGCTACATCCAGCGAAGCTTGTTCACTTTCCTTTTTTTTGCGAAACCCAGGAGCTGGTCCAGTAATGGTCCAATAAAACGAGGCCCAAAATAGGGTGACCCATTTGAACCAGCCATAATGCAGATTGGGAACTGAAAGTTCAACATAGACCACTGCGGCAAGGAACAGCACCCAATACAAGGTCTGCGCGATGTAGCATTCGTCGATGCTTATTTCCAAGACCCAATACACCACAAAGCTCAGCACCAAACAGCCCCAAAATAAACCATGGGGGAAATTTTCCCAGCCATGATCGATCGCATAAATGCTTAGTAGGAACACCATAAAGGTAAAAAGACCCAAAAAACGCAAAACCACCAGGTACGCCCGATTGCGCCGCAAATCCCGATAGGTGCCTACGTCCAGCAAGTGCCAGGGAATCAGCCAGATCGTCAAGGCAAAAATGAGCAACATCACCCCACTCAGCCAGGCGATGTACCAGGTCGGGTTATTGAGTAGCAGGGCCATGATGTCGTGCCCTAAACTCGTAAATATCAAGAGGTAAGCAATGAGCATTTGAATCACAATCAAATACCAGGCCTGCAAGAGGGCAAAAAACACTGAAATAATCAAAGGTAGGGTAGTAGTGGCCTGATTGATCCTTATCTCTGGTTTGGTCGCCTTGGATCCATGCCGTAGATTGACAAAAATGAAGTAGATCAGAAGGGCCGTAGCGGCGAGGCCGAGTGGGGATATGATGGATTCAGGCATGGCGGTAAAGGTGTTGAATGAGTGCTGAGGGGCTGTGGGGTGAAGTTAAGATAAAAAATTAAAAGTTGGAGATACAGGTTAGGCCCAAGACTTTTCCTCTGGGATCGATGTGCTATTCAAAAGCAAAAATATTCTACCTTGCCAAGCATCAAACTGAAATGAACAAAGATGAAAAAAATCAGCAGCCTAGCCGTCGCCTCAGCATTGACCTTGTTGTTCGCTTGTACCAACGAATCCCAAACGATATTGATTGCCGGAAATGCAGTCGGCAAAGCGAAAGTAGGAATGAGTGTAGCCCAAATTCGGGAAGCCATTAAGCCCCTGGTGTTAGACCAAGGGATTGCGGGCTTTGAAGGTGATGTTCTTTTTTCGGTCAAGGAAGGAGCGAATTCGGTCATTACCTTCAATGAATATTATCAAAAAATCACCGAAATAGAAATTTTTGACCCTCGCTACCAAACCAAAGAGGGAATCCACGTAGGCATGCTGCTGAGTGAGGTGGAGAAAAAATTTGGCAAGGTTACAGAACTGAGTATCGATGAACAAAACGAAGAGCTGGAATATGTGAGTTTTGCCAATTCTCCTGAAGACCTCCGATTCAGGGCTACAATAAAGGACAAGGGGAAACGCGCTGGTATCTACGCGCCTGACCAAACTGTTACCACCAAGTTTCAGGATAAAGCTGTGCTGAAAAC
>JAIXOO010000494.1 GCA_027486765.1 Saprospiraceae bacterium
AGCAACGCTGCGGTGCAAACTTACTATGAAGAAGTGTATTCGCTGCCAAATGGTTTTGTCGGACGACGCCCGGTTCTGCTCCAACTGTGGGGCACCCCAGCCCGATTGGACTGCCAGTCAACGCAGCACTGTCCCCAGTATTGACCTGGATTCGGAAATTGAGCCCCAACTTTCCGAAAAATTCTTTCTCGCGCTTAAAGACCGCATTGATCGCGAGCATCGCCCCGATCAATACACAGCCTACTCCGAGCGGATGTACCCTTCCGGTTTTCGCGATGTGATCGCCCGGCGATTTACACAAGCGGCGGATCGCCTGCGCAGTCAACAAGCCCTGGGTATGTTGGAAACCGCCCAGCTCAACTGGTTTGTCGAAGATTTATTCGAAGAGCTGCTCGATTTTTACATCATTCGTTACTGCAAAGACCTCAATGAGGTGGAGCTCCCCGAAGCCATCCTCAAGTACCAAAATGTACCCATGAGTGAAATCAACCTGTTCCAGGTGGTGAAAGACTTTTTGCAGTTCGACCGCGAACCCGAAAAAATCTACACGGATTTGCTGCAAATGCCCATTCCTAAACTCAAAAACGCCAGCCAGGCCTTTCTTTTTCCACCTCGTGACGAAAAAATCCTGCTGGTTGCCGATCAAAGTTTATTGGGCAACGGCAAAGAGGGGTTTGCCATTACGGCCAGGGGCATGTATTGGAAGGCGCCGTTTCAAAAATCACAAATTGTCCTCTTTTCCAACCTGATTGACTTGCGGCGCAAGGAAGACTGGATCGAAATCAACGGCCATTTTTTCAATGCTGGTCTAACGCTCAATGTTAAATTGTTGCGCCTCTTGGGTCGTTTAAAGTTGTGGCATCGTTAAAAAGACGTGCACGTTATTGCATTGATTAACAAAACCTTAAAAAGGTTTTTTAACAGCCGTTAAACTGCTCCTAAAGTCTCCAAAACATAGACTTTGTTTGTAAAAATCCTTGTTCATTGCAGCAATAAAAATTTGCAACATGAAAGGATTTTTAGCAATCACCACGACTGTAGCATTCCTCGGAATGTTTGCCGCAACTACCTCGGCCCAAAAAGTCACTGGAGTAGGTTCTACTCCTGGCTATTCCAATTCTCAAGTAAGTACGCCTGGCATCAACAGTGCAAACCGCCGCTACGACGCACCACGAGTAGACTACCGCACCCCGCCACCGAACTCCGGTGGCCGATATGGCCGAAACGAACCCTATCGGAATGATCGTGACGATAGAGACCGCCGTGGATCCGATTGTGATGATGACCGCCGTGGCGGTTATGGATCAAGAGATGATGACCGCCGTGGCGGTTATGGTTCCCGGGATGATGACCGCAGAAGATACGAGCACCGAAACGATGATCGCAATTGCTCTTGTGACAAATGCCACCACCACCATGATGACGACCGTTATGACAGCAGAAGCAGATCAACTTCTTCTTCCAGAGACCGCGACAGAGGTTACGTGGATTATCGGGACCGCGATCGGGATGAAAGATCACGGGGCTCTTCTTGTCCGCCAAAGGGTCGGGGCAAATATGGAAGGGATTAACAGTTCGTTATCCCACTTACTAAAAGCGACATAGTAGCACAAAGGACACAAAGGCAGCACAGAGGACACAAAGTTAGACGTTGACAGGGTTCTCTGCCCATAATGAAGGGCAGTAGAAACCAAAAAAAGTGTATCGCTTTGTCAACGTCTAACTTTGTGTCCTCTGTGCTACCCTTGTGTCCTTTGTGCTTAAAAATGTCGCTTGGTGTTCTTAATAGATCATACTTCCCCCAGCACAATGATCTTATCCCCTTCTGCAAATCGAATTTTTTCCGATTTTTTCGGGTTGATGTTCACGCCATACATTTTGGCTTCATCTTGGGAATCTCGCATAATCCGATAGCCGATGGCCGTTTGCCCCTGGCGGGCTGCACTTTCCAAAATGGTATAAAAGTCCAGTTCCGAACCTGTTTTTACAAATTGGCCAACCTCTTTAAGGTAAATTTCTGAGCCTTCGGCTTCAAACAAGATATCGTATACTTTTTTGAGTTCCTTGTTTTCGGAAAGCTGAGTCAGTACCAGGCTCAACAATTTATCACTCAGGATAAAATCGTCGGCTTTGGATACCTCGGCCAACTCTCGGTTGCGGATGTCCAACATTTCTGAAACGATAGAGAAGTCTTTGCCCGCTTTTTCTGCCAGATCGCGTAAGTGCAACAGACAGATCAAGGTTTTTGCGTCCGATTCCTGGGTTTCGATGTTGTGAACGTAACTCAACAGGATGATGTGGTCAAAACTTTCAACTTCCAAGGATTCCAGGGTGCTGCGATCGTTGATATCCCCTTGGGTTAATTCTATTGCGATGTTGTTGAGTTTACCCTTTAAAAACAGTACATCTTCTTCAATGCCTTCTACATCCGCCAGAATCCGAACTTTTGAGGATGGCAGTACATAATTGTCCAATTCCTCGATGATGCCAATGGCCTTGGGATTCCACCCAAGAATCAGGGTGCTTTCTACACCAGCACTGCTGCCAGCACCTTTGGTCAATACCGCTTCGTTGGGTGCAGCCAGACTTAGGCCACTTAGTTTGATGGTGTCATCGTCCTTGGAAATGGCAATCAGTTTGTCGCCATCTTGCAACACGTAGTCCATTTTGGGATTGAGTAGCGCTTGCCCCTGAGCGGTGAATAGCCCAATGATGCTGGACTCTTCAAAGGCAAAAAGGCAGTCTTTGTAACTTTTACCCCAGAGTTGTTTTTCTTCACTGAAGTAAATTTCGTCGCCTTCAAATTGCAGCAACTCGGTGTAAACGATGCTCAAGCCCGATTGACGACAGGTTTGGGCGGTAAGGCGGGAAATCAAATCGGCAGTAAGAACATACACCGCTTCGTCTCCGCCGACCAGCTTAGCAGCTTCCAGGTTATGCGGATCCTTGATCTCGGCTACAATATGGTACTTGCCCTGCTTCCGACGCTTGCTGTTGGTCAGGGAAAGTACTGCTTTGATCACGTGTACATCCGGATTGTCGATGTCTTCCGGGCTCAAGATAATGATCGATCGCGCCTCGGTAGGATTCACCACCTGAATATCCGATGCTTCCAGCGGGCTGCCGCTGCGTACAATGATTTTGGTGTTTTTGGTGTCGGGTATTTTGGAGCGAATGTCATCTTCCATTTCTACCTTGTCCAAATTGGCCAAAACCACGATTCGGGGATTCTTTTGGTTTTCATTGGCGATGCACAAGTCGGAGATGATAGAGTAAATTTTAGAGGAGTAGCCAAGAATGAGGGTATGATTGGACTCCAAAACCATCGATTTGCCTTTGCGCAAATCTTCAATGCTTTGGTCGATGCCACTGGAAATGGAACCGATCAGGGTCGATAAAATGAAAATCCCCCCGATGGTAACCACCAGCATGATGCCACGAAAGATCCAGCCGGAATCACCACCTACTGCGCCAGAGTCGAGGGCACGCATCAAACTCTGCCAGGCGGCTTCAGCAAAGCCCAATTTTTCATCTGGCGCCGGGCCGATCCCGGTGAAATGTAGCACCGCAGCGGCAATAACCACAATAACAAAAGAAACCAGGGCTAACCAACCAATGATGGCGATTGGGCCATGCGACAGTGAATTTTCAAAACGGTAACGTAGTTTTTCTCGTAGTGTAGCTTTTGGCATAGTAGTCAACGATTTAGGTGTTTTTGGAATATAAGTTCGGGAGAGAAAGTGGGTAAAACTATAAAATTTGTAGATATTTAAGGTGCCTTTTGTAGGGAATGCCGGGATAAAAACTTTCGCAGAAATTCCCAACCCATTTCCCTACATCTCCGTCTACCTAAAAAAGACAACACCATGATACGTAAATTCCATATCCTGTCCTTCGCTTTGGCCATGTTGCTGGGCTGGAGCTGTGAGCAGAATGAACTGGTACTGAACACTGACACATTGGTTGATGTAGATCCCAAACTGGAAGGCACCTGGTTGCTGGTCAATGGGCCGCTTGACATAGGCTTGGTTTTAGACGGCGATAAAAGCCGTGGCCCAGCCTGGATCACCCTCATGAAGGGTGGCAAGATGCGGGGGCACAGCTCACGCAACATTCTCGCCGGCAACTACACCACCAAAGAAGACAAAAAAATTGGCCTGGAGGTCAACATGACCACCCGAGTGGCCGATAACCCATTCTCCACCTGGTTTATGGAAGGGGTACGTACCGCCAGCGATTACCGCATTGAAGGCAGCAACATGACCTTCGTCAATGATGCCAACAGTCGGCAAGAGCTGATTTTTGCCAAATTGGAAGACCAATGCCGCCCGGTATTGAAAGACCTTGGCCTGTTCAATAGCCCAAGCAAAGAAACCGATGTCGTAATCAAGGGAGCTTACCAAATCGAAAACTGTTTGGTATTGGAAGTTACTTACGGTGGCGGCTGTGTGGAGCAAGAACCTGAATTGGTTTGGAATGGTGGCCTGTCTAAAAGTTTACCTCCACTTGCCAGCTTGAAGCTGCACTACCCCAAATCGGACGACTGCGAGGCGCTGGTTACTCGCACCTATTATTTCGATCTTTTGCCTTTCTTCTCCGCCGCAGCTTATGATGAAATCCGCGTGAATATTGAGGGATTGAAGGGGGAGGTGATCGTGAAGAAGAACTGAAAATGAAAAACTAAAAATGAAAAATGAAAAATGGGCTATCGCAGCGACTTGCTCTGCATTAATTGTCAAAGCCGCTGCGGTAGCCCATTTTTCATTTTTCATTTTTCATTTTTCATTTTTCATTTTTCATTTAAAAAGATCGTGCTATTCCCAATTCCAGCCCTCGCAATTCCGCCAATCCCCGCAATCGACCGATTGCAGAATAGCCAGGATTAGTCTTTTTATTCAAATCATCCAGCATCTGATGGCCGTGATCCGGGCGGAAAGGTATTTGATCCGGGCGGCTTTGTTGCAGTTCTACCAGTGCTTTCATGACGCTGTACATGTCCACATCGCCATCGAGGTGATCGGCTTCGTAGAAGTTTCCTGCGGCGTCGCGGCGCGTGCTACGCAGGTGTACAAAATGAATGGCGTGGCCCAGGCGTTGTACGATTCCAGCCAGGTCATTGTCGGCGCGAACGCCGTAAGAACCCGTGCAAAAACACAAGCCATTGCTCGCGGAGGGTACCCCCTCCACAATGCGCCGGGCATCCGCCTCGGTGCTAACCACACGGGGCAATCCCAAAATAGGATAAGGAGGGTCATCGGGGTGAATGGTCAGTTTAACCCCCGCTTCTTCCGCTGCGGGAACGATCTGACGCAAAAATTCTTGCAAATTTTCGGCTAAGGCAGCTGCATTGATGTCCTTATAAGTATCCAACACTTGTTGGAATTCTTCCAGAGTATAGCCCTCTTCCGCTCCGGGCAACCCAGCGATGATGTTGCGTTGCAGCAAGGTGCGCTCGGCTTCACTCATTTGCTGATAGTACAAGCCTGCAAGGGCAACCTCTTCATCACTGTAGTCCCGATCGGCACCGGGGCGTTTGAGCATACACAGCTCAAACGCCGCAAAAGCCTTCTTTTCAAAACGCAGGGCTTTGGAACCATCAGGCAAGGTGTAAGCCAAATCAGTACGGGTCCAATCGAGTACGGGCATAAAATTGTAGCAGACGGTACGAATGCCACAGGCCCCCAGATTGCGCAAGGATTGGGCGTAATTGAGGTAGTATTGCTGGTAGTTGCCGCTGCGCTTCTTGATGTCCTCGTGTACCGGTACACTTTCCACTACACTCCAGCGCAAACCAGCTGCCTCGATTTGGGCCTTGTGTTTTTCTATTTCTTCAATGGTCCACACCGTACCGTTGGGCACATGGTGTAGTGCAGTGACGATGCCCGTGGCACCGGCCTGCCGGATGTCGCTGAGCGAAACCGGGTCATTGGGGCCGAACCAGCGCCATGTTTGTTCTAAAAACCTCATTTGTTGAGCTTGGATTTGAGTTGTTCGAAGGCTTTGTTTTCGTTAAACCGAGAGGAAGGTGCACGAGCTTCTTTTTCAAACTCCAGTATCTCAACCAGAATTTGTGGATCGTAACCCTGGGCCCGGCAACGACGCTCAAAAGCGCTGCGTTCACGGGCAGACAAGGTGCCAGCGGCATAGGCTTTCAGTTCTTCCATATCTACCTCCTCCATGTTTTTGAAATTACGTAGGCAATATATGGAAAGACGGAAAAAAAATAAGACTCCCTGAATAAACCCCGAAAAATAGAGGTTCCAGGGTTCCAGAGTTCCAAGGTTCCAGAGTTCCAAGGTTCAGCCCTAATCCTGGAACTGTGGAACGCTGGAACCCTGGAACCTTTTTAAATTCCCATACATACAAATAGCCCTAGACCGCCTAAGGCAGCCAGAGCAAAAAGCAGAAAACTTTCAGTAGTACGTTTGCGTTGAGAAATTTCAGTGTGTTTCATAGTAAAAAATATTTTGGTGTGTGAAAAAGCAAATCCAATCAAACAAGGTGCTTACGCTTGGTGTTCATGCACGTCTTCCCTGACGATGCACAGCATCAAAGGCATAGAATGACCAGGCCGAGAGCGCTGTACGGGCGCGTCGGCAGTCGAAAAAAACGGTTAATTGTTTTTGGGAATCAAGCGGTTAAAAAACTCAAAGCGTAAAAAAAACGATCAAGCGGTTTACAAAAAAAAACATTCAAGCGGTTGAAAACAAAAAAGTTAAGCGGTTAAAAATAAAAAATCAAGCGGTTGAAAACATGAACATTCCAGGGCTTCATCGAAGCCGATCAAAAAAACAGATTTAATTTTGAAAGTTAAAAAACAGCAATTGGGAATACTCTTGTGGAGATGTCGAGGAGATGAGTGGAACGCCATTTAGCCTGCACACCCTATGTTAGATTGGTGCACAGCCAAATTTTGATCCGGTCCTTGATGTGTAGAAAAGCCAAACAAAGTCTGCCGAGTTGATCTCGACTTCACAAATGTACTAATTTTATAATATTACAAAAATATTTAATCACTTATTTTTTCATGCATCAACCTGGCTGCGCGACGCGATGCACCCGCATCACCCATAAGTAACTGTAAATCAGCATATCCCACTTTTATTTCCTGCCTCATCGCAGGCTGTAAAATTTTTTCCAACTCAGTATGAAGTACTTTTGAATTAAAATCATTTTGAATAAGTTCTTTCACTAGCGGTTTATCTACAATCAAGTTTACCAATGAAATGTACTTCACGCTAATCAAGCGTTTGGCGATCTGGTAGGACAAATTATTGCCCCGGTAGCACACCACTTCGGGCACTTGGAAGAGAGCTGTTTCGAGCGTAGCCGTACCAGACGTCACCAATGCAGCCTCCGCTTGAGAGAGCAGGTCGTAGGTTTGTTTTTGCACCAGTTTGACATTCTGCGGGCGTTGTTTTTCGGCTAAAATCTGTTCATAAAAAGCTACAGGCATCGAAGGCGCACCAGCAATGACAAATTGGTATTGTGGGAAAAGTGGCACCATCTCTAGCATGACGCTCAGCATGCGGATGATTTCTTGTTTTCGACTCCCCGGCAAAAGAGCGATAATGGGCGCTTCCGTGAGTCCATTCTTACTGCGAAAATCGGGCGCAGCCGCATAGCCCTTGACCACATCCAGCAGCGGATGCCCTACAAAATCCACTTCGCAGTTGTATTTGGCGTAAAAATCCTTTTCAAAAGGTAGGATCACGTACATGCGATCCACATTGGCTTTGATTTGGTGCACCCGGCTGGTATGCCAGGCCCAGATTTGCGGCGAGATGTAGTACAGCACTTTGATGCCCTGCTCTTTGGCCCATTTGGCAATGCGCAGGTTGAAGCCAGGGTAATCGATCAGAATCAAAGCATCGGGCTGGTAGTCCAAAATATCCTGCTCACAAAAGCGCAGGTTGCGCACAATCGTCCGCAGGTTTTTGAGTACCTCCACAAAACCCATAAAAGCCAGCTCACGGTAGTGTTTGCGCAAGTCGCCGCCAGCTTCCTGCATGAGGTCACCTCCCCAAATGCGGAAGTCCGCCTGAGGGTCTTCGATTTTGAGGGCCTTCATGAGGTTGGAACCGTGGAGGTCGCCGGAGGCTTCGCCTGCGATGAGGTAGTATTTCATAGATTGAGTTGACGAGTTGAGGAAGGTTGAGATGGTTGAGGGAGGTTGAGGCTACCGCAGAGTCTTAGACAATGTCATTGTCAAAATCGCTGCGGTAGCCTCAACCTCCCTCAACCATCTCAACCTTCCTTAACCTTATTCCATCATTGTTTTCCCAAAATAAACCAGCCACACCACTCCCAAGCCAATCGTCGCAATGATGATCCCCCGCATGGCCTTCACAGCACGACGACTGTTGAAGAAATGGAAGGGCAATAAATTGCAACAAATGGCCAGCAGGTAAAGGGTACGTGGTGCAATCACCGACTCACCATCAACAGTGTATTCGGGCAACCACAGGTCCAGCTTTTCGGAAATCATGAGCAGGACGGCATAACCCACAAACGGTACCAGCAGTCCAGTCAACGTCCCCACCCAAATTTGATTGCGATCAATGTTCATGCGGTCTTTATTTGAACAAAGCCTCCAGCGGAGCCAACTCCGCCAATGCCTCGTAATTGGTCAAGTCGTGTTTGGAAGGCACTACGGAGATGTAGCCATTCTCCAAGGCCCAAATATCGGTATCGTCCGCTTCGTCTTCATTGACAAAACGCCCGGTCAACCAATAATACTTCTGACCCCGTGGATCGGTTGCTTCTACAAACTCCTCGACCCAGCGTGAATCTGCCTGGCGACAGGCCTTCACACCTTTGATTTCACTGGCGGGGAGGTCGGGCAAATTGACGTTCCACAAATTCCCCGTGCTCATCCGGTGTTCGAGTACGTATTCCATCAAACCTTTGACGTAAGGAGCGGTAGCTGAAAAGTCGGCCCGGGGAGAATAATTCAGGAAGGAAAATCCAATGGAGGGAACCCCTTCCAACGATGCTTCCATAGCGGCAGACATGGTACCAGAATAAAGGATGTTGATGGAGGCGTTGGAGCCGTGGTTGATGCCAGACACACAAAGGTGCAGTTCGCGGTCTTTGAGTAAGACGTTTTTGGCCAGCTTCACACAATCAACCGGGGTACCCGAACATTCGTATGCCTCCACCCCTTCGAACAAATCTACTTTGTACAGGCGTAGCGGATGCTCCAGGGTGATGGCGTGTCCCTGGCCGGATTGGGGTGAATCGGGGGCGACGACAATGACATCGCCGATTTGTTTGGCGATGTCAATCAAGGTTTTGATGCCTCGTGCAGCAATGCCATCGTCATTTGTGACCAGAATTAAGGGTTTTTTCATATCGGGTTGTGGATTCATCTTGGATACGCTTATTTTCGCAGGGTCAAAAATAAACCCATTTATAGATTGTAGTGGCTTTTGACAAAAAATAAACCAAATGGGGCCCAACTTGTTCTCCATGTTGTTCATAAACTAGGGTATTATGGTTTTTGGTAAAAAAGGCGTTTTGCTGGTCAATTTGGGGACGCCCAACTCACCTACTCGCGGCGATGTGTACGTGTATTTGAGAGAATTTTTGACCGACCCCCGGGTCATCGATATTCCTTGGTTGCCCCGGCAATTGTTGGTCAAAGGCATCATTGCCCCCTTTCGTTCGGGGTCTTCGGCCAAGTTGTACCAGGAATTGTGGACACCCGAGGGCTCTCCAATCAAAATTTACGGCGAAAGAGTAGCGGCTGGGGTACAGGAGCTCTTGGGCGATGAATACGTCGTTGAATTGGGCATGCGTTACCAGAATCCTTCTGTTGAGTCAGCATTGAAAAAACTGTTGGCCAAACAAGTTTCAGAAATCACCGTTCTGGCGCTATTCCCGCAGTACGCCTCGGCTACGACCGGCTCGGTACACGACGAAGTGATGCGCCTGTTGCGCAAGGAGCAGACCATACCTTCCCTGCGGTTCATCAACAGTTATTACGACCATGCACCGATGATCGAGATTTTTGCCGACAATGCCCGGCAATTTGATCTCGATGCCTACGATCATATCCTCTTCAGTTTTCACGGCTTGCCCCAACGCCAATTGCGCAAGGCCGATTCCTGTAACCATTGCCTGAAAAGCGCGGATTGCTGCGAGACCATCTCTCTCAAAAACCAGTTTTGTTATTCCGCCCAGTGTTATGGCACCACTCAAGCCATTGCCAGCGCCCTCAATTTGCCTCGCGAACGCTACACCACTTGTTTCCAAAGTAGATTGGGCCGAGATCCCTGGGCACAACCTTACACCAGTGAGGTAATCGAAAAACTGGCGCATGGTGGGGCCAAACGCCTCTTGGTGTTCAGCGCAGCTTTTGTGGCAGATTGCCTGGAAACCATCGTAGAAATTGGTACCGAATATCAAGAAGAGTTCGAAAAAATGGGTGGCGAAAAAGTGGATTTGGTGCCAAGTCTAAACGATGATCCTCGCTGGATAAAAGTAGTGGCTGATATGGTGAAAGGTTGAAAGGTTGAGAAGGTTTAGGAGTTGAGAAGTTGAGGCTACCGCAGCGTCTTGGACAAGGTCCTTGTCTAAGTCTCTGCGGTAGCCTCAACTTCTCAACCCCTCAACTCCTCAACTTTATTCTTATCTTTCAGGCAATAACACCTAACAACCACACTGACATGAGCCTACTGATCGCCTCAATCACCCCTGTGATGATTTTTATGTACCTGGTTTACCGCCGGGACAAACACAAAGAACCACGAGCACTACTCTTGAAGTGTTTTTTCGGTGGCTTTTTGGCCGTGGCTTTGACCTTGATTGTCACTGAGCCTTTTTCTCCGATTGCGGAAACCATCGGTAGCCCTTTCTGGAAAGCTTTTTACGACGCCTTTTGCATGGCCGCCATCCCTGAAGAGCTTGCCAAGTTCATTATTTTGTATTGGGTGATTTGGCGCAGCAAAGATTTTGATCAATATTACGACGGCATCCTGTATGCCATTTTTGTTTCCCTGGGTTTTGCACTGGTGGAGAACATCCTGTACGTCCTGGATGGTGGAATGGGGGTAGCCATTGCCCGGGCCATTCTTGCAGTGCCCGGTCACGGTTTCTTTGCCGTATTGATGGGGTATTATTTTTCCCTGGCCAAGTTCCATACGGGTGGTCAGAAAAATCGCTTGTTGTTGGCTAGCTTAGGCATGCCCATCCTTTTCCACGGTCTTTACGATTTCGCCCTGATGTACGCTGAAACGGAGGAGCTCGATGAACTGGTACTCATCGGTTTGATTGTGCTCTTCACCGCAGTTGTGATTCAGCTTTGGCGGTTGGGCTTCAAAAAAATAAAGGCCCATTTGCAGCGAGATCATGAAAGGATGAACGAAATGGTATGAGTTTCCAGGCAGTTTTTAGGTAGATTTGGTACCATTCGCTGGCTATTTTGCACAAGCGCTCAATTTTACATGCCAAATTGAACACATCTGTGACCGTTCTCCTACAAAACCCCTCCATACGCTAGACCGAACTTCACATTTGCAAAATACACTTAATTTTTTTTTGCATACCTTATGAATAGGCGTATTATTGCACTGCGAATAATGCTATATCATCCCATGAAAACGAAGACGACCTTTTTTTCTTTTTTGCTTTTTGTGCTTTTTTTGACGACAGCAACAAGTACAGCTCCCGATTCCTCACACACTGAAAACACTAAAGATTGTGCTTGTGAAATCTACGTTCCAAATGTCTTCAGTCCAAACGGAGACACAAAGAACGATGTTTTCAAAGCCATTCCCGGGACCTCCTGTTCCCTCACACAATTTAGCCTGAAGGTTTTTGACCGCTTTGGCGCGTTGGTTTTTGAAAGTTCCTCTGCCGACGAAGGTTGGGACGGTTTTTACAAAGGCCAAAGAGCTCCTCAGGCAACCTACGTTTATGTAGTGCAGTACGAGTTGGCGGATGACAGCAAAAAACTGCCGAAGGTAGCTTCGGGAGGACTTGCTCTGATCCGTTAACCCGGACGCTTTTCTAAGTAGTAGGGCAAAAATAAGTATTTCATTTTTTCTGAGTCAAAGGATTAGATAAGACACTTAAAATGAATCGTTTACTTACCTAATCCTTTGACAAAATGAAACACTTATTTTTTATCGCCCCGAGACACGTTGATTGCAGATTGGACGGCACCCGCCAAGCGCTCAATGTGTTGCTCCATGGTGTAGCGCGCTTCCACTCTGGCGTTCCCTCTTTTTCCCATTTCGGCGGCTAAAGTAGCATCTTTGGCCAACTTCAACATGGCCTCAGCCATTCCCTCCCAATCTCCTTCGTTGACCAAAAAACCGGTTTCACCTTCCAGGACGGTGTCTTTGATGCCCGCGTGGCGGGTAGAGACGATGGGCAGGCCGGATTTCATGGCTTCGAGTACCGAAACGGGGGTTCCTTCCGAGTCTCCATCGGCCGCACGCATAGAATGTTGAACAAATACTCGTGCATTGTGGTGCAATTCAGCGACTTGCTCAGGGGTGCACGATCCCATAAATTCAATGTGCTGACTAATACCTAAAGATCGTGCCAATTGTTTACTGGTTTCCCACAACTCACCTTCTCCTACCATCAGCATTTTGGCTCCAGGAAATTGTTCTACTACCTTTTGAAAAGCTTTAATGCTGTTCTCAGGTCCTTTTTTTGCAGCAAAGCGGCCGACCGTCAAAAAAATGGGGGGATTATCGCCAATGTCCCGGTAGGTGAATAAAGCATTGGGGGAACATGGGTTCAGCAGCAACTTATGGGCAGGAGCGCCAAGCTGAATCAACTGTTCGCACATGTCTGCCGAAACAGAAACAACTGCTGAAGCGTATTCAAAAAGTTGTCGGTATTTCGCTCCAAAACGGGCAATCGTTTGGTAATGATAAGCATCCCGTCCATGAAAATGGACGACCAAAGGCACTTTACAGGCCTTACAAACATCCATAATGTAGGTCGCAGTAGGGCCATATTCAGCCAATACAGCTTCAATTTGGTGCGTTTTGAAGTAACGGACCATGGCTTTTTTACGAAAATAATAGCCAATCCCACTTTCCCTGAAAAGCCGATCGATTCCAGTTTCCAGGTAATTCACCCACTTTTGGTCCGAAGACAATACTTGTCCCTGACCATCATAAATAGGATGGTAGCCCATTTTTGGCAAAGCATAAAAATGATGCATTTGAAAGGGCAAAAGTTCGATGTGTGCCCTCAAAAAAGTTTCCGAATAAGTTGGCTTTAAAGGAGTTACAATTGCTACGCTTCTTTTCATACTCATAAATGAACACCAAAATTAACGCAATAAATGAAGATTTCCCTTAAATAATTCGCGACGACCACTGCGGAATTGCATTTCAATCACGTATACATAGACCCCCTGGCTTGCCAATTTGCCCCTAAACGTTCCATCCCAACCTTTTGATACATCGTTAACATCAAAGTTGGAACTTTCGTAAACCAATTCGCCCCAGCGCCCAAAAATGCGCATGACCAACACCTGACCGGTTCCAGGCTGACCAAAGACTGTAAAAATGTCATTTTTTTGATCACTGTTGGGGGAGAAAGCAGTAGGAATATAGATTTGATTGCTTTCAATGATGCGCAGAAGAGTGAAGGCCTGGGCGGTGCACCCAATGGAATCTTTCACTTGTAAAAATATGCTATCGTTCTCCACTCCCTTGATGTTGCTTTGAGGGCAGTCTATACAACTGAGCATGTTTTCCTGATTTTTGACTGACCAGAAATAGGTAAATTGGCGATCGCCGCCCGAAAGTAGGGGCAACAAACGTATAGTATCGCCATAACGAATGGGTTGCAGTTGTGGAAGTGAAAGTTGAATAGGGCTTACATCTGGTACGCTTACTGCTTTAGTCAGGACACAACGGTTTCCATCGCGAACCCCAATTTGGTATGTTTGTCCATAAACCAACCTCAACCCGGGAGTGGAACGACTAAAATCACTCCCATTTATGGATAATTCGTAAGGCATTGTTCCTTCCAGGATTTCAATAACGAGGTGGCCTGATGCGGGCGGGGTACAGTCAAGGTCTTCAACCAGTAAATTGAAATTCAGCGAATTATTGCGAATTACAAACGTATCTTCAATCAAACAGCCCCTAGCATCCGTAATGGTAATGACGTAATTCCCAGCACAAAGTGAGTCGATGCGGCTGGTCGTTGCGCCAGTATTCCAAAGAAAACGCAAAGGACTTTCTCCTCCCACCGGGTTCATTCGCAACACACCGTCACATCGGCCAAAACAGGTGTTAACGGTTTCTGGCGAAAGCCTAATTGGAGTGGTACCTCCCACAATTATGCTGGTATCTTTACTACAAGCTCCACCTTTGGTAATGGTTACGCGGTATGTGCCAGGGCATAACCCACCAATGCTGGCGTTGGTACGTCCATTGCTCCACAAGTAGGTATAGGCAGTAGAATCCGAACTTTGTACACTGATCCG
>JAIXOO010000411.1 GCA_027486765.1 Saprospiraceae bacterium
CCCATCGCCCAGCAGGCAATGATGCGTTTGGATTTTTTGATCATCCGCGCCGCCTTGCGGATTTGGCCACGGGAAATGCCACAGTCTTCTTCCAATGCCCGGAAATCAAACTGTTGCAGGTGTATGGCGAAATCTTCATACCCTTTGGTGCGCTCGGTGATGAACTCCATGTCAAAAATATCGCCCAGTTCCTGTTTTTCCTGAAACAACAACATGGACATGATGGCTTTGAGCAAGGCTACATCGCCATTGATTTTGACTTGCAGGTATAGGTCGGCCAGTTGGGTGCCGCCGCGCAGGATTTTCATGGGGCGTTGCGGGTTGACAAAATTGGTCAAACCAGCTTCTTTCAGTGGATTGATGGCCAGGATTTTGCCGCCTCTTTCCTTACAGCGCTCCAGGGCAGAAAGCATTCGGGGGTGGTTGGTACCGGGGTTTTGCCCTAGAATGATCACCAGGTCAGCGTGGTCAAAATCTTCCAGCGTGACAGACCCTTTGCTCATACCCAGGGTCGTACTAAGGGCCTTACCCGAAGATTCGTGGCACATGTTGGAGCAATCGGGCAGGTTGTTGGTGCCAAATTCGCGCACGAAGAGTTGGTACAAAAACGCAGCTTCATTGCTGGTGCGGCCCGAGGTATAAAAAACCGCCTCGTCGGGCGATTGCAGGGCGTTGAGTTCTTTGCCGATCAACTGAAAGGCTTCATTCCAGGGAATGGGGGAGTAGCGGTCGGAACCTGCGCGCAAGATCATTGGCTCGGCCAAACGACCTTTTTTCCCCAATTCAAAATCGGATAATGCTTGTAAGTCGCTGATGCTGTGCTGCGCAAAAAAATCAGCTCCGATGCTGTTGCGCTGGGCTTCTTCGGCAATGGCTTTGATGCCGTTTTCGCAGTATTCGCCCAAGCGGGAGCGGTCGTCGTCGGGATCGGGCCAGGCGCAACCTGGGCAATCGATGCCCCCTTTTTGGTTGAGGGCAAACATGGTTTTTCTCGCGTCACTTACCCGCATGTATTTGCGGGCGTGGTTGAGCGCGCTACCTACTGCCGCCAGTCCAGCAGCTTTGGTTTTTGCTTTGCGCTTGCGCATGCCCGTAAAGGATTCAGGCGGCTGCGCTCCAGTATTTTCGGTAGAAGTGACTACGATGATTTCGTTTCCTTTGCTTTCAACAGCGGGGGAATCTACAATTGTCGTCTTAACCTTCTTACTACGGCTCTTTTTGGTTTTTTCCTCCATGTTCGAACGACGATGAAACGTCTAATGCTCAAATATTTTTCTTGGTATTAGCCCATCACCCGCCAATCGTCGACATCGACTCCGAAACAGGCAGGCCAAAATTACGATTTTTTTCAGCTTCCCAACCATCTTTGGCCCGGTTCCCTAAGGCAACTAAAAAAGTATCGCGGATTTGGGCGTCGGTGGCTCCTTCGCGCATCAAATCGCGGACGTTGAACACCCCAGTGTCGTACAAACAGGTTTTTAAACCACCCTGCGGCGTCACCCGAATGCGGTTGCAAGTGCCACAAAAGGTGCGACTGTAAGCGGCGATGATGCCAATGTCGCCTTTGAAGCCCGGAACCTGGTAATTGCTGGAGGTTGAGTTGGGAGGATCGGGCAGTTTTTCCAAATTAGGAAAAGCGCCGCGCAGGTGTTCCAAAATCCGACGATGGTTCCATTCCAACACCTGATAATGGCTTCCTTCGCCGTTAAACGGCATCTCTTCGATGAAGCGTACACTCACGGGGTAATCCTTGGTGAGTTCAGCCATGGGGATCAGGTCGTCGGTATTTTTTCCGTCCATCACCACCGCGTTGATTTTCGTTTTGATGCCGTGTTCCAACAGGGCGTGGAAGGTGTTCATCACTTCTTTGAACACATTCCGGCGGGTGATGGCAAAAAAACGATCGGGGTCCAGGGTATCCATGCTGAGGTTGACCGATTTGATGCCGATGGCTTTCAGTTCGGGTACCAGGGGCGCGGTGGTGGTACCATTGGTGGTGATGTTGATTTGGCGCAGGCCTGGAATTTGGCCGATGTGGCGCAAAAAGTCCATCATGTCCCGCCGCACAAAAGGTTCACCACCCGTTATGCGCACCTTATCGATGCCCATATCGACGAGCAACTGCACCAAACGGATCATTTCCTCGTACGACAAGAGCTCGTGCTTGTCTATGTAGGTGATGCCTTCCTCCGGCATACAATAGAAGCAGCGCAGGTTGCAGCGGTCGGTAACCGCCAGGCGAACGTAATTGATTTTGCGACCGTGGTTGTCGTACAACATATTTATGAATCGGGGTTCCAGGGTTTCAGCGTTCCAGGGTTCCAAGGTTCGTTGGCAATTTGGTATGTTACCACCGAACCTTGGAACCCTGGAACCCTGGAACTTTGGAACCTATTTTAGTACTTCCAAGATTTAAGATCCGCGCCAGCGGGTGCCCGACTTTCCACTTCCTTCGCCCACTTGGGGATGAACATGCGGTGGTAGCGTAGGCGGGAGATGGCATTGGGCTGGGTGTGATCCCCGTTCCAGCAATGTTCAGCCCGGTCGCCGTAGTCTACCTCGCCGTCGTAGGAAGGATTGGTCGTTTCTTTCAGGATATCCTCCATCAGGTAAACCGCATTATTGAGGTAGTAGTTGTCCATATCCCCGCAATAAATGTGGATTTTTCCCCGCAGGCTGTTGCCTATTTTGGGCCAATCGCGCTTGAGGATGTAAGCAAGGTCGTAATTTTCTTTCCAAAACTCAGCAACCTTGTGGTTTATTTCTCCAGTGTATTTGTCCCAAATGGGCTGTGGATAACCATCAGCACCTACGGGAGAGTAAACCGCCTCCCAAATGTCCCATTGTTGGCCTCCGCGGCTTTTGGTACCCAGCACCAGTTCTCGCATATTGGCTTCTCGTAGAGTAGCGGACACGTGCCCCAGGTAGTCGCGCATGCCAGGGCGGGGGGTCTTTTTGAACTCACTATCCAGCCAATAGGCATTTTTGTCCTTGTAAATGTCCACGACGGTATAGGCCCGGAAATCAATTGGGTCAGGGCAGGCTGCGTAACACCCATTGTATTCATTGGGGTAAAACAACTGGGCGGCCAGTGCTTCCCAGCCACCAGTAGAACCGCCGTACATGAAACGCGCCCAACCTTGGCCAATGCCTCGGAACTGCTTTTCGATGTAGGGGATCAACTCGTAAGTGATGGCGTCGCCGTAAGGCCCCAGGTTTTGGGAGTTGACGGCGTAGGAATCGTCGTAAAAGGGGTTGGCATGCTGGATTTCGATGGCAATCATGCGGGGGAAATTCGGCCCGGTCCACATTTTGTAAAAATCATAAGCCTCCTGCTGCTCGATGCGGTTGTAACAGTCGAGTTTGAATCGGGAGCTATAGGTGCAGGGGATGGTAGTATCGGGTGGAGTGGTGCGCCAGCCGCTAAAATCAGCTGGGAAATGACCGTGATAAATGGCGAGCGGGTAACGAGCATTCGGGTGAGTATCAAAACCCTCCGGAAGCAAAACGTGGGCACCGAGGTAGATGTCGCGGCCCCAAAACTTGGACAGCCGTTCACTTTTGATTTTGATGTGTTTGACGTATTTGCTGTCAGCAGGTTCTGGAATGGGAGGGATTTCCTGGTCGAGGTCAAGAATGATGGGTTTGGCGGATTTGGGGTCAAATTTGATTTTGATGGGTTTGGAATAGAGGTTGCCGGGGGCTTGGTTCCACTGGCGACCTTCCCCGCGGTCCCAACCTAGTTTGACCACCTTGCCGTCGGAACGGTGGTAGGTTTGGTATTTGTCAAGTAGGACTTGCACCGTATATTCTCCGGCAGGTACGTTTTTGAGACTTTCGATGGGGTAGCCGAAGGCGCTGTGGTTGAAGGCCTTGAGTTGTTCGGCTTTCCAGTTTTCTACGTCGATGCCAAAAGCGAGTTGGGTTTCGGGGCCATCGGCGATTTGGAAGCGGGGCTCGGCTTTGTCGTTTTTGGACAGCATCAACAACAGTCGGCCATCGAATTGGGCACCCTTGCTGGCAGGGAAACGCACCAGAAATTGGGCCGGGGTAGGAGCGGGTTTAGTGCCTTGAGCAAAAGTCCATTGGCTCAACAGAAGGATGGGCAAAAGGAGCGCCCAGGAATTGGTTTTAGTGGTCATTGTGAGGGTATTTTGGGTACATGGGGATAAGATAAGAAGGATTTGTGGTTTGACAAAAATGAAGTGCTTGGGAGAGGCTGGGAAGATGGTGGGGTGTGGACGCAACACAACTTCGGTTTACAAAATTCTGAAAACCAATCTCCCTTCGCTCCTTTTTTTTTCGGAACTTCGCAAAGCCGCAGTGTGTTGGCGGTCATTGTAAAAAACAATTGCCTAAAAATCAAACCATACTCTATGGAGATCGAAGATTTTTTTAAGATTTATCAAAATGCTGCCTGGCATAAGGACTCCACTGCTATGATCAATCTGTACCATGAGCAAGCCCTTATCTTTGACATGTGGGATCAAGGTTACACTTCGAATCCATCAGAATGGAGTAAAATGATTATTGATTGGCTTGGTTCTTTGGGTGAAGAAAAAGTAAAAGTTGAATTCGAAATGGTAAAAATCCACCAGTCAGGCAACGTAGGATTTGCGAGTGCCCTGATTTTGTTTCGTGCCATTTCAAGCGAAGGTGCTGTTTTAAGGAGGATGAAGAATAGAATAACCCTCGGATTTTCAAAATTTGAAGATGGATGGAAAGTGATACATCAGCACACTTCTGCTCCAATTGGTTCAGATGAACTCACTGCAATCCTCGATATTTAGTTTAGCGCAGGTCTGAACTCAGCGTGCATGATCTGAAGTATATCCGAAATACTAAATCCCAATCCCTGCTTTGCTACGTATATTTGTGCAGTACCACAGCACATGAAAAAAGCAAGCATTTGGATCCTTTTACTGGTTTATCTTACTGCCTCCTGCATGGAGCTCTTGCCAGTATTGAAGGACACGGTTGCGCACCTTTTTTGGCACCATCATCACCTGGAGCACGTGCACCACGGCGATGAAGACCATAGTCACGTGGGGAAGGAAATTGTGCAGTTGTTGAACTTGGATGACGGAGCAACCATCGCCATTTCGGAATCACCCGACCAAAAATTCAGTTTATCGCTGCACTTGATTGCACCAACCATGATTTTTGAAACGCGTAGATTAGGTAATATTCAACAGGTTCCCATCCCACTTTATTCTCTTTCTTGGTCATTGGGTGTAGGGAACGTAGTTTTCCAGCCACCGGAGCTCACCTAAGCATTTATAGCCCTCTCGGGCAGTGTCGATTGGTCTCAATTGAGCACTGTTTTCAACCCCGAAGGGGTGACAGGATTATAGAAAAAAATGTCAGGAGGATGTATGTGAACTCCGAAGGGGTGACATTATTTGACCATACCCTCGCTGTTTTATTTCAGAATGCCACCCCTTCGGGGTTTCTCTTAATGGAATAAACACGGCTGTTTTGCTATAATCCTATCACCCCTTCGGGGTTGAAGCCATAACCAATCGACCCTGCCTCTCGGGGTTCTCCATCTTTCTTTATCCATAATGTCTGCCTGCCCATTGAAGGGATCAGGCTGGACCTTGCTTTTTTAACTTTCTAGCGCAGGTACATCCGCACAGAAGTGCTGTACCTGGCTTGCTCAAGATATTTTGACCATGAAAAAACGATATTACCCAAAAATGCTGCTCTTGGGTTTGCTCCTGCTTTTGCAAACAGGTTTGCTTTGTGCACACGACATCATCGGGCGGGTGCTCAATGCCCAAACCGGAGAAGCCATCGCAGGCGCTACCATTTTTATTCCGTCACTCCAAACAGGCACCACCACCAACGAATTGGGGGCTTTTAACATCAAAGACCTGGACGGGGATCAATACGAATTGAGTATTTCCTTTGTGGGATTTATGACCCAAACTGTGCAGGCGAATACGAGCGCGTCGCTGGACATTCGCCTGGAGCCTACGGTGCTCGACCTAACTGAATTTGTGGTAAACAACCAACGGGACCTGGGCAAAACCATGACCCTGATCAATAAAATTGACCTGGAATTGCGCCCAACCCGCTCCTCACAAGACGTGTTGCGGATGATCCCCGGGCTCATCACTGCCCAACATGCGGGTGGAGGTAAGGCCGAACAAATTTACTTGCGCGGCTTTGACATTGACCACGGCACCGACATTCGGGTAACCGTGGATGGCATGCCCGTCAATATGGTCAGCCACGCCCACGGACAAGGTTACGCCGATTTGCACTTTTTGATCCCGGAACTCATCGACAACGTTGATTTCAATAAAGGGCCATACTACACGCAGCAAGGCGACTTCACCACTGCCGGTTATGCCAACTTCAATACCCGCAATGCCCTCTCGCGCAGTTCCATTAAGTTGGAAACCGGGCGATTCGACACCTACCGGGCTGTTGGCCTTTTGGATTTGTTGGGCAAAAATGCGGGTAGCCAGCAAAATGCCTACTTCGGCTCTGACCTGACGTTCAGCAATGGGCCTTTTGAAAGTCCCCAGAATTTCAACCGCATCAACCTGATGGGCAAGTACCACGGGTTGATTGGTTCCGATCAGGTGCTCACGGTTTCTTTGTCCACGTTCAGTAGCCGTTGGGAAGCCTCGGGGCAAATTCCGGATCGGGCGGTGCGCAGCGGCCTCATCAGCCGCTTTGGGGCAATTGACGACAACGAGGGAGGCAATACCAGCCGCACCAACGCCAACATTCAACTGCTCAAAACCCTGGAGAATGGCGATGTGCTGCGCAACCAGTTTTTTTACGTCAAAAACAAATTCCAGCTCTTCTCCAATTTTACTTTTTTCCTCGAAGATCCAGTCAATGGCGACGAAATTCGACAATACGAGGATCGGGATATTTTTGGCTACAACCTTTCTTACACGGCTGAGCGTAAGTTGGGCTCCATGTCTCTGCGCTCAGAGGCGGGCTTAAACATCCGCTACGACAAAACCAAGGGCACGGAATTGTCGCGTACCCTCAAGCGCAACACCCTCCTCAGCTATGCGGCCTTGGGGGATATTGACCAGCTGAATGCTGCGCTCTACTTGGATGAAATACTGAAAGTAAGTGACCGCTTTACAATCAACGCTGGCTTGCGTTTCGACCAGTTTAGCTTCGGCTATGTCAACCTGCTGGACAGTCTGTACGATCACCCCGTAGTATCTGCAAATACGGTCAGCCCAAAGTTGAATTTTTATTACAATGCGAGTCCGAGTGTGCAGGTTTACCTTAAGTCGGGCATTGGTTTTCACTCGAATGATGCGCGGGTAGTGATCCCGCAGAACGGGGTTGAAATTCTACCCAAGGCTTACGGGGTTGATTTCGGTGCTTTTGTGAAGCCTTTTCCCAACCTGTTTTTGAACGTAGCGGGTTGGTTCCTTGATCTGGATCAGGAATTCGTTTACGTTGGCGACGCGGCGGTGGTAGAGCCTTCGGGCAAAACGCGCCGTTACGGCCTTGATCTTTCTGCGCGGTACCAAGCGACCAAGTGGTTGTTTGTAGACCTGGACCTGAACTATACCCGGCCGCGTAGCCGGGAAGGTGCGGAAGGGGAGAACTACATTCCCTTGGCCCCTACCTTCACCAGCATTGGTGGCCTCACGACCAAATTTGCCAAGGGCTTGAATGGGAGTATCCGCTACCGCCATGTTTCAGATCGTCCTGCCAATGAAAACAACACTGTAACTGCCTTGGGCTATACCTTGATCGATGGTGGCCTCACTTACACGGCTCGCAAAGCCGAGTTTGGTTTGTCCTTCGAAAACATCCTGAATGTGGATTGGAACGAGGCGCAGTTTGATACCGAAAGTCGCTTGTTCAATGAGCCGAATTCGGTATCGGAATTGCATTATACTCCGGGGACGCCGTTTTTTGCGAAGGTGAGTGCGACGTTCTTTTTTTAAGACAACTTCCTATAAATTAAGTGAAGCCCGGCACACCAATTGAACGTTTGCCGGGCTTTTTAAATAAATGTGTGAATCATGTAACTCACCATTGAACTTGTGTAACACTTCTGGACACTAAAGCCCCTAATTTTATTGCTCCAAGTCCAAATGAGCAATAGCCTGAGAAATCCAGAAGAACATCCTTATATGATCAAAGTACACAAAAAAGAGGCAATCAACAAATCAGATATCCCCAGTTGGGCTTCCCAGGAAAAAGAATTATTCACCCGTTTGGGCGTCGCCATTGAACAGGGCTTATCGATGGCAGAAGCAGCCACCCGGCTGGAAACCTTTGGCCCCAACGCCATTGTGCAAGACAAACAAACACCCGCGTGGAAGATTTTCCTTCGGCAATTTAAAAGTCCATTGGTCATCCTCTTGGTCTTGGCAGCAGGCGCGTCGTTTGCCTTTCAGGAATGGCTGGACGGTGGTGCCATTTTGGTGGTCGTTTTCCTCAATGCCTGCATCGGTTTTTACATGGAATTTCAAGCAGGTCGCAGTATGGCGGCTCTGAAAAAAATGGTTGCCGTTACCGCCAAAGCGCTCCGTGGAGGCAGTTTGAAGGAA
>JAIXOO010000412.1 GCA_027486765.1 Saprospiraceae bacterium
CTGATTTGTTGACTGCGAAAAACCATGCCGCCCCAACGGTCAAAAATCAAGAGTTCGTAATCGGCCAGTTCGCAGGGAGAAAGTGGTGCCCAGGTGTCGTTGTGTTGATCCTGATTGGGCGAAAAAATGTTGGGAAAATACAGTTTACAGTTGCAAAGTGCGGGTTTTTCCAGCAATTCAATGCTATCGCGAAGGGTGCAGCCACCCAATTTGGCCTCGACCCAGTACAGACCCGGGTCTTGTACCACAATGTCGGCCGTAGTTGTGCCGGTGCTCCATTCGTAACTGTCAAACAGTTGAGGTACCCTCAGAGACAGGTTTTCAATTTTACAATAGGTGGTATCCTTGCCAAGCTTCAAAGAAGGGCAAACGAGCGAAAAATCATCCACAAAAACCCAGGCTTCCCCGGCGCACTCAACAATCACCGTGAGGTACGCAGCCCGAATGGGCGGTTTGAACTGAAATTGTCGACGGGTCCAATCGTTGCTGAGCTCAAACACGGTATGCAACAACTCGCCATGTGAATTGGGGCTGCTCGCTACCCCGATAGACAAACGCGCCGGGCCATTGACGATCCGACCAAGCTTATAGTGGAATTGCAGGGTATAGGTTTGCCCAGGTTCCAGGGGCTCCGATAGTTGCAGGCCCAGTGCATCGGTAATCCCGGCAATCGCGGTGAGGGCCACAAAAGTATTTCCCCGGTATGCTGGCCCATAGTTGCAACTTGCATTGAGAATGTCCAGCTCGTTTTTTTCGCCAAAACCCACCACATTGGGCATCCGAGAGGTAAATGCGGAGTTGCTGAGGTTGTACCCACAGGTGTTGCCTACGCCTTCAAAGCTGCCGTTGAGGATGCGTTGGGCCAGGCCGGAATGGGGCAAAGCCAGGGCAATGGCAAGGAGGAGGAGGGCCAATCGCTTCATGGTGTGGTGCTTGTGATCTTGGGGGGAAGGTACGGGAAGTTTGGGGAAATGTTGGGGGGAAAAATGTCCAGTAGTCTACGTTTCCCCGATTGACCGATAGTTGGTGATTGAAAATTCAAGCAACATGGGTTATTTTGAATTTTTTCTGCAAAAAAAGTAATGTTGGAGTAAAAAACAAGAGGCAATACAAAGTTGGAGCAAAATCTGAACAGTTTTATTGTATATTTTTAGTTTTTTGGGGATTGACAAGATTTTCCCGTAATTTCAAATTGATTATCACCAAAACCAAAGTATATAACAATACATGATAGAAGATGATGTAAACATGCAAAGCGAAGAATTCAGAAAGAGGTTACAGTTTTTTGCAGAAAATAGCCCTCAATGGATTGGTCAAACTTTGGATATTCATCAGTTCATTTCAACTAATGCTGATAATTTTGATCGTCACTTTACGACTGTTACAAATTTCGCATATACACTGGTTCATTTTGGCATCAGAATGAGTGGGGCAAAAATGATGTTTATGGGCGAAGTCTTTAGCTATGAAATAGATCTAGGGTCAATTACTCAATTCAATGAAAGTGAGCAAACGTATTTTTTTGTAGAAAAACTAAGCGAGACAGTTTACAGGAAGTCCGTGTTGAGTTTTAAAAACTAGTGCCTTCAAACCAACTCCCCAACCTTCAACCACCCCTCCTCTTCAAACAACCTCTTCACATCCTCTACAAACCGTACCCCATCAAAATGAGGAATTTTTTTCTTCGGCAGCCGTTCCTCCATGGTTTCCAAGTACTTGACAGCCATCATTTGTAAGGTTTCGGGCACAGTGGCATTTTTGACCTCAGTGAAGGGCAAGCGCATTTGAATGTAAAGCTCTTTCTTTTTGCGGCTGTAGCTGAAACACTCCTCATGGATTTCATCCTCAGGAGGAGTCACCACATAGATGAAGGCAATCCCTTCAATCCCATCACCATAATTGTTAAGCGATAAGTGCTCATTGAGGGCATCGCCCAGGATATTGGTATTGGTGATGGCTACCTTATTAGCAAGGACTTCTTCCAGTATTCCTGAAATGACAAATGGTGCGTACATAAGCTGTGATATAGTCTACCCAAAGGGGGTATTACAATTTTCATAAAAGCCAATTAAGCAGCAAATGGCACTTCTACTTCTTCTGACCGCCAAGCGGCATAAGTCAGTGCTTCTTTAATGTCATCCTCTTCCAGATAAGGATAATAGTCCAAAATTTTAGCGAATGAATAGCCACAAGCTACCAGTCCAACAATTGTACCTACGGTAATGCGCATCCCTCTAATACAGGGTTTGCCGCCCATAACATTTGGATCAAAAGTAATTCGTTTTAACTCAAGCATGGAAGGATCAATTTTTAAGCAATTTATTCAATTTTGGATAAGAAACCATCATTGAAAAGGAAAAGTTTCCCTAATGCCTACTTGAATGATGCTCGTAGATACAGGTCAATACAGCCTCTAACCTTCCAAACCACTACTTCCCCCTCCCCGGATTCTCCTTCAAAAAAGCCCCCCAATCATTGAACTTCTTCCCCGCCCCACCTAACGGCGAGCGCGACTGATAATAATGACAAACCGCAGCAGCCAGGGCATCCGTAGCATCCAGGTATTGCCCATCCAGGTTGACTTTGAGGGTGTTTTGCAGCATGGCGGCTACCTGTTCTTTGGCAGCGTTGCCATTGCCAGTGACGGATTGTTTGATCTTCTTGGGGGAATATTCGGTGATTTCGAGGCCTTTGGTGATGGCGGCGGCCATGGCCACGCCTTGGGCCCGACCCAATTTGAGCATGGATTGTGGATTTTTGCCAAAAAAAGGTGCTTCGATGGCCAGGTAGCGCGGTCCGTATTGGGAGATGATGCTGGTGATCCGTTCAAAAATGCGCTGGAGTTTTTGAGGGTGGTCTTCAAACTGTTTCAGGTACACCACTCCAATGTCTACCGGGAGCAGCACCTCTCCCTTGACTTCCAGGATGGCGTAGCCCAGGATATTGGTGCCTGGATCGACGCCTAAAATGCGGTAAGTTTCCAATTTTTCTGCCACCCTTGCTGATTTTGCTGCAAAGTAGAACTATTTTTACGCTAAAGCAAATTAATTAAAACTCTTTGTTTTGTTCGAACGCATTAAAACTACGCCACAACTTTGGGTTTTGTTTCGCTACTTGTTGGCCTTCGCCATTGTGTGGGGTTTGTATACCGAGCTTTTTAGCCACAATAACATAGGAGAACTTTGGTCCCTTTTTCGGCACAATCTATCTGGCGCGGCACTGGCATATCTACTTTTTTGTTGCTTTTTGATGCCCTTCAACTGGCTCCTGGAAACCTACAAATGGCGCGTATTCACCCAACCCTGGAGTGGAATGTCCTTTGTACAAAGTTGGCATGCAGTTTTGGCCGGAGTGTCAGCATCCATGCTCCTGCCCAACCGCAGTGGAGATTACCTCGGGCGCTGGTTGCTCACACCCAAGGGGCAAAAAACTCAAATCCTGCTGGCCACCATTGCCAGCAATTATTGTCAGTTTTTGGTGTTGCTGGGGATGGGGTTCCCGTCTTTGTTGTGGCTGCGGTATTATGTCAAAAGTTCACCTATTGAGCAGACCGGGCTTTTTTTAAGTTTCATTATTGTACTCTTTGTGTGCCTGCTCTTATTGGGCGTAGTGGTGATCCCCTGGCTTTTGCATCATTATGCGGAACGAATCAAGGGTGAGGCTTGGCGTGGTTTTTTCAAATTTGTACAAATGCCCTTGCAGCAGGGCCTCGACATCACAGAGCGCTACAGTTGGCGCACCTTTGCGGCTGGTTTTGGCTATGCCTGGCTGCGTTATGGGTTGTACAGCATTCAGTATTACGCCATTTTGCGTTTTTACGGCATTGACTTGCCGCTGGATGCAGCGCTGGCCGGGGTGGGCAGTATTTATTTGTTGCAAACCGCTATTCCATTGCCGCCGGTGCTGGCTTTGCTGGCCAGAGGGGAAATTGCCTTGTTGATTTGGGGCATTTGGGGAGCCAATGCCCTGAGTATTCTGGCAGCCTCTTATACCCTGTTCGTACTAAATTTGGCCTTCCCGGCGTTACTTGGTTTGTTTTACATCGTCAAAAAGTGGTGAAAAAGCGAACCTTAAATTCGTTTTTAACTGTTTATTTGAAACAAGTCCCCTGATTCCATTATTTCCTAAAAACAAAACAATACATCTATGTTTCTCTCCCGGATGATGAAAATTGCTGCGGTTCCCCTCTTGCTGGGCTTGAGTGCCTTCCGCAGCCCTCAGCCCGAAAGTGTACCCAATCACATTCCCCTGTACGCTGGCGACCAATGTGACATGGACAATCAGGTGTTCAAGCACGGGGAGGAAATGGTGTACAAAGTTTTTTACAACTGGAATTTCATCTGGATGTCGGCGGGTGAGGTGACCTTCAAGGTGGTAGACATGGGCGACCGCTACCATTTTTCGGCACATGGCGGCACTTACAAGGGGTACGATGCCTTCTTCAAGGTGCGCGACAAGTATGATGCCTATGTGGACAAAAAGACCCTCCTGCCCATCACTTCGGTGCGCGAAGTAAACGAGGGCAAATACTCATTGTACGATCGCCTGTCTTTTGATCGGGAAAATGGCAAGGTGAAATCCCTGCGGGGTAAAACCAAGGATGTGGCTGAAGTCACCGAATACGACACCGATTCTTGTATCCACGATATTTTGTCGATGGTGTACTGCGCCCGCAACCTCAATTTCGACCAAATGCGGCCCGGGCAAGACTTCCCAATCAAAATTTTCATCGATAAAAAAACCTGGCCACTCAAGGTGAACTACAAGGGTAAGTTTGCCAATAAAAAAATCCGGGGCCTGGGGCATTTCAATACCGTAGCCTTCAACCCAGAGGTGATCAAAGGGTATATTTTTAAAGAAAGTTCCAACCTGACCATCTGGGCTACTGACGACAAAAACCGTTTGCCCCTGATGATTGAGTCACCTATTTCGATTGGCTCAGTGAAGGTGATTCTAAAAAGTTACAAGGGGGTGCGCTATCCGGTTAGTGCTAAGGTGAAGGACAAAAAAGAGGGTGAGGAAATCAGCCCGGAGGATGAAGAGAAATAAAAGCTGATTTCATTTCCGTTCCTAAGCATTGTTTATCTTTGGAACAAAAAAAATAAACTATGCTGCGTCGCTTGTTGCTTGTTTTGGGGTTGATCGGGGTGTTCATCGCTGGTTTTTGGATTGCCCGGGGTATTTTTAAACCCAAAGAACATGTAGTCACCCAAGCGGAAGCTTCGGTGCTGCTGGAAAAAATGGAAACGGTAGCCAAACTGGTTACTGTAGAAGGGTACTTTACCGAACTGTACAGCCACAAGGATTACTGGCGCTACGACTGGTGGATTTTTCGAAAAAAAGCCCTACTGCGGGTAAAGGCCCGGGTATCGGTGGGCTACAACCTGGAGGGCCTGGACATCAAAGCGGATACTGCCACCAAAACCATCACCATCCGCAACATCCCCAAAGAACCAGAGATCATTTCCATTGATCACAGCATCGATTATTACGACATCTCGGAGGGCTCCTTCAATAGCTTCACACCAGAAGACTACAACAAACTCAACAAAAAAGCCCGCGACCTGATTGAACAAAAAGCCAAAGAAAGCGATTTGATTAAGCAAGCTCGTGAACAAGGCATCGAAATCATTGACTTGATCAAATTCATCGGCGAAAGCGCAGGCTGGACGGTTAATCAAGAGAATGCGGCAGTAAAGCCGAAGGTGGAGACGCCAGCTGCTAAACCGATCGATTAAATTTTTGGTTGAACAAGTGTTTAGGAAGGTTTAGGTTCAGCCGCGTCGAAGTCGCTGCGGAGCCTAAACCTTCTCAACCCACTCAACCTTCCTCAACTAAAATTATGACTGGAGCGTTTCGAATCGCCCGCGTTTTCAACATACCTGTGCGGGTCCACTGGAGTTTTTTTGTCCTGGTATTGGGCTATGTTTTGTACGCAGGATACGATACTGACTGGGACAAAATCGCGATGCTGTGGTCGGGGATTTTTGTGTTGGTTCTGTTTTTTTTGGTGGTTTTGCACGAGTTTGGGCATGCGCTTACCGCTCGGCGCTATGGGGTCAATACACGAGACATCATCTTACTGCCTATCGGCGGCGTAGCTCGCCTGGATCATTTGCCCGAAAAACCTGCGCATGAGTTTTGGGTCGCCATTGCCGGGCCTTTGGTCAATGTTGCCCTGGCTATCCTTTTTAGCCTCTACTTGTTCCGATTTACCCCCGATCAACGCTGGGAGATCATGAACGGGGTGGTTTTTGCCAAAGGCAATTTTTTCCTGAGTGACTACTCCAATTTTGACCGCTTCATCTTTTTTATGGCCTGGCTCAATGTCATTTTGGCCACCTTCAACCTCATTCCTGCCTTCCCAATGGATGGCGGGCGGATTTTGCGGGCACTACTTTCGATTGGTCTGGGCCGACTGAATGCCACTATGATTGCAGCGCGGATTGGTCAATTATTGGCCCTTGGGATGATCGCTGGGGGTATTTGGCAAAGCAATCCAATGTATGCGCTGATTGGCCTGTTTATCTTGTTTACTGCCGAAAATGAGTACCGCTCGGTACGCATGGAAAGCATGGTGGGCAAACTCAAGGTGGATCAACTGATGCGAGGCAATTTTTCGCGGGTCTACCTCGATGATAGCATACAGCAAGTTTTGAACATCTATACCGAAGGTTTGGAAAAGAATTTTTTGGTGTTCGACCAATGGCAAAACCTGATGGGCGTACTGCCTGAATTCAAGCTGTTGGATGCGCGCAAAAAAAAGGACTTGCAAGCCCCGGTAAGCAAATACATGTTGCCCGAGATTTATCCCTTGGTGAGCGCTGAAAATTTGCAGCAGGCTTTTGGAATTCTGCAAGTTTCGGATGTGGGCGCGATGCCCGTTTACAACCCCTGGAATCGTTTGGTGGGGGTGCTGGATGAACACCACTTTTCGCAGGATTTGAAGAAGCGGATGAAGGGGCGGAAATGGTTCGGGAAGGATTGACCGTTCCACCTTCTCTTGTAAGCGCCTCTGGCGCATCATTTCTTAGGTGAATCCTCGGGTGCCGCAGGTTTCTTAGGTGGTGAAAAAGAACAAAACCTGCGTAGCAGGGTATATTTTCACCACCTAAGAAACCTGCGGCACCCAAGGATTCACCTAAGTATCTATATCTTCACCACCTTCCCAGTCTTCACTGATTTGTAAATCGCCTCCACCACTCGAATATCCCGCAGCCCCTCTTCTCCTGGCGCGATCAAAGCAGTACCCGCCATCAGCGCTGCACAATCCTCGTCCATTTGTTTGGCCTGTTGGTTTTTGATCGCAAAATTGATGATTGTGCCATCCGACATGCTACCTTTGTTGCCATTGTAACCGGATTGGGGTTCCATCTTGAGCCAGCCCTTTTCGTAATTGACCTGGAGGTAATTCATGTTGATGCCAAAGCTGGTTTGGCAGGAAGCCCGCGCACCGCTGGGAAATTCCAACATAAACATCATCGTTTCTTCCACCTCCTTGTAAATTTCAGGGCGGGTAGTTGAAGCCTGAGCGAACACACTGATGGGTTCCTCACCCGTGGCCAGGCGGGCACCTTGCAGCGCATACACGCCCATGTCACCCATGACGCCACCGCCGAGGGCCTTGCTTTGTTTCCAGTGGTTGGTTCGGCCGTCGAAGTACCCAGCGGCACTGGTCACCATTTTCACTTTGCCAAATTTCTGTTGCTTGGCCACGTTCATGTAGGCCTGAATGTTGGGATCGTGTTGGCAGCGGTAGCCAATGGCGAGTTTTACCTTGTTGTCATTGCAGGCTTTGATCATTGCTTCACAATCCGCTACGGAAGGGGCCATTGGTTTTTCACAAAACACGTGTTTGCCCGCTTTGGCTGCCCGTACCACGTATTCGCGGTGCATAGAGGGTGGCAATACCACGTACACCACATCGATGTCGGGATTGTTGGCGATTTGGTCAAAGTTTTGGTAATTGTAAATGTTCTTTTCGGGGATATTGTACTTCTTTTTCCAGGTTTCGGCCTTTGAAGGGGTACCTGTTACGATGCCAGCTAGATAGGCTTTTTCGGTCAGTTGCAGGGCTGGAGCGAGCAGGTCGGTGCTGTAATAACCGAGGCCCACCAGGGCGATGCCCAACTTGTCTTTGGGCCGAAAACTGCCCGAAAACAGGGCTGGTGACGACAACAACGTAGCGGCACCCGCCATGGCTGTTTTGGACAAAAAGTCGCGACGTTTCATTTTCATGCTAATGTATTTGTGGGTTAATGTTTATAGCTACCTAGCTGGGGCTGCTGCTGGTGGAGCCAATTTTTCCAATTCTTCCACCGTCCAGGCTTTTTTCACTTTTTTGTGTTGGTCCCTGATTTTTTTCACTTCCTCTGGCTGTACCATCATCAAGGCTTTGTTGCGAGCAGCAGCACCTTGGTTGGTGGCAAACTCATAGCGCCCATAACTCAAAACAGCGGCAACCCACTCATCTGTATTGTCTTTCATGGCGGGCATTTCACTGAGGAAGGTTTTGCCCTCGATTGGCCCTTTCAGTCCGTGCAAAAGGATCCGGATGGCATTTGATTTGTCTCCATGCAAACGTTTTGAACCCACCAAAACTGGAGCGGCATTGCTGGCCAAACCCTTTCCATCGCCACCATGGCAAGGCGAACACATCGACTGGTAAATTTGAGCACCCTCCAGCAGCAATTTCCGATCAGAAGCCGCAAAACTACCCAGGCGGCGGCCATACAATTTAAAATCTTCGTGTTTGTCCATGCTGGCCTTGCTGCTGCGGAGCATTTCATGGTTGGCGTTTTGGCTCAAGATGTCCTGGGCGATTTTTTGCGCCTGTGCATTTTTACTGGAACCCAAAGACAAAAGCAATTGGACTTTTACGTCGTCATTTGGATCGGTGGTCATTTTACCCAATTGGGCAATCAGCTCGGCATCATTCTGCTTGATGTAGGTTTCACTGATCCAGATCGCGGCCCGGCGAATTTGGGGATCGCTATCTTTTAGGGCAGCGCTGAGCAAGTCTTTGCTGATGGCGTTCAAACCCTCTAGAGTCCATAAAGCATGCAAACGTCCCAGAGCCGAAGGTGCTTTGGGCAGTGTGCCTTTCTGGCCGAGTGCCCTTTGTTTCAGGGTCGGAACCACCGATTTGTCTTCCAAGAGGATCAGTTGTTTTTGCGCATTGTCACGCCACCAGCCATTGGGATGATCCAGATATGGCAGCAAAGTGCTGGCCGGAACATCCAACATTTTGGGCTTTGGGCCGGGCTGATAATCATCGTGCACCAAACGCCAGATCCGGCCACGCTGATTGTATTTGGCCAGATCGTATTGATCAATTTTGTTGCGCAAAAAACTCCCCTTGCGCGTCCAATTGGATTCCTGAATGATGCCTCGGTTCATGTCCACCACGTAGAGTAGGCCATCCGGGCCAGTGTACAAATTGACTGGGCGGAAGAAAAAATCGGTGCTGGCGATGAATTCCTGTCGCTCGTACGCATTCTCAAGGTACGTCTTGCCAGCGCGGTTGATCACTTTGGCCCGTCGGACAATGCGCGCTACGGGCTCATTGATCAGGTAATCGCCGACCAAGTCAGCGGGAAGGCGGTCGCCTCTAAAAATGGCTTGGCCGTTTGCGGCGGTAAAGTGATTCAGGGTGCTGTCTTTGCGCAATCTTTTGGGGCCACCCTGTACATCGGGGTTGGCAATGCTGGACCATACCGGGCTGAATTTTTCTTCGCTGTAGGCATCGGCAAACTCTAAAGCGCCGTATTTCGGGTTGATTTGAAAACCGGAACCCGCGTTTTCTCCGCCGCCCCGGCTAAAGAACAAGCGACCATAATCGTCGTGTGTCAATCCCCATTGACCATTGGAGCCGCTGTGTAGGGAATCCGGCTGGAGCATGCCATTGACGTAGCGAAAACGAACAGGGTCAACGGTTTGGTAAATGTAATTGTCGAGGTTCCAATCCAGGCCGCTGCGCTGGTGTTCCAAGTTCCCGGGGGCTACTTTACCCACGGAGTACACGGCTCTTTTTTCGTCGGCTACTCCATCCCCGTTGGTGTCTTTGTAGCTGTAAATGTCGTAGGTATCGGTTTCATTGACCAGCAGTTCGTGGTTGACACAAAGCAGCATCCGGGGTAGTACCAGGTCTTTGATAAAAACCGAACTTTTGTCCATTTTGCCATCGTTGTTGGTGTCTTCCAGAAGAATCACCCGGCTCTTTTTTTCTTTGGTTCCGGTGCCATCGGCGTCCTGGGTGTAGGTTTCCATTTGGGCAACGTACATTCTGGCGTCGCCATCCCAGGTAATCACTACTGGCTCGGTGATCATGGGTTCGCTGGCCACCAATTCCATGTGGTAACCCTTGGGCACGATGAATGCTTTTTGGCTTTGAGCAGGGCTAAGCAGCTCAATGGAAAAAGGAGCAATGGGAGGTAAATTGAGGCTATCGGTCGTGCTGGCTGTGGCAGTAGGTGGCGCAGGATTTTGGGCGCTAGCCACCTGGGTATCCTTTTGAACCTTGCAGGCATACAGTACAAAAAATGCCAATAGGCAGAATAGAATGGTATTCCTTCTCATTTTTGTTTGTTTGATAGTTTGTTGTGGCTCAC
>JAIXOO010000253.1 GCA_027486765.1 Saprospiraceae bacterium
ATTACTTTTACTTTTGCAAAACAAATCACCATGCACCGCATCCACCTCGGCGAATTTGAAGAACTCGTTTTACTACTCGTAGCTGTGCTCCATGGCAATGCCTACGGCGTATCCGTAATGGAAGAAATTGAACAACAAACCGGGCGCTCGGTCAACATCAGCGCGGTGCACGCCGCCTTGCGCCGCCTGGAAGAAAAAGGCTACCTGCGCTCGGAATGGAGTGAAGCCACCACCCAACGTGGGGGCCGCCGCAAACGCCTTTTTGACATCACCCAGGCCGGGCGGGCAGCCCTGGAACAATCGCGCGACACCTACCTGAAACTCTGGGATCAGATTCCCGGTTTTGCGCCCAAAACCAACATGGCATGAGTGCAATCAAGCCACCTCGGCCACCCCGTTGGGCCGACCGCTTTTTGGAGTGGTACTGTAGGCCCGAGTTGCTGGAGGAAATCCAGGGCGATGCCTATGAGTTGTTCGATGTACGCTGTGAAGGAAAAGGGCCAAAAGCGGCCCGCCGTGCCTTTGTGTGGGATGTTTTGCGTTCTTTCCGACTGTCTACCATTCGCAAAATCACCATTCAATTTTCACCCGACATGTACAAAAGCAATTTCAAAATCGCCTGGCGCAACCTGGCCAAGCACAAAATGTATTCGAGCATCAAAATCGGCGGCTTTGCCATAGGGATTGCCGCCTGTTTGTTGATCGCCCTGTTCATCCTCGATGAACTCAATTACGATCAGTTTTACCCCAAAACCAATCGCATTTACAGGGTGGTTGGAGAGATGACCGAAGGCGAGTTCCGGGGGAAGAGTTTATCTTTCCCAGCACCTTTTGCCAAAGCATTGAAGGAGGAGTTTCCTGAAATTGAAAAAGCAGGTCGCCTCAACGCCAATGCGCTCTTTACCGGAGGGGGCAATTCCATCCGTCGAGTAGGCGTCCAAGAAAATTCCTACGAAGAAGGCTTTGCTTATGTTGACCAAGAATGGCTGGAATTGTTACAACTTCCCTGGGAATATGGCGGCCCTAGTAGTGCGCTGGAAGAGCCCAACACCATTGTCATCACCAAGCGTAAAGCCGATAAATACTTCCCGAAAGAAAACCCGATTGGTAAAACCATCATCCTCAACAATGACGAGAAAAAACCGCTCAAAATTGGCGGTGTCATCAGCGACTTCCCCAGTAATTCTCATCTAAATTTCGACTTTTTGATCACCTTAAAAGGGGTTGAGTTTTTCCCTTACGAGCAGAGTAGCTGGAACAGTAGCAATTACGATACCTATGTTTTATTACGTCCCGATGCCAATATTGTCCAATTGGAGCAAAAGATGTGTGAAGTGATTTTTGACAAATACATGGGCGCTAATTTAACCGCAGTAGAATTGGAACAAGCCAAGCGCTCTGCCCGACTCATCTTGCAACCTATTGCTGCAATCCATCTACATTCTACGGATATTGAAGGCGAAGAACATGGCGACATCCGTTTTGTATGGCTATTTGGAGCCATTGCCGGGTTTATCTTGCTGATTGCGGGCATCAACTTTGTGAACCTGTCTACTGCGCGCTCTGCCAATCGCGCCAAGGAGGTAGGTTTGCGCAAAACGGTAGGCTCTAGCCGCGAGTATCTGATTGGGCAATTTCTAAGCGAGTCGCTTTTGTTCAGCGCTTTTTCCTTTTTGCTGGGTCTGATTTTAGCCTGGCTACTCCTCCCCTATTTCAATCAATTGGCGGGCAAAAGTCTACATGTGCCTTGGCTGAGTCCCTGGTTTTTGCCGATTATTTTACTTTCTATTTTCCTGGTGGGAATTCTGGCCGGCATTTATCCCGCTTTTTACCTTTCTTCTTTTAAACCCATTCAGGTGCTTAAAGGGAAAATCAGCAAAGGCAGCAAAAGCAACAATTTGCAGAGTGCGCTGGTAATTTTTCAGTTTACCACTTCCATAGTGATGATCATTGGAACCTTGGTGGTTACGCGGCAAATGAATTTCATTTTGAACAAAAAACTGGGTTTTGAAAAAGATCAGGTCGTGATCCTGCAAGGTGCCCAAACGCTAGGAGAAAAAATCTCCACCTTGAAAAAGCAGTTGCAAAAACTACCAGAGGTACAAACCGTAACCGTGAGTGATTATTTGCCCATCCACGGTGCCAAACGCAACGGTAATGAAATGTGGGATCTGGACAAAGAAAAAACTGGCAATACCTTCGGCGTTCAGGTTTGGCAAGTTGATGGCGACTATTTAAAAACGATGGGTATGAAATTGACCCAGGGCCGCAATTTTTCGGAGGGCATGCGCACCGATTCTCAGGCGGTCATCATCAATCAGACTTTGGCTAAAAAACTGAATGTAGCCGACCCACTCAGCAGAACCATTACCAACGGCTGGCAGCAACTCAAAGTGATTGGGGTGGTGGAAGACTTCCATTTTGAATCCATGCGGGAAAACATTGAACCTTTGTGTATGCTGTTGGGCCATAGCCCCAATATGCTGGCCATAAAAATAAATAGTGAGCAGGTACAAAAGGCGATGCAGGGAATTAACGCCACCTGGAAAGAAATTGCCCCCAGCCAGCCCATTCGTTATACTTTCCTCGACGACAGCTTTGCACAAATGTACGATGACGTCAAGCGGGTCGGGCGTATCTGTAGCATTTTTGCCTTACTGGCCATCATTGTGGCTTGTTTGGGCTTGTTTGCGCTGTCTACCTATTTGGCCGAACAACGCAGCAAGGAAATTGGCATCCGCAAGGTGCTAGGGGCATCGGTAAGCAGCATTCTAGCGATGTTGATTCAAAGTTTCCTCAAACTGGTGCTTATCGCTTTGGTGATCGCGGCTCCGGTGGCCTGGTACTTGATGCAGGAATGGCTGAAGGATTTTGCCTATCAGTACAAAATTCGCTGGGATGTGTTTGTACTAGCGGGAGTGGCTGTGGTTTTGATTTCCATTCTGACCATTGGTTTTCAGGCTTTGCGCAGTGCCTTGAATAATCCGCTGGATTCGTTGCGGAGCGAGTAAGGTGTTTTTGTTTTGCCGCTAAGGCCTGAAGACACAAAATGCCAAAGCGACAAAAATTTTCACAAAGGAAAAAAGAGAGGACTCAAAGGGCACAAAGTTAGACGTTGACAAAGTGATGCTCACGAGATTTGTTTTAATCAACAATCATTTTGGGCAAAAAGCTTAGTCAACGTCTAACTTTGTGCCCTTTGTGCTGCCTTGGTGTTTTCTTTGTGAAAATAATGTCGCTCATTGCACAATAATATATCGAAAGCTTATTATCTTTATCCCCATGCAGTTTTTCACTTCTCATTGTGCTGGCAAATAGATAGACAAAAACTCACAGACTTACTGCATTCAATCCCTAAGTTTCTTTACCTGCATCTTAGCCGCCAGGTGAGTGGCCTCATGCCTACTCGCCAGCACGACTCAAATACATGTCTATCATTTAAAACAGTAGTAGTATGCTCAAGTATTACCTCACTAGTACACCCGTCTTGCTGCGCAAGATGTTGGGTGTTTTTTTATTGATTACCGGCTTTGGGGCCACTGCTTTTGCTCAGCAACGGGTGAATGGAAAAGTGCTCGATGCCGATGGCACTGCCCTACCCGGCGTGAGTATCCTGATACAAGGAACAGAGAAAGGTACAGTCACGGGAATTGAAGGAGAGTTCAGCCTGGATGTACCTGCTGATGCGGTGCTCGAGTTCAATTTTTTGGGTTACCTCAAGCAAATTGTTGTGGTTAAAAATCGTACCTCTATCAACGTAACGATGGAAGCCGACAGCAAAGTTTTGGATGAGTTTGTAGTAACCGGGATGGGGCTCAAAACCAAAAAGGACGCATTAGGCTATTCTACAACTACGGTATCAGGAAAGGAAATTGTTGAATCTCAGCGCGACAACTGGTTCAACTCGCTGGCAGCCAGAATTCCCGGCGCTAGCGTAGGCAATACTTCGGGTATGGCCGGTTCTTCGAGCTTGATCAACCTGCGAGGAACGTCCTCGTTGTTTGGCTCCAACCAGCCACTGATTGTTGTGGATGGCGTACTGGTGGACAATTCTACCTTCAACCAGGGTGCTTTGGTCAGCGATCGCCCCAACCGGGACAATGACTACACCAACCGGGCTGCCGACATCAATGCCAACGATATTGAAAGTCTTACTGTGCTAAAAGGCCCTGAAGCAGCAGCCATCTACGGCGCAAATGCGGGGAATGGGGCCATTGTGATTACCACCAAAAAGGGCCAGATTGGTCGCGGAAAGGTGAGTTATGACAATGCCTTTCGGGTAGAACAAGTTTACCGGATTCCAGAAACACAGTCTGTTTTTGGACAAGGTAACAATGGCATTACCGACCTGAACACCCGCCGGACATTTGGCCCAGCCTACGGATCAGAAGTTCAATTGTACAACAACAGTGACAATTTCTTCCGCCAGGGTTTTTCTCAGCGCCACAATATGGTTTTTGAAGGAGGTAGTAAAGACGTAACCTATCGCTGGTCTAACTCTTTCCAGGACTACAAAGGGGTAATCCCCGGCAATAGCCTGCAAAATTTCTCTTCACGCCTGGTGGGAAGTGTACAACTTTCACCTAAAGTACGTACTGAGACCAACTTTGCTTACATCAACTCGGTCAACGATAAAGTATTTCGTGGCGCGAATGGGGTACTGCTTAACCTGCTTTCCTGGCCAGCCAACGATGACATCAGACAATACGAAACCGCTGCAGGAACCCGTCGCCGATTGTTGTCCAGTGCCACCGAATTGGACAACCCGCTGTTCAATGCTGACCGCAACTTCAACCAAGACCAAACCAACCGTTTTCAAGGAAGCATCAACCTGATTCTTGATCCAGTAAAATGGTTGAACATGCGGGCTACTTTGGGTACCGACCGTTATACTCAATCAGGGGTAACCGTTGAACACCCTGAATCCAATGCTGGACTTGCTTCAAATGGTCAGATTGAGTCCTACATCGCGATCAACCGATTGGACAATGCTAACTTCACCGCTCGGGCCAACAAAAAAGTGGGCAAATTGGGCGCTTCATTGTTGATTGGAACTCAGATTGTTTCCAACCGCAACGATGTTACCTCTCAACGTGGCCAGAAGTTTTTTGACCCAGATTTTTACAACATCAACAACACCGATCCAACGACCCATCGTGCCAAAAGCCAAATTACCCGCAAACACCTCATTGGCGTATTTGCTCAAGCCGAAATCAACTATGATGAGTTGGTTTATCTAACAGCCACAGGTAGAAATGACTGGACTTCAACGCTGCCTCCAGAAAACCGCTCTTATTTTTTCCCTTCGATGGGTTTGAGCTTTTTGGCCTCTAAATTGATTCCAGAAAACAATGTCCTGACTTACCTGAAATTGCGCGCCTCTTATGCTGAGGTAGCCAAGGATGCGCCACCGCACCGCATTGGTTCCATTCTGGAGCCTCGCTTGACGACAGGTGGTGGTTACTCTTATGGTTTCTTTGGTGGCAATCCCAACCTGAGGCCAGAATATGTCGTAGCACGGGAGGTTGGTTTTGAAGCACGCTTCTTCAAAGATCGGGTGACCCTCGATTTTGCCCACTTCTTCCGTACTTCTTACAATCAGATCTCCCCACCCCGTACCAGCTACGGAACAGGTTTTGTACTGAGCTACATCAACAGTGGTACCCTGAGCAACTGGGGTTACGAAGCCTCTTTGGGTATAACGCCAGTAAAAACTGAAAATCTAACCTGGTCGGTTAACTTCAACTTCACCCGTCTGGACAGCCGTGCGGATCGCTTGCCGCTGGACCTTCCTGAATATTACGTGTCTGACTCCTGGTTGTTTGGCAACGTAAGAAACAGTTTGTTCAAAGGTGGTCCGCTGACTACATTTGGTGCTGTTGATTACCTTCGCAACAACAATGGTGACATCCTGATTAACCCAGGCACTGGTTTGCCAGAATTGAATGGAGCCAACTTTACGGCGGTGGGTGATCGGAACCCAGATTTCGCTTTGGGCATCTACAATACTTTTACCTACAAAGATTTCAGCTTTAGTTTCCTCTTCGACATTCGTAGAGGTGGGGACGTATTCAACGGGAATGCTGCGTTCCTGTACAGCAGTGGATACTCCACGCGCTTACTCGACCGCACTCAGCCTTACGTATTCAAAGGAGTTATGCGTGATGGGCGTGAAAATAGCGACAATCCAACGCCTAATACGCTGGCAATTGTTCCTCAATACCAAACCGGATTCTTTGGTGCATTATCTGATGCTGATTTCATTGAAAAGGACATCAATTGGGTGCGGATGCGTGAACTGAGTTTGAGCTACCGATTCCCTGCTGGTATCGTAGGCAGCAGTAAATTTGTACGTTCTGCCTCGGTATTTGTTACGGGCAACGATCTGTTCATCATCACCAACTACACTGGAGCAGACCCCGCGGTAAATGGCAACAGTGCCGCTTCACCCGGTGCTGGATCAGTAGGATTTGACTATGGTACTTTGGCTAACCCACGGGGTGTCACTCTGGGTGTTCGCTTAGGATTGTAAGCCCTATTGTTAAACATTAAAGCATACCAACATGCAACATAAATTTAGTCGAATCTTTTTCATTGGGCTGCTTGCATTATTAGCCAGCAGCTGTGATGAATTTTTGGATGTCAATACCGACATCAGCAAACCTCAAAGTGCTTCTGCACCCGTACTTTTGCCACCCATGTTGTCGGATATGGCGCGTGGAGAGCAGTTTGATTCCCGTTTTGTTGGGCAATTTGTGCAGTATTGGCACAACGTAACTGCTGGTACTTCTTATGAGGCACACGGTAGCCCTTCCTCTGATGCAAACGCCGAAAAATGGCGCTCTCATTACTACGCTATTGGGCTGAATGTTGATTTGATGATTGCCGATGCTGAAGCAAAAGAACAATGGAATTATGCGGGAGTAGCCCGCGCCATTCGCGCCTGGAGTTGGCAAACCTCAACGGATCACCACGGGGACATGATCTTCAAACAAGCTTGGGAGCCTGGTCGTTTTATCTTCGATTTCGACTCACAAGATCTGATTTATGAAGAAGTCAAACGTTTGAGCAATGAAGCGCTTGAATTGCTAAATCGCCAAAGTGAAGCCAGTACGACCGCCATTCTAGCCAGAGGAGACTTGGTATATGCGGGTGATGCTGCAAAGTGGACCAAATTTACCTATGGAGTATTGGCGCGAAATGCCAACCACATCAGCAACAAAAGCACCTACGATCCACGTAAAGTTATCGAATATGTAGACAAAGCGCTCGCCAGCAATAGTGACAACTTTCTGGTACCACATGCCGGCAACAATACCGACGACAGCAACTTTTACGGCCCACTGCGCAACAACATGACCGTTTACCGGCCTTCAACTTACATTGTAAACTTGTTGGACAGTGTACTTTTGCCCGCGCGTGATCCACGGCTTCCCATCATGCTGACCCCGTCTTTGGATGGCAAATACCGTGGAATTAACCCTGGTGCTGGAGACCCAACCAACTCAGCGGCTACAACCAGCCCTACCAAGTTGCCAACCCTCTTCGGCACAGTAACCAGACCAACCACAGACAAGGGTAGCAAGTTCATCTTCCGTGACAATGCAGCTTACCCAATCATGACCTATGCCGAAATGCAGTTCATCAAAGCAGAGGCTGCGATCCGTGCCAATGACAAAGCCACGGCGCTCACGGCTTACACCAATGGCATCAAAGCACATATGGATTTTGTAGGGGTTAGCGCTGCAAATCGCGACAAGTACATTGCCAGCGCAGCGGTGGTAAAAGATGCTTCGGCACTGACCATTTCTGATGTGATGATTCAGAAATACATCGCCCTCTGGGGGATTGGCTCTGCCGAAACCTGGGTGGATATGCGTCGCTATGCCTACAATAAAGACATTTATAAAGGCTTTACATTACCTACAGTCCTCTCTTCTGACAATGGAGGAAAACTGGTACAACGCGCTCGTCCCCGATTCAACTCGGAGTACGTTTGGAATGCGGAATCTTTGAAGACGATTGGCGCAGATCAACCCGACTATCACACCAAGGAAATGTGGTTTGCATTGCCCTAATCCCCTATTCCTTTTTTCATCCATCAAGAAAATAGCTTATGAAAAACCATAAATTTCTGTTCATTCTGGCTTTTTTAGCCATTGGCCTGTGGAGCTGTGAGGAGGAGGAATTCGATTTTCTTCAAAATGCTACTCCTGTCTCTGCTGAAGCCCGTGTCAAGTTTTACCACGGTATTCCCGGAGGGCCCGCAGTTGACTTTTTGTGGCAAGGCAAACGCCTCAATGGTGGTCGGGTTACTGTAGCTAATTCCGCTTTTTTGCCCGTCACTTACAGCAATTTTTTTCCAACTTTGAACAATGAGTATTCCGCAGTACCCGGAGGAGCAGGAAAATTAGAGGTAGAAGTTCCTGACAATCCATTGGCCAAACCTGCTACAACCAAAACGACGGTAGTCAGTACGGATGCCACCCTGGAAAACGGGAAAAATTACACCCTTGCGGTTTACGGCACTGCGACGGCACCAAAGTTCAGTGTGTACAATGACGATCTGCCTGCTCGCTCCAGCAATCTGAGCTATGTCCGCATTATCCACCTGCTAAATGGAGGCCCTGCGGTTGATTTTGGCGTCGCTGGTGCTGCTGCGCTGGGGTCCAATGTGGCTGAAGGGGCTGCTTCTGCTTGGGCTTCGTTTCCCATTACGACTACCAACGGAGTGGTAAGACAAAAGATTTCGATCCGCACTGTTGGATCAAGTACTGCATTGTTGACTACGGCTGATATTGATTTTCAGGTTGGTCGTTGTGTCACGCTGGTGGTACGGGGCAATCAGGGGGGAACGACTACGCTTGCCCCAGCTTTGTCTACTTTGATTAATCGGTATTAAACGTAAGGGCGCCCCTTGCGGGTGCCCATCCAACAGCAGTCCTTGCGGTCGCCCATCGAACACGAAGGGCAGCCGCAAGGGCTGCCCCTACGTTTATTTTTTCACCATCTTTCTCGTCGCTGAATACTTCCCACTCCTAAACGTGTAATACAGCACCCCACTCGGCAACTCCTCATCCCTCAATTCAATCTGGTTTACGCCCTGCACAAAATCTCCTTTGATGTCTTTCAGCAACCTTCCCGCTGCATCGAACACCAGCACCCTTCCTTCACTCGTTTCTGGCAAATAAAAACGAATCAGCGTACTTTCCTGAAATGGGTTCGGTACGTTTTGGTACAATTCAAAATTGGGTGCCTGAATCTCTGTTTCGTTGTAGCGCAATTGAATGGGGAGGCGCTCATCGGCAAAGTTGTAGGCTTCTACTTGCATGCGCCCAGGGCTTAAGTGTAATACCTCGCTCAGTTTTGCCTTGGCTTTTGCCCGAAACACCAGTGTAAACAACACTGCATCTGGGTTTAACATCGGATGCTCATTGTACCAATTCGTGGTAATCAGCCCTTCAGATTTGAAGATGCCGAAGTTTTCAGCTTTGGCTAAACCGTATTGGATGTCGACCAGTTCAGCTGAGGAGGTAGCATAACTGAGCGCCATTTGATAACCCTGGATATTGGCCAAATCTTTTACCCGAATGGCTACGGAATGTACCTGGCCACTTTGTAAGTTTTGGTCTTCCAATTCGAGCCACATCGGGTCATTTTCCGTTCTGATTTCGGGCGTTTTAAAGCCCAAATTTGCCGAAACATTCACATCCCCGATTTTGACCGCAATAAAATTGGCCGCGAGTTTTTGGCCTACCAGGTCATTGATGCTGTGACTTTCCGGAAAGCCCTGCAACCAAGGGTTGCTGGGGTCAGGAAAACGGTAGTTTGCATCTACAAAGCGCCAACTGCTATTGTTTTTGAATGCAATGTCCAGGTTCAAAATCAATTTTTGGATGGCGATCAAATCCAGTGTCGTAATCGATTTGGAAGCATTGGCATCCGCAGCGATCATTTTATAGGGGGAATTCAAAGTCGCAACCCCCAGGATGTGTTTGCGGATTTGGATCAAATCAAAAGTAGACACCCCATTGGCGTGATCCGTATTGAGCTTAGGGGTAAGGGTGTAATCTTTGCCCTCTGCCAAATTGAGAAAAATATAATTGCCCGTCGAGGAAGAATTGGTGCGGTTGGAGGCTTGTCCACTGAGGATCACCTCCACATTGGGCAAACCTTGTTGGGACTCAGTTTGGATGATGCCACCCAAAATCCCTTGGGGCAATGGAATACAAATGTCGCCATTGTTTTGAACAGTCACGAAATTGAGGCAAAAATCGTAATTCGGACCACCCAAGCGGCCGTCGGGTTGCACGGCCAGCGGGTTGTTGGCGCTGTCCCAGGCATAGACTTGTACGATCACGGTGCCTTCGTCCGTACAAGTAAGGATGAGAGAATCCTGGTTGATGTTGGGCTTAACCCCTTCCCGGGTGATGGAATACCGAATCGGCCCAGAACAATCCGTGGTTGGGCTGGCAATAAAATCAGCCGCCTTGACCACTGCATAGGCCAGGTCTTCTTTGCCGTCGCCGTTGATGTCGCGAGCTGGATTCAAAGCCTGTAAAGTGACCGTAATGCCACTTTTACAAATGGGCGAAGGCGCTTTACAATCCACTACCCGGAAGGTCAAATTGCGGATACCGATATTGCCACAGGCGTCTTTCACTTGAACCACAAAGCTATGGGTACCGATGGGGTAGCTGCCTTTGATTTGAAAATTGGGATAGGTACCCTGAACTTCGCTGGCGGCCAATTGCCGATCAATCGTACCATTGTTGTTGAGGTCAACCCCGGCACTCACTTGCAAACTACCCGGCGTGCAGTTTTCAAAAATGGTGAAAGACAATTCTATGCTACCATTGCAGGAGCTGTTGTCGTTGCTGCAAAATGGTGTTCCCTGAGTGTAGTTGATCGCAGGTTTGACCGTATCAATCACAGTGATTTGTTGGGTATATTGCCAAAACCCGCGCGATTTTAGGGACTGGTTGATGTTGCTGCTGCTCCAATGGCCGATCGGGTTACCCAGGCCATCACATGAGCGCCCACGTTCGTTGTTGCGGGGGAAAACGTTGTTTTCGTTGTTGTCTTTGTCCAGGTAGGTGACGCCGTTGGGGCGAACCATCAACCAGAGGTTTTCATCCCCCGGCAGCAAATCACAATCCATGTCCCGACTCAAGATAATCGGTGCCGAAACATCGTCGTATTCACAAAGGTTGATCACTTGGTAGGTGCGGAAAATTTGATAACAGCCACCGCCAGGAATGGTCAACTGCCGGTCTTCCACATTGAAGGCCAGGTCATCACAGGCCAATTCATTCAACAAGAGGGTATCGGGTAACGGGGTGCCGCAATAACTCACTACATCTTTGGGGAATTTGATTTCGTAATTGTGGACTGGATTCACGGTGATGACTTGTTCACAAATGCTTTCAGAAAAATTGCCTGCGGCATCTTTGGCCCTGAATTTGCGGGTGATGCTGCCCACTCTACAATTGTTGAGGTCAACCAGTGGTGTCAATTCTTCCCAGGTCACTGCACAGTTGTCTTCTACCGTAGGCAGGCCAAAGTTGCGCTGCAAAACCGCCAAACTGCTGATGTCCAAACCCACCGGGATGTCGTTGCAATTGATGGTCCGATTCGGCGGCGGAGTACAAGTGGGTGGCAATTTATCGTCCACTTGCAAGCGGGTGATACAGGTATTGGCATTGCCGTATTTGTCGGTCCCCCTTAGCTCGATGGTCACCAATTTGCCCACATCACAACAGGCTATATCTACAAAAACATCCCAGAGGCTATAGCCAGCCACACCATCAGGCGCACATTCCGCCGGGATCAAACGCCGCACTTCCAGCTTCAAGGCATTGTCACAATTGTCTCGACTACTTTTGTTGACATCGGCATTGGTGATTCTGGCCATGCCGCCCCCACCGAGGGATACCACGAAGTCGCTGTTACAAACCATCGTAGGGGCAATGCGATCCAATACGTTGAACGCCACCGTATCTTTGGTTTCCTGGTTGCAAATGTCGCGAACGGTAAAAATGAAGTAGTGGGTACCGAGCGGCACGTTCTGTACCTGGCCATTCACGACGGGTAAATCCAATTTTGCCCAAATGATGCGGCCAGTTGGAAAACCCGAGATGGTTTCGGGCTGCCAGGAATAGATTTCGGTCGTCAGCGTAGTCGCTGAACAATCCTTGATCTTGGGGCTGGGTAAAGCAAAAGCTGCGAAACAATTGAATGGGGCCACGCTGTAACGCAAGGTATCGTCGATGATCCCATTTCGATCCAGATCCAGCTCGGGGCTACCCACAATGGGCGCATCAAAGTCACCTACTTCCACGTATTGTCGTTTTTCCAACAAACGGGTGGGATCACACCAATCGATCAGTCTCCAGTTGCGGATGAGTGCGTACCGCGCACCACATATCGTTACTCGTTGATCGGTATAGGTAGCGGAGTAGTTGCAGGTATTGGCGCTGTTGTCGAGGTATACTTTTTTGCCAAACCCATTGATGAACCAGGGGCGACCAGCAATGGTTGGGCTCAGGTTACCCTGGGCATCCGTTGGCAGAGCGGCCTGTTCACAATTGGTTTTGACCAAAGTGTCTTTTGGAAAAAAGATTGTAGTCGGGCGGCGGAAAAAGAACTGCTGCACACAAGTTGAAGCATTGCCAAACTTGTCCCTGACCGTAAACGTACGGATGATCCCTCTGGCATACGTAGGATGGCAGTTGGCAAAATTAAAGATCGCGTCGCTGAAAGTAATCGTCGTGCCCCCACAGTTGTCCTCCACCACTGGTCTTCCCATGAAGTTGCGGAAAGTAGGATCAATGGTTTTGATATTGTTAAAAATGGAGTCATAATCGGTGCAGACCAGTCCGGTAGTCTTGTCAGCCGGGCAAGATAGGATCTGTGGCCCAGTGATGTCTTGCAAAACGATGTTGACGTTGCAAGAAATGATGTTTGGTGAGGGTCTGAAGCGGATGAACCCGTTGATGGTTCGCCCTACATAACTGGCTGGCACTGGATTGGGCACGAGGGTCCCGTTGAAGTTCAAAATCACTTCGAAGTCATCGTAACAATCAAACTTGTTGACCATCAGCATGGCTGGCGTGATCAAGACTTCGCAAGAACTATTGACATTGATGCTTAGATCGGTACGGCAGGCAAAGGTTGGTTCATTCTTAATGACCACGACCTGTTTGGTCAAAGTGCTGGTACAGCCTACGTCTTTGGGCAGCAGTTTTCCCGCTGGGTTCCCTGCATCAAAGGTGTAGGTCACTTGATGAGTCCCGGTGCCCAGTGTTCGGGGATTAAAAGTGGTCGCAGTCTGGCCGTTGATTCTGAAACTGCCGGTACCCTGCACTCCGACACCACCATTTCCACTCAGGGCAATGGCGGGGGTGAACAAACAAATGGGGTTATCCAGGTCGAAAATCTGCGCTTGAGGGTATTTGCACAGGTTGGAAATGGATAAGGTATTGGGGAACAATGGGCTTTCTGCCTCCAGCGTATACCCCTGCCCATCCAAATGTACCCCGCGCAATACATAAATGCTGGAATCGGGTTTGATCTTCACTTCGCGGAAAAGGGTGCCCGCTGCATACACATTGAGGTTGAGTGAATCGCGCAGGGTGGTATTTTTTACTCGCCAAATCTGGTTAGGCAGCGCCGGGCCGATCACAATTTCTTCATCAAAAGCCCCATTGCCTCGGCAGGAGCAGGGGTCACCAATTTTGGGTCCTTTGGCATTGCTGATTTTGGGGCTTCCACAGGCAGTCCCAGCGATGATTCCCACTACCACCACGGTATCTGACATATTTCCTGAAGCATCCCTCAAGGTTACGGTGATGCGGTGGAAACCTACTTCTTTACAGGTAAAATCCACTTTACTCAAGGAGAATTGTACGATTCTACAATTGTCGTAACTGCCTGCATCCACTGTGGAAGAATCGATGCGCAAAGTACCATTTGTACCCAATTGTACCAATACGGTATCGGCACAAACAGGCACCGGGGGCAATACATCTCTCACTGTGACATTCACGGTACAAGTTTGGCGGCGGCCATTGGCATCTTCGATCGTCCAGAGCACCCGGGTAAGGCCTACGGGAAAAGTGGCGCCCCGTAAGGTGCTGTCGCTAGGTGCGGCAGCAAAATTGTGATACACCCGACTGATCCCGCAGTTGTCACTGCGATTGGAGGGATTGAGGCGGCGGTTGGTCACCGTATAGCTACAATCCAGGTCTCCATCCGCGTTGGAATTGACTATCAGATCGGCAGGGCACTGAAAACTGGGATTCAGGGTATCGAGTACCGTTACTGCGGCCAAACAAACGGCGCTGTTTCCCTCCGCGTCGTACACCGTGAGCGTAACCAGGTTTTCACCGATGTTTTCACAAGTAAAAGTGGTTTTATCCAGCGCCACACTGTCTAGAATACAATTGTCGGCGCTGCCATTGTTGATCATGGCAGGCGTCACCACAGCTTTCCCGGTGGCATCCAGGTACACGGTGATGTTTTGACAACGAGCGTCTGGTTTGACCTGGTCAACCACGGTGATCAAGGTACTGCAACTATCGGTATTCCCGGCAGCGTCGGTGGCATACAACGTCACCTCAACCTGGCCTCGATCAGCACAAAAGAACCGATCCCGACTCAAACGATAAGTGAGCCCCGCGCAATTGTCACTGCTACCGGCATTGATTAAGATGGGGATCAATACCGCCTGTCCGTCAACGCCCAAAAAAATGGTGGTGGTCCGGCATTGTACCCGAGGTTTGATGGTATCCCGAACGGTTACGATTGCTGTACAAGTTTGTTGGTTTCCACTGCGGTCGGTGACGGTCAGCGTGAGCCTTTTTTCACCCAAATCAGCACAAGTAAAGTTGGTTTGGGACAAATCCAGACTGGCAATGGTGCCGCAATTGTCCACACTTTCATTGTCCACTGCACTGGGCAAAATACTGG
>JAIXOO010000305.1 GCA_027486765.1 Saprospiraceae bacterium
ACACCCAAAGAATCCATTCTGCTTTGAATGGCAAAACTCCTTGGGAAGTGTTTTATGAAAAATGTTTTGAGCTCGCTGCTTAAGCTTATCTTTATGTTCACTTTTTTGACGAACTCCAGGGCTGAGATGGGTAGTTTTTCAAACAATTTGGCGCTTGCCTGCGGCAGCGCGTGTTTTGAACCACCTTAGGAACTGAAGGGACTTGAGGACACTTTAGGGCTAAAGCGGCATTTTTTTAGCACAAAGGAAAAAAGAGAGGGCACTGAGGGCGCTTCGCGCGTGGGGGCAGCTTCGCTGCTTTTTTTGAACCATCTAAGACATCTAAGGGCATTTTAGGGTGGGTGGGTCTGGGGTAGGAGGGAGTGCAAAGAGATTGTTTTATGAAGGATTCATTCCAGGGCAGGGGTGGATTGTGGGGTTAGTGGCGGCATTGTGAGGGAAAAAACAGGTGGAAGAAAGATGAGCGCACTAGGGCTTCTAACAAAGTAAATCAGTACTTTTATCGCATTGTCAAAGCAGTAGATTAAAAAAACAAACCCAATAGGTATTCAAATATGAAAGTGATAAACCTTGTAATTGTGCTGATGCTGATGCTCAGCGGAAAATTATACAGCCAAGAAATCGAGCCAGAGGTAGAAGAGGAGGAGGAGTTTATTTTAGTGCCTGAAAATTTGAAATGGGGGATCCACCTGGGGGGTGTTTATGCTAGTTATTTTAACGCATTTAGCCCGAGTGGGGGTTTGGTGCTGAGTTGGCACCGCAACAACAAAGGGGTAGGGGTGCAAATGGAATTAAACTACTCCAAAATTTTTGATGATTCAGATTATGAATGGCCTTTTTTTAGGCAGGGGGTAAAATTGGGTGATGCTATGGAGCACATTGATTATGAGACGCAAACATTGGAATTACCAGTTTTGCTCGTACTTGGAAAAAAACGGACGCACAAAGCAGGGTTTAATTTTTTGCTGGGCCCAGCCCTGAGGTATGGATTGGCAGAAAGCAGGGATAAGATCAACACCAGTAATTATGTGGATGGAAGGGTAGAGGTGCGTACGAAAAGTGAGCATGTGACAGTATTTAAAGATGATTATTCATTAGTAATTCTGAGTAGCTCGGTGGGATTGACTTATGGAAAGGAGAATTTCTGTGCTGGCCTGCGCATTGAGGAGGCATTTTTAGGGGATGGCCGATGGTTGCCGGGGATCAGGTTGTATGGGATGATGAGGTTTCCGAAGGATTGGTGAGGTTTTAGGGTTGCCATAAGTGCAGATTATCATATGATTAGAAATCAATTGGGTTAAAACATAAATTAGGCCATGAAAAAAGAATTATTGATCTCCCTGATTTGTTGTCTGCAAGGTTTACCGGGTTTTGCGCAGCAGCCTTGCAATACCTTTGAGTGTGCTTATCAAAAGGCGGAGCAGATTTTGAAGACTTCGACGGCGAAGGATAAGTATGAAAAGGTGCTGGCGAATTTGGATGATGCGGAGAATTTTGCGGGGAGTGATCAGGGGAAGCGGGATACAGTAAAGGCGTTGAGGCAAAAAATTTTTTGGGTCCTTCAAAAGGAAAAACTCCGTGCTGATAGTACAATTGCCGCCAACCGCCGCCAGACCATCACCGCTTACGCCAATGACCTGGCCTACAAAAGCCAAACCGCCCTGCGCAACGGCAAAAGGACCGAGGCTTTACAACTAGCAATTTTTGCACTCCATTATGCAGAAGCAGGTAATACCAACGTTATCTATGCCCTGGCGGAGGCATTTTACTACAACGATGTACCCTACCGCTCACCCTTGCCTTGGTCGATGAATCTCGAAGGGCATACCGACGAAGTTAAGAGCGTCGCTTTCTCCCCGGATGGCAAATGGCTCGCAACGGGGTCAGAAGACAACAGCGCCAAAATTTGGAATCTCCAATCCGGCAAACAAATCCTCAGCCTTGAGGGGCATACAAGCTACGTTATGAGTATTGCTTTCTCCCCGGACGGCAAATGGCTCGCCACGGGGTCTGAAGACCAAAGCGCCAAAATTTGGGACCTCCAATCCGGCAAAGAAACCCTCAGCTTCCAAGGACATAAAGGCTATATCAATAGCGTTGCTTTTTCCCCAGATGGCAAAAGACTCGCCACGGGGTCTTCCGACTACACCACTAAAATTTGGGACCTCCAATCTGGCAAAGAAACCCTCAGCATCCAAGGACATTCGTACCGCGCCCACGTCTTGAGTGTCGCTTTCTCCCCGGATGGCAAAAAACTTGCAACTGGATATTGGGACAACATTACCAAAATTTGGGATCTCGAATCCGGTAAAGAAATCCTCAGCCTCCAAGGACACAGGTCCTCCGTTAAGAGCGTCGCTTTCTCCCCAGACGGCAAATGGCTCGCAACGGGGTCTTCTGACAAAAGCGTCAAAATTTGGGACCTACAATCCGGTAAAGAAACCTTCAGCCTCCAAGGACATACCAACGGCATCAGTAGTGTCGCTTTCGCCCCAGATGGTAAAAAACTCGCAACAGGGTCTTACGACAACAGCTCCAAAATTTGGGACTTCGAATCCCGCAAAGAAACCCTCAGCCTCCAAGGACATTCGTCCTACGTCATGTGTGTCGCTTTCTCTTCAGATGGTAAAAAACTCGCAACGGGATCTTCTGACAAAAGCGCCAAGGTTTGGGACCTCCAATCTGGTGAACAAGCCATCAGCCTGGAAGGGCACACATCCTTCGTTCAGAGCGTCGCTTTTTCCCCGGATGGCAAATGGCTCGCAACGGGGTCTGACGGCAATACTGTCAAAATTTGGGACCTCCAATCCAATAAACAAACGCTCAACCTCCAAGGACATTCGGAATCCGTCAACAGCGTTGCATTCTCCCCAGATGGTAAAAAACTCGCAACGGGATCTTCCGACAACAGCGCCAAAATCTGGGACCTGGGCTCTGGTAAATCAATCCTCAGCCTTCAGGGGCATACGGCCGCAGTCTTGAGCATCGCTTTCTCCCCGGATGGCAAAAAACTCGCCACTGGATCTTCCGACAGAACTGCTAAAATTTGGAACCTCCAATTCGGCAAACAATCCCTCAGTCTGGAAGGGCATAAGTCCGGCCTATGGAGTGTGGCATTCTCCCCGGATGGCAATCGACTCGCCACCGGGTCTTCCGACAGCACTGCCAAAATTTGGGACCTCCAATCCGGTAAACAAACCCTCAGCCTCCAAAGGCATTCGTCATCGGTAATAAGCGTCGCTTTCTCTCCTGATGGTAAAAGACTCGCAACGGGATCTTCTGACAAGAGCGCCAAAATTTGGGATCTACAATCTGGCAAACAAACCATCAGCATCGAAGATCATCTGTCCTACGTCAGTAGTGTCACTTTCTCCTCTGATGGCAAGAAACTCGCAACGGGATCTTCCGACAGAACCGCCAAAATTTGGGACCTAGAATCCAATAAACAAACCCTCAGCCTGGAAGTAAGCACAAGCATCGGGAGCGTCGCTTTTTCCCCCGACGGCAAACGACTGGCCACAGGATCTTCCGACAACAGCGCCAAAATTTGGGAGATAGACCCTGAACAAATTATTGATAAAGCCAATAAAAACCGGCATTTATCCCCCCTTAGTGCCCCTCAATTGATTTCTTACAACCTGGAAACTCTCCTCGACCTCCACTCCGACAATGAAGCCAAACTCGTCGCCACCCGCGAGGTCTGGCAAATCAAAGCCTTTGCCGATCTGGCCGCAGCGCAGGCGGGGGGTAGCAATGTGCTTAGCAGCGTAGAGGCGCCGTATGACCGCGCCAATCGGCTGTATGCTGCGGCGCTGGCACTACAGGATGAGCTGCTCATCCGGATGGATTGGGCGAAGATGCTGCGCAAATGGGCGGCGGTGTATCGGGATGATGGGAAAGAGGGGAAGGCGAAGGAGTTGGAAGCAAAAGCGTATGGATTGTGGAAGGAGGAAAAATAGAGTAATCGGATTATATAGCAGAGGTGAAGGGGGCAGCTTCGCTGCGGTTTTTTGAACCACCTTAGGAATCGAAGGAACTTGAGGGGCACTGAAGGAGGTCAAAAACGGCATTTTTTTAGCACAAAGGAAAAAGGAGAGGGCACTGAGGGTACAAAATGAGGCAGGGGCAGGGCACTACGGTTTTGAGGGCAGCTGCGCTGCTTTTTTTGAACCATCTTAGAAATCTAAGGGCATCTTAGGGTGGGTTGGCTCGGGGGTGGGGAGGTAATTGAAGGAGCTTTGATTTGGTGGTTATGGCAGGAAGTATAACATTTAGTTGAGTCAATGCTTCACGATTTTTAGGCTTTTCTGGGCCTCCTTAGCGTACAAATGCAGGAGGTAGATGCCTGGGGGGAGTGCATCGAGCGCGATGGTGGTGCCGTTAAATGGTTCTGATTTGAGTACTTTGCCGGTCAGGTCGCACAACTTCAGGTTGCCGGCAGGGAAACCTTCAACGTAAATTGGGCCGTAGGTAGGATTGGGGAAGAGTTTGACATCGGAGAGGTGAACATCCTTGGTGCTTACGGCACAGTTCAACTCATCATCGGTGATGTACCAGCCTCGGTTGATCAGGGCGGTACGTGCTTGTTCGGCTTTGCAGTATTGTAAGGGTAAAGTTGAGCCAAGGTTTTTATTGCTGAGGCCCTGTTTTTCCCAGGCGATGAGGGTTTGATCGTAGTTGTGGATAGAAAGACGGGTGCCGAACAGCATCAGGTATATGTCGGTGGCGTTGGTGAGATTCCAGGTGCCGAGGTTTTGGTTGAAGGCCTTCGCTTCGTAGAACATCCCGCGGAAGTCTTTCACTTGGTCCATCTTCCAATTGCTAAGATCCTGATTGAAAGTTCTGGTATCCCGAAACATGCTTCTCATATTGGATACATTGGCAATGTTCCATTTTGCCAAAGGCTGATTAAAGGCATCGGCATCATAAAACATGAAGGCCATGGTTTCTACCTTAGATACGTCCCAGTTTTCTAGTGCTTGGTTGAATTTAAGGGCAGTGGAAAACATGCTGGCCATGTTTTGAACCTTGGATACATTCCAATTGTCCAGGGGCTGATTGAAGAAAAGTGCGTATCCAAACATAAGGTACATGTTGCGCACATTGGAAACATCCCAAGTATTGAGGGCTTGGTTGAAAGCATAAGCATACCCGAACATCACGCCCATGTCCTGAACTTTGGACACATTCCAGCTGGCCAGTGGCTGATTGAAGGCATCCGTGCTCTGAAACATGCTGTTCATGGTCACTACATTGGAGACATCCCAGTTGGCCAGAGGTTGATTGAAAGATAGAGCCTGGGCAAAGAGGAAACTCATGTCGGTCACGTTGGACACATTCCAGGTACCAATGGGCTGGTTAAAACTACGGGTCAAACGGAACATCGCATACATGGTGGTTACATTGGATGTATTCCATTTGTCCAAAGCTTGATTGAAAGCGTAAGCACTTGCGAACATCGAACTCAGGTCGGTCACCTTGGAGATGTTCCAGGCATTGAGGGGTTGATTGAAGCTCCAGGCGTTTTCAAACATCCCCTTCATGTTGGTTACGCGGGAAACATTCCAACGGGAAATGTCCTGATTAAAGGCCCGGCAGGAACTGAATAAAGACTGCATATCACTCACCTGGGAAACATCCCAATGGCTGATGTCCTGATTGAAGAACATGGCGCCCCAGAACATGAAGGCCATGCTGCTCACCCGGGAGAGGTCGGGTGCGTCTTGGGCGGCAATGCGGAGGTTGGTGCACCCGGCGAAGGCGCTTTCCATGCTGGTCCACTGGATACTGCCCCATTGATCGATGGAGATCAGATCGGTGGCCCGTATGCTGCGGTTGAAGTAGATGCGGGGAAAATTGCCCCGAATGCGGATGGTGTAGGTGCCGTAGCGGCCAAAATCGTGGGTAGCATCGGAGCTGAGGCCTTGTTCATCGTAGATGCCATCATTGTTCCAGTCTACGTCATAGTTATAGCCCGTGCCGATGGTGGGGATGGTAAGGATTGTACTATCGGGAGGATTGAATGCATTTTTGCTGAGTTGGAAGGTTAAAATGAGGGGGGATTGGGCCCAAGTGCTGGTGCTGAGTAGTGTAAGGGCAAAAAGCAGGCTGTAGCGCTGGACCTGGGGCAAAATGCACAGGGAATAGGGTAGGGGCTGCGGGGTTTGCGTTTTTGCTGGAGGCATAGGGTAGGGATTTTGTGGCAAAAGTATTGTTTTGTATCGAGATTTCCAGCCTTTATTTAGGCAACATAAAACTCAATTGATTCAGATAACATTCAATTTTTGGTGGGATAGTAGGGGCTTGGTGGATTGTGGCTCGCGCCTGTGGCGGAGCGGTTTTTTGAAACACCTAAGGAACTGAAGGGACTTGAGGGACACTGAAGAGGGCCCAAAGCGGCATTTTTTTAGCACAAAGGAAAAAGGTGAGGGCACTGAGGGCACAGAGTGAGGGACAGGGCGCTTCGCGCGTGGGGCAGCTGCGCTGCTTTTTTTTGAACCACCTTAGACATCTTAGGGCACCTTAGGGTGGGTTGGTTCGGGGTAGGAGGGGGGCTTTTGCCTTTGGGGCTTGGGCTTAGATATTGGGTAGAAATGTAAAGTTGATGTTTAGAAAAACTGCCACAATAGGGACAGGATATAGCATTTTTCCTTATTTTTAAGCCACTTCAAAAATGCTGAAATCTAAAACCCTTTACAGCGTGCAAAACATCTCCGCAGCAGACTGGCTCGACATCCTCGACGACATCAAAGACCAAAAAGCGGTACTCCTCATTGGCCCCGAGATCATGCAGGTGAATGGGCAGCCGCTGAATCGCCATTTACGGGATACGCTCTACGAAAACAACCGCGACGACATCGCCTACTACTACGAACGCGATGGTTTTTACCTCTTCAGCTCGCCCGAAGGCAAGGTGCGGGTGGCGCGGCAGGTGAAACGGTTTTACCGCGACATTACGCCGGATGAAAGCATCCTGCAACGCATTGTGCAAATTCCTTTTCACGTGGTGGTGTCGCTCAACCCCGATACTTTTGTGTCCGAAGCCTTTTATCGGCATGGGGTGAAGCACCGTTTTCACTACTTCCAGCACCGCCACCGGGATAATGAAAACGACGAGATTGAAAAACCCAGCAAGGCTTTGCCGCTGATCTACAACCTCTTTGGCAGTAAAGACCAGGACGATTCGCTGGTGTTGGACTATGATGATGTGTACAAAATGCTGCAATCGGCGCTGGGTACTTCCAGTTTGCCCAATAAACTCTTGCGGGCTTTCCGTGAGGCGAGCACCTACATTTTCCTTGGCTTTCAATTTGACAAATGGTATTCCCAGCTTCTGCTCAAATTCCTGAGCGACGAAGGGCGCATTGAAAAACGCATCTCCATCAATAACCCGGTGGTGGACCTGGACACCAATGGCTTTGTGGTGCACCAGTTCAAAATCGAGTTCATGGGCGACCAGTACGATTTTTTTGGGGAATTGTACCAGCGTTGTGCCGAAAAACAACTCCTGCGCCCGGTAGCCGCCGAAAGCGCGAGTCCCGAAGCGGTGGAAATCCGCAAACGGGTGGCCATCGGCGAAATCGACAATGCCCTGGACTTGTTGCGCCAGGCCGCCAAGGGGCTGGATTGGGAAAATGAAGTGATCCAGACCCAGGGGCGCTACAGCAAACTGGAAGAAGACAAAGACAGCAGCGATAGCCGCGACTACCGCACTGGCCTGGCGCAAATCCTGGACACCATCCTAGAACTCAGCAAAAAGGTAAACCCATGAGTAGCTCCAATACCCAAAAACGCTACCCGGGGGTCAAACCTTTTGAAACCTCCGAACGGGAACTATTCTTCGGGCGCGACCGCGACATTGAAGACTTGCTCGACCTGGTGTGGCTGGAAAAACTGGTGGTGCTGTTTGGCAAATCGGGATATGGCAAAAGTTCACTCATCAATGCCGGGATTTTGCCGGAAATTGAAGCCGAGGCGGTGCCCATCGTGGTGCGCCTGGGCAGCTACGTAGCCGGGCAAACACCCGCCCCACTGGACAACCTGCGCCTGAAAATCAATGAACTGCTGGAGGACAAGCCGGAGGCAGCTTTTTTGGACGCGCTGAACCTGCCGCCCACCCTCTGGCAACAGGTAAAACGCAAACAAAGCCCACAGCAGCGCCGCTTTGTGTTGATCTTCGACCAGTTTGAGGAGTTTTTTACCTACCCCCTGGCCGAGCAGCAGGCATTTAAAGAACAAATTGCCGACCTGCTCTACACCGAGGTGCCGCAAGCCGTGCGTAACCAAAACGATACCCTGAACGCCAGTCAACAGGCCTTCATCGCCAGTGCCTTCGACGCCAAAGTGCTGCTGGCCATCCGCGCCGACCGCATGAGTTTGCTGGACTCCATGAAAGATAAAATGCCTGCTATCCTGCAAAAACGCTACGAGCTCAAGGGGCTGAGCGAGGCGCAGGCGCGGGAAGCAATAGTGGGCCCGGCCAAGCGCGAGGGAGACTTTGTTTCCCCGGTTTTTGCTTACAGCCCGGAAGCCCTAAAGGTGATGACCCAAAAACTGGCGGCCAGCAAAAGCAGCCAACGCTCGGGTATCGAGGCTTTTCAGTTGCAGATTTTGTGCGAATACCTGGAGGACAAGGTGATCAAAGGGGAGATACCCGGCCAAAGGGTGGAGCCGCAGCATTTTGCGGAGCAGATCGACGAGATTTTTGAGGGCTACTACCAACGCTTGTTGGACAAACTGGAACCGGGTGCGCAGACGGCAGCGCAATTGCTGATTGAAGAAAAACTGCTGTTTGAAGATGCCAATACGGGGGAGGCGCGGCGGCTAGGGGTAGATTCGGGGGTATTGCTGGCCGAAAAGGGTATATCGCAGAGGCTGCTGAACCAATTGGAAAGCAATTTTTTGCTGCGACGGGAATCGACTTCTACGGGGGGATTTAATTATGAGGTAAGTCATGATACTTTGATTGCGCCGATTTTGAAATCTAAGGCGGAACGGAAGGCGTTGGAGCGGGTGGAACGGGAACGGGTGGAAGCGCGGCGGCGGCGGAATCGGTTGTTGTTCATTTTGGGGGTGACGGGGTTGGCAATGGCGGTGGTGATTGGGGTGATGCTGTATGTGTTAAAATTGCGCAATGACGCCATTGAAGCCAAAAACGAGGCTGAAAAAGCCAAAACGGAGGCCATTGCCGAACGGGACAAAGCCCGCAAAGCGCTGGAAGATAAAGAGGTGGCGGAGTTTCAGGACGTATACCAACGAGCGGATAATATTTTGAACAGTGCCGAAAACAATTGCCCGGGGCAGGAGATGATCGCGGCCATTGATACGATGCAGGTGCGGTATCCAAAGAACCAGGCTTTGCAAGTACAAATTGAGGCGATAAATCAAAAATTACGGGCAAAGAATTGCCGGAATAAATAAGTAGACGATGAAAAAGATAGGGCTCATTGTTTTGTTTTTATGGGGAGGGCAGCTTGCGCCACTCAATGCGCAGCAGCCTTGCAATACCTTTGACTGTGCTTTTCAGAAGGCGGAGCAGATTTTGAAAACCTCCACCGCAAAGGATAAATATGAGAAGGTGCTGGCCAATTTGGATGATGCGGAGAATTTTGCGGGGAGTGACAAAGCGAAGCGAGACAAAATCAAGGCCCTAAGGCAAAAAGCCTTTTTGGCCATCCAAAAGGAAAAAGAGCGAGCAGATGCACAAGCTGAAGAAGCAAAAAAACAAGCAAAAATTGCCAATACTGAAAAACTTCGAGCTGATAGCACTGCCGCCTCCAACCGCCGCCAAACTATAAGTGCCTACGCCAATGACCTAGCTTACAAAAGCCAAATCACTTTGCGTGATGGCAAACGAACCGAAGCCTTCCAAATTGCCACCTTTGCCCATCGTTATGTGGAAACGGACAATGCTAACGTCACTCGCGCCCTGATCGAGGCATTGTATTATAGTGATGTACCCAGCCACTCTTCCTTGCCCTGGTCGGCGGCACTGGAAGGGCATAGTGACTGGGTCAATAGCGTCGCTTTCTCCCCCGATGGGAAAAGACTGGCCACCGGGTCTGCCGACAATAGCGTAAAAATCTGGGATGTGGACTCCGGCAAACAAGTCCTGAGCCTGGAAGGGCATAGTTACGCCGTCCGTAGCGTCGCTTTTTCCCCCGATGGGAAAAGGCTGGCGACAGGGTCTGACGAACTTAGCGCGAAAATCTGGGATGTGGACTCCGGAAAACAAGTCTTGAGCCTAGAAGGGCATAGTTACAACGTCAGTAGCGTCGCTTTTTCCCCCGATGGAAAAAGACTGGCCACCGGGTCTTTGGACCGTAGCGCGAAAATCTGGGATGTGGACTCTGGAAAACAAATCCTGAGCCTGGAAGGGAATAGTTCCGACGTCAGTAGCGTCGCTTTTTCCCCCGATGGGAAAAGGCTGGCCACCGGGTCTGCCGACAATACCGCGAAAATCTGGGATTTGGACTCCGGAAAACAGATGCTGAGCCTGGAAGGGCATGATTCCGACGTCTGGAGCGTCGCTTTTTCCCCCGATGGGAAAAGACTGGCCACCGGGTCTGCCGACAATAGCGCCAAAATCTGGGATTTGGACTCCGGAAAACAAATCCTGAGCCTGGAAGGGCATGGTTCCGACGTCTGGAGCGTCGCTTTTTTCCCAAATGGGAAAAGACTGGCCACCGGGTCTACCGACAATAAAGCCAAAATCTGGGATTTGGACTCCGGAAAACAAATCCTGAGCTTGGAAGGGCATAGTGACTACGTCAGCAGCGTCGCCTTTTCCCCCGATGGGAAAAGACTGGCCACCGGGTCTGCCGACAATACCGCGAAAATCTGGAATTTGGACTCCGACAAACAAATCCTAAGTTTGGAAGTGTATAGTTCCAAGGTCCGTAGCGTCGCTTTTTCCCTCGATGGGAAAAGACTGGTCGCGGGGTCTACTGACCAAAGCGCGAAAATCTGGGATGTGGAAACGGGCAAACAAGTGCTGAGCCTGGAAGGGCATGATTCCTACGTCTGGAGCGTCGCTTTTTCCCCCGATGGGAAAAGACTTGCCACCGGGTCTTCCGACAATAGCGCGAAAATCTGGGATGTGGACTCCGGAAAACAAATCCTGAGCCTGGAAGGGCATAGTGACTGGGTCTGGAGCATCGCTTTTTCCCCCGATGGGAAAAGACTGGTCACGGGGTCTACCGACAATAGCGCGAAAATCTGGAATTTGGAAACGGGCAAACAAGTGCTGAGCCTGGAAGCAAGCGCTGCCGTCAATAGTGTGGCCTTCTCCCCGGATGGGAAAAGACTGGCGACGGGGTCTGCCGACGGTAGAGCGAAGATCTGGGATGTGAACTCCGGAAAACAAATCCTGAGCCAGGAAGGGCATGATTCCTACATTAGTAGCATTTCCTTCTCCCCTGATGGCAAAAGGCTGGCCACGGGGTCTGATGACAATAGCACGAAAATCTGGGATGTGGACTCCGGAAAACAAATCTTGAGCCTGGAAGGGCATAGTGACGGGGTCAATAGCGTCGCATTTTCCCCCGATGGGAAAAGACTGGCCACAGGGTCTTCCGACAATAGCGCGAAAATCTGGGATGTGGACTCCGGAAAACAAATACTGAGCCTGGAAGGGCATGATTCCTACATTAATAGCATTTCTTTCTCCACTGATGGCAAAAGACTGGCCACGGGGTCTTACGACAATAGTGCGAAAATCTGGGTGATTAGCCCAGAAGGAGTTATTCAAAAAGCCAATAAGAACATACGTTTATCACCCCTCTCCGGCCCTCAACTGATAGCCTACAACCTCGAAACCCTCCTCGATCACCACCCCGACAACGAAACCAAACTCATCGCCACCCGCGAGGTCTGGCAGATCAAAGCCTTTGCAGATCTGGCGGCAGCGCAGGCGGGGGGTAGTAATGTAATCAGCAGGGTAGAGGCACCGTATGCCCGCGCCAATCGGCTCTATGCAGCGGCGCTGGCGCTACAGGATGAACTGCTGATCCGAATGGATTGGGCGAAGATGCTGCGGAAATGGGCGGCGGTGTATCGGGATGATGGGAAGGAGGGGAAGGCGAAGGAGCTGGAAGGAAAGGCGGATGGTTTGTGGAAGGAGGAGAAATAGGAATAAACGATTGAAAAACAGAGTACTGCTAATCATTTCGGTTAAAAAATCAATTAGGCCATGAAAAAAGAATTATTGATCGCGCTGATTTTTTGTCTGCAAGGTTTGACTGGTATTGCGCAGCAACCTTGTAATACTTTTGACTGTGCTTATCAAAAGGCGGAGCAGATTTTGAAAACCTCTACGGCAAAGGATAAGTATGAAAAGGTGCTGGCCAATTTGGATGATGCGGAGAATTTTGCGGGGGGGGATCAGGGGAAGCGGGATAAGATCAGGGCGCTGCGGAAGCGGGCTTTTGAGGCGATACAAAAAGAGAAGGAGCGGGCGGATAAACTTGCCGATGTAGCTAAACAGCAAGCGGAAACAAACAGAAAGCAAGCAGAAGACAACCGCCGCCAAGCACTAACTGCTTATGCCAATGACCTGGCTTATAAAAGCCAAATCGCGCTTCAACAAGGCGACCGCACAACTGCCTTCCAAATCGCCACCTTTGCCCACCGCTACGTAGAATCGGGCAATGCCAATGTGACCCGCGCCCTGGTGGATGCATTGTATTACAACGATGTACCCGCCCGCCCGGCCTTACCCTGGTCATCGAACCTAGCAGGGCATACGTCCTACGTCTTGAGCGTCGCTTTCTCCCCAGATGGCCAAAAACTCGCAACGGGGTCTTACGACAACAGCGCCAAAATTTGGAACCTTCAATCCGGTAAACAAACCCTCAGCCTCCAAGGGCATACGGAATACGTCACAAGCGTCGCTTTCTCCCCAGATGGCCAAAGACTTGCCACAGGGTCTGAGGACAACACCGCCAAAATTTGGGACCTCCAATCCGGTAAACAATTCCTCAGCCTCCAAGGGCATACGGAATACGTCACAAGCGTCGCTTTCTCCCCTGATGGCAAAAGTCTCGCAACGGGGTCTGACGACAACACCACCAAAATTTGGGACCTCCAACCCGGTAAACATATCCTCAGCCTCGAAGGGCATACGGATTTCGTCAGTAGCGTCGCTTTCTCCCCAGATGGCAAAAGTCTCGCCACGGGGTCTGAGGACAAAACCGCCAAAATTTGGGACCTCCAATCCGGTAAACAAACCCTCAGCCTCGATGGGCATACGTCCTACGTCAGTAGCGTCGCTTTCTCCCCTGATGGCAAAAAACTCGCCACGGGGTCTTACGACAACACCGCCAAAATTTGGGACCTCCAATCCGGTAAACAAACCCTCAGCCTCCAAGGGCATACGTACTACGTCTTGAGCGTCGCTTTCTCTCCAGATGGCAAAAGTCTCGCCACGGGGTCTGCCGACAAAACCGCCAAAATTTGGGACCTCCAATCCGGTAAACAAACCCTCAGCCTCGAAGGGCATACGTCCTACGTCTTGAGCGTCGCATTCTCCCCCGATGGCCAAAGCCTCGCCACAGGGTCTGACGACAAAACCGCCAAAATTTGGGACCTCCAATCCGGTAAACAAATCCTCGGCCTCGAAGGGCATATGGCCTCTGTCTTGTGCGTCGCATTCTCCCCCGATGGCCAAAGACTAGCCACAGGGTCTGACGACAAAATCGCCAAAATTTGGGACCTCCAATCCGGTAAACAAACCCTCAGCCTCGAAGGGCATACAGACTACGTCAGTAGCGTCGCTTTCTCCCCAGATGGCAAAAGTCTCGCCACGGGGTCTGGAGACAAAACCGCCAAAATTTGGGACCTCCAATCCGGTAAACAAACCCTCAGCCTCGATGGGCATACGTCCTCCGTCAGTAGCGTCGCTTTCTCCCCCAATGGCAAAAGTCTCGCCACGGGGTCTGTAGACAACAGCGCCAAAATTTGGGACCTCCAATCCGGTAAACAAACCCTCAGCCTCAAAGGGCATACGTCCGTCGTCAGTAGCCTCGCTTTCTCCCCAGATGGCAAAAGTCTCGCCACAGGGTCTAACGACAACAGCGCCAAAATTTGGGACCTCCTTTCCGGTAAACAAACCCTCAGCCTCGATGGGCATACGGAATCTGTCAGTAGCATCGCTTTCTCCCCAGATGGCAAAAGTCTCGCCACGGGGTCTTACGACAACAGCGCCAAAATTTGGGACCTCCTTTCCGGTAAACAAACCCTCAGCCTCGATGGGCATACGGACTACGTCTGGAGCGTCGCTTTCTCCCCAGGTGGCAAAAGTCTCGCCACGGGGTCTTACGATAACACCACCAAAATTTGGGCCTTTGCTCCCGAGGGTTGGCGCAGTACCCCTCTGGGTAAAAACAGGCGACTTTCAGGTTTGGATGCCATCCAACTCGCTTCCTATAACCTCGAAACCCTCCTCAACCTCCACCCCGACAACGAGTCCAAACTCATCGCCACCCGCGAGGTCTGGCAGATCAAAGCCTTTGCCGATCTGGCAGCTGCGCAGGCGGGGGGCAGCAATGTACTGAGCAGGGTAGAGGCACCTTATGCCCGCGCTAATCGCTTCTATGCAGCGGCACTGGCGCTACAGGATGAACTGCTTATCAAGATGGACTGGGCGGAGATGCTGCGGAAATGGGCGGCGGTGTATCGGGATGATGGGAAGGAGGGGAAGGCGAAGGAATTGGAAGGGAAGGCGGATGGGTTGTGGAAACCGTAGGGTGTAGCGACGTTGCATGCAGTAGCGACGTTGCATGCAACGTCGCTACATTCAGCGCGGAATAGCATTTAAATTTAAACAAGCCTTTAGCAGTACATCAATAGACCCAGTCATGAAAAAAACAATATTGATTCTGTCGTTTTTTTGCCTACCAGCTTTATCCGGTATCGCGCAGCAGCCTTGTAATACTTTTGACTGTGCTTATCAAAAGGCGGAGCAAATTTTGAAGACTTCCACTGCAAAGGATAAGTACGAAAAGGTGTTGGCCAATTTGGATGATGCGGAGAATTTTGCGGGGGGGGATCAGGTGAAGAGGGATAAGATAAAGGCGTTGCGGCAAAAAGCTTTTTTGGTCCTTCAAAAGGAAAACCTCCGTGCTGACAGTACAATTGCTGCCAACCGCCGCCAGACCCTCACCGCTTACGCCAATGACCTGGCCTACAAAAGCCAAACCGCCCTGCGCAACGGCAAAAGAACCGAGGCTTTACAACTAGCAACTTTTGCCCACCATTATGCAGAAGCAGGTAATGCCAACGTTATCTATGCTCTGGCGGAGGCATTTTACTACAACGATGTGCCCGACCGCTCACCCTTGCCTTGGTCGATGAATCTCGAAGGGCATACCGACGAAGTTAAGAGCGTCGCTTTCTCCCCGGATGGCAAATGGCTCGCAACGGGGTCTGAAGACAACAGCGCCAAAATTTGGAATCTCCAATCCGGCAAACAAATCCTCAGCCTTGCGGGGCATACAGGCTACGTTATGAGTATTGCTTTCTCCCCGGATGGCAAATGGCTCGCGACGGGGTCTGAAGACCAAAGCGCCAAAATTTGGGACCTCCAATCAGGCAAAGAAACCCTCAGCTTCCAAGGACATAAAGGCTATATCAATAGCGTTGCTTTTTCCCCAGATGGCAAAAGACTCGCAACGGGGTCTTCCGACTACACCACTAAAATTTGGGATATCCAATCTGGCAAAGAAACCCTCAGCATCCAAGGACATTCGTACCGCGCCCACGTCTTGAGTGTCGCTTTCTCCCCGGATGGCAAAAAACTTGCAACTGGATATTGGGACAACATCACCAAAATTTGGAATCTCGAATCTGGTAAAGAAATCCTCAGCCTCAAAGGACACAGGTCCTCTGTTAAGAGCGTCGCTTTCTCCCCGGACGGCAAATGGCTCGCAACGGGGTCTGGAGACAAGAGCGTCAAAATTTGGGACCTCCAATCCGGTAAAGAAACCTTCAGCCTCAAAGGACATGACAACGGCATCAGTAGTGTCGCTTTCTCCCCAGATGGTAAAAAACTCGCAACGGGGTCTTACGACAATAGCGCCAAAATTTGGGACTTCGAATCCGGCAAAGAAACCCTCAGCCTCCAAGGACATTCGTCCTACGTCATGAGTGTCACTTTCTCCTCTGACGGCAAAAAACTCGCAACGGGATCTTCTGACAAAAGCGCCACGGTTTGGGATCTACAATCTGATGAACAAGCCATCAGTCTTCCAGGGTACACGTCCTTCGTTCAGAGCGTCGCTTTCTCCCCGGATGGCAAATGGCTCGCAACGGGGTCTGACGGTAATACCGTCAAAATTTGGGACCTCCAATCCAATAAACAAACGCTCAACCTCCAAGGACATTCGGAATCCGTCAACAGCGTTGCATTCTCCCCAGATGGTAAAAAACTCGCTACGGGATCTTCCGACAACAGCGCCAAAATCTGGGACCTGAGCTCCGGCAAATCAATCCTCAGCCTTCAGGGGCATACGGCCGCAGTCTTGAGCATCGCTTTCTCCCCGGATGGCAAAAAACTCGCCACTGGATCTTCCGACAGCTCTGCCAAAATTTGGGACCTCCAATTCGGCAAACAATCCCGCAGCCTGGAAGGGCATAAGTCCGGCCTATGGAGTGTGGCATTCTCCCCGGATGGCAATCGACTCGCCACCGGGTCTTCCG
>JAIXOO010000264.1 GCA_027486765.1 Saprospiraceae bacterium
AAGATGTTGTAAAATGGCTTTACCCCTATTTTAAAAGCTAAATTTCCTGAAAAAGATTCGCTGGTCGACAATTCAACCCGATTGTAGCCTTTGCGCACGAGATTGAGTAGGCCAATGGTGACGCCACTCACGGTGTCTGCTACGTTGATCAAGCCGATTTGTACCCCTTTCACCTGACGAGCCACGTTGATGATGGAGCTCAATTGGCCATTGTTCACATCCTTCGCAATGTTGAACAAGGGGCTCACCTGCAAACGGCTTCTCCCCCCACTGACGTTGAACAAACCGCCTACTTGTACCGCGCGGGAGTTTTTTCCCGCAATGTTGAACAAACCTGCTGCCTGTACCCCCGCAAAATCGTGTCTGGCGATGTTGAATAAACCAGCACCTTGTAAGGCCGAACCCCGTCCCAGGATGTTAAATAGACCCGCTCCTTGCACCCCTATCATGGTGTCGCTGGCGATGTTGAACAAACCAGCCGCCTGGGTGCCGAGGACGTCATCGCCAACGGTATTGCCCATGCCAGCAATTTGGATGCCTTGCACATCATTGCGGATCGAATTCATGATGCCGCCAATTTCCAGACCTTCTACCCCACCGTTGTGCCCCCAAAGTAAATTCACGGAGACCCGGTTGGTGGTGCGGGCACTCTGTATAAAATTGGATCCCAGGAAAGGCAGCAAGGAAATTTGTGCCAAACGGGGGAGATTTTTCTTTGGATTGATCACTATACTGCTGCTAACCGCACTCGAATCTGGAATGGGGACTGGTGCTGCCGCAACTTCCTCTTCGACCAACAAAGCCGAATCGATCACCAACGGATCGAAACGGGTAGCGGTCAGGTTTTCGACTCCTTTGCTTTCGGTATTTGAGGGAACTTGTTGAGGGGCAGGGCGCCCGGAAATGGTGGGAGAACTTTCAGCCCAACGTTTCTTACGCTCGGCAATGATTTCTTCCTTCCGTTTGCGCTCGGCCATGATTTCTTCCATCCGTGGATCGGGGTAAATGGGGCTATCTTGGATTATTTCTTTCGGGATGGTTTTATTGGTAATCCGGGGTGGCGGATTTTTTTCTACCGGGCGCAGCACGATTTGTCCACCGATCGGTTTGTAGGCAACAGGCAGGGGATCAAACAATTTATCCAAAGCCTCTGAAAGGGCAACATTGCTAACGCTAATGGTGATGGGTTGGGTAGTGGGAATGTAATCCGGGCTGTACACAAAATACACATCGTGATCAGCAGAAATATCGTCGAGAACCAGTCTTAATGCCAAACGATTGTAAGAGAAGCTAACCTTGCGCGCGAGATTTTGCCCATACAATGAAGCTACACAACAATATAGAATTAGGGCAAAGGAAAAAGGTTTCATGTATAAGCTGAGTGTAATGGGCAAAATAGGGCTTTTTACTGGCCGCCTCCGGAGATTACAAAGACATCGCCTTCAACCGTGAATTCTCTATCGATAGGGACAGTAATAAGGTTGAGTGCGTCTTGTACATTCATGTCGCGAGAAAAACGTGCACCAGAAATGGTGACATTCAGAATAGCCTGATCAGCTTTGATCTTAATATTGTAGAATTTTTCTACTGCGGGAATCACCTCGGATAGGGTCACTCCGCTAGAGAACACCAGCGTACCCTGCTGCCAGGCGTCAACATCTTCGGTGGCCACATCTTGCGCTTTTTCCAAGATAGCACCTTCATTGGCGTACACACCAGTATTGCCCGGCAACAATACCAGAACAGGTGTTTCTTTTTGTGGCGTTTTTTCCACTTTGCGCACTTCTACCCTTCCCGTTTTAACACTCACCTTTACTTTCCCTTCATCAGGATAAGCGCGAATGTTGAAGCTGGTGCCCAATACCCGAGTTTGTACTTCGCCTGTTTCGATCACGAAAGGGTGTTTGGCGTCTTTTTCGACATCAAAAAAGGCTTCGCCGCTCAGGACTACCTTGCGGGTTTCGCCGTCGAAAGTATAAGAAAGTGTAGAATTTTCGTTTAGGACAATTTTGCTCTGATCAGGCAGGCTAATGCTGCGGCTTTCGTTGTCGGGGGTGCTAAAAGCCAGGGTTTCTGGCGTTGTATCCCGCATAAAGACCCACCAAGCGGCCACGACCAATACTGCAACGGCGGCGGCGGCCGACCAAGCCCAGTTCAAACTGCGCACTTTGGGCTGAGGAAGGACTTGCAGGACTGGTTTTGCGGTGCTCACCACTGGCTCAACCACCAAAGTAGCTTCCCCCGATTCAATGCGACTATCCAGTGCAGTCCAGGCTTTGGACAAATTGACTGGAAATTCTGGTTCAGGACTGGTTTCGGTAAGACTCCACAGTTGAATCGTCTCCTCAAAAACCTCACGGTTTTGAGCACTGGCTTCTACCCAGGCCATGAGCTCGCCTTCTTCTCCAGCGCTCAATTCGCCGGAGAGGTATTTGCCAATCAGATCCTCTTGTAAAGTATGCTCCATTGTAAACAGAATTATGGTCAATGGTAGGGATGTAAAAAACGCAGCAGCACCCCTATTCTGTTCTGCAATTTTATGAAAAATTTATGAGAATTGGTTGAGAAGGTTGAGGGAAGTTGAGAAGGTTGAGGCTACCGCGAGCAATTTTGACATGTCCTTGTCTAAGTCGCTCGCGGTAGCCTCAACCTTCCTCAACCTTCTCAACCATCTCAACCTTTCAATACAGCAGCCAGATTAACAACAAAATATGCAAGTATCCATGCAGTTCTTGCCGCAGTATTTTTAAGGCTTTGCCCATTTGATTCTCCACCGTTTTGATAGAAATGCCCATTTGATTCGCTATTTCCTGGTAGCTCATTTCTTCATAGCGGCTGAGTTGGAACACCATACGGCATTTGGGTGGCAGGCCATCGATGGCGCTGCGGATGTTTTGCTCCAGCTCGGAATGCAAGTAACGGTCTTCGGCTGTGCTTGAATCACTGATTTGTGCTGAATGGGGCTCAATTTCCTCGGTGAAGTACTTACGACTACGCAAATAGGCCAATCCTTCATTGACCGCCATACGCCGCAGGTACGCATCCAGAGAGGAGGTGATTTCAATTTGGTGGCGTTTTTGCCAAAAACGAAAAAAGACTTCCTGGGCGAGGTCTTCCACAATTACGGAATCTTTGATCAGGCGAAAAATAGCGCCGCATACTTTCTGGTAGTTGTCCTGAAAGATTTCCTGAAGCGCGCCTTTGTCGTCTGTGCGCAGGCGATGCAGTAATTGTTGTTGTAGGTGTAAACGGTCTACTTGCATAGGTTGGTATCACATGACCCGGCTGCAAAATACGAGTAAAGTGCAAAAAACGGTGCATGCTTCGACTAAAGTTGCAAATGTGTGGAGCTACGTACCGTATTTGCAATTTGCTGCACCATTTTTTTGGCCATTATCCCAACTATTTTCTATGCCTTGGCATCATTACAAGAAAGTAGCCTCTCGGCTCCTTTCTTGTAAGTAATTCGCTGACTGTTTTGTTATATTAATCTCGTTGCAATTTGGCCCAGGATGGGTAGGGACAAGCAGGAGCGTTTGTCCCAACCTGGGGTTTTTGAAAAGGTATTCCACCATTTTGGCAAATAGGGCTTATCTTTGTTAACCACACAAAACCACAAGCCCAATGGCCCTACGCAAAAAAATCTTCCTCGGCATTCTACTTCTCTTCCTCCTCGCCATCGCCTGGAATGGCCCCTACTACTACAAATATGCCCAAGTGGGTGCCGCCTACAACGCCAAAATGACCTGCTCCTGCGTATTTGTTTCCGGGCGCAGCCTGAGTTCGATTGAAAAAGAGGATTTGTACGCCATCCCTTTTACCACCCAAACCATCGACCGCGGGGCGCATACGGTCACTTCCAGCATCTTTGGGCTGGTGTCCAAAACGGCTTTTTACCGCCCGGGCCTGGGTTGTACCCTTTTGAATGAAACCACCCCAGGCGATTTGCGCAAACAAGCAAGGCTAAAAATCCCCCGCATCGTTGCACAGGAATTACCGGATTCTACCCTGGCTGACTCAATCAAACAAGACATAGAAAAAACCCTGGACTGGGCTTTTTCCGAACCCGATAGTACCCGACCAGTACATTCTCGCGCCGTGGTCATTCTCCACAATGGCAAAGTAGTCGCTGAACGCTATGCCGCAGGCATCACCCGCAACACCCCGCTAATCGGTTGGTCAATGACCAAAAGTGTCACCAATGCCATGATTGGCCTGCTGGTAAAGGACGGTAAACTCAAAGTCAACGCTCCCGCCCCCATCAATGAATGGAAAAAAGATGAACGCGCTGCCATCACCCTGGACAACCTCCTGCGCATGAGCAGCGGCCTGGATTTTGAAGAAGACTATGGCAAAGTCAGCGATGCCACCAATATGCTCTTCCGCATGCCGAATGCGGGGCAATACGCCATCCAGTCGCCCCTCAAAGTCAAACCGGGTACGGAATGGTATTACTCCAGCGGCACCACCAACATTTTACAGGAATTGATCCGGCGGCAGTTCAAAAACCTGCCCGCCTATTTGGCCTTTCCACACCAGCGTTTGTTTCAAAAACTGGGCATGAGTACGGCGATTATGGAGCCAGATCCTTCGGGTTTGTATGTGGGGTCTTCGTACATGTTTGCTTCAGCGCGGGATTGGGCCAAGTTTGGACAACTGTACCTGCAAGATGGACAGTGGAAGGGCGAACAGATTTTACCCAAGGGCTGGGCCGCTTATTCTGGAAAAGAAACGCCTCATTCAGACGGACTTTATGCCGCGCAGTTTTGGATCGGCTACCGCAAAGAAGGTATGCCCCAGGATTTGTATTATGCCGATGGATTTGAGGGGCAGCGGGTACTGATTGTGCCTTCCAAAAACTTGGTAGTAGTACGCTTAGGCTGTACGCCGAATGGGGGAAATTTTGATGATGTTCGGTTTTTCAGGGAACTTTTGGAGGTATTTTGAACGTTTCCACAGCGTAAAATGCCCAATGGTATGGATTAAATAGTCTTTGATTTTTATCATCAAATGAAATCATGAAAAGCCCCGATCACCTACAAAAACCCAGGCCCATTCCCGGCCAACTCGACATACCTGAACTCGCCCTCGTTGTGCTCATCGGGGCGAGCAGCTCCGGCAAATCGACTTTTGCCCGACAACATTTTCTCCCAACCGAAATTGTCTCTTCCGATTTTTGTCGGGCCCTGATAGCGGATAGCGAAAATGCATTGAACGTCAACGACGACGCCTTTGAGCTCTTGCACCTCATTGTGGCCAAACGCCTCAAACAAGGCAAACTCACCGTGGTAGATGCCACCAACGTACAACCCGAAGCCCGTAAGTCCCTGCTGGCACTGGCCCGCCAATACCACGTCATGGCCGTAGCCATTGTGCTCAACCTGCCAGAGCGAATGCTCTTCGAACGCCATGCGCAGCGCAACGACCGCGATTTTGGCCCACACGTCATCCGCAATCAGCGCCGGGATCTGCAACGTTCTTTGAGCTTTTTGCGCAAGGATGGCTTTCGGTATACTTACATGCTGGACAGCCCGGAGGAAATTGAGTCTGCATCCATACGCCGCACGCCAAGCTGGAGTGATTTCAGCCAGGTCAAAGGACCATTCGACATCATCGGAGACGTACACGGCTGTTTTGACGAGTTGTTGATGTTGCTGGAAAAAATGGATTACCTGGTCGAGCGTCAAGATCCTGGATTGGACTACGGCTTCAAAGTGACCCCGCCCCTTGGCCGTCAAGCCATTTTTGTAGGCGACCTCGTGGATCGTGGGCCCAAATCACCCGAAGTACTGCGCCTGGTAATGAGTATGGTCAAAAACCAGCAGGCCTGGTGTGTACCCGGCAACCACGACGACAAGTTGCTGCGCAAACTCAAGGGCAAAGACGTACAAATACGCCACGGCCTGGCCGAAACCCTGGAACAACTGGCCGATGAACCCATTGGATTTGTGCAAGAACTGCGCAGCTTTTTGGATAGCCTAGTCAGTCACCTGGTTTTTGATGATGGAAAATTGGTGGTCGCTCACGCGGGCCTGCGCGAAGACATGCAGGGCCGGGCCAGTGGAGCAGTCCGTTCTTTTTGCCTCTATGGCGAAACGACGGGCGAAACCGACGAGTTTGGGCTGCCAGTACGCTACAACTGGGCGGCAGAATACCAGGGCAAAGCCATGGTTGTATTCGGCCACACCCCGGTACCCGACGCCGAATGGCTGAACAATACCATCGATATTGATACGGGTTGTGTATTCGGCGGGCGTTTGACAGCTTTGCGGTACCCTGAGAAAAAATTGGTGACCGTACCCGCTTTGCGGGAATACTACAAGCCGAGCCGCCCGATCCAGCGCAGCAATGCCATCATGAGCGTCAGTGCCCAACACGCGAACGACGACATGCTGGACATGGCCGACGTCAGTGGTCGACGCTTCATCGAAACGCGTTACGACAAGAAAATTTTGATCAAAGAGGAAAACTCCATCGCTGCCCTGGAAGTGATGTCGCGTTTTGCGATCAACCCCAAGTGGCTGATTTACCTGCCGCCGACCATGTCGCCCACCGAAACGAGTGCCCTGCCCGATTTGCTGGAGCACCCGCTGGAAGGTTTTGCCTATTACCAGAAAATGGGGGTAAAAGAGTTGATTTGTGAAGAAAAACACATGGGCTCACGGGCAGTGCTGATTGTATGCCAAAGCCCGGAAGTCTCTACTCGTCGCTTTGGATTGGTACAAGCTTCCCTGGGTGTAGTTTATACCCGCACAGGGCGATCTTTTTTTGATGACAAAAATTTGGAAGCCGCTTTCGTCGCGCGGGTCAACGCCGCACTTACCCAAAGTGGTTTTTGGGAAAAACACGAAAGCGATTGGGTTTGCCTGGACTGTGAACTGATGCCCTGGTCGGCCAAAGCACAGGAATTGATCAAAACTCAATACGCCAGTTTGCACGCGGCGGGTACCACTTCGATGCAGGCGCTTCAATCCGCTTTTGCGCTGGGGAATACGCGGAATTTGCCACTGGAAGATTTGCAAACGCGCTATACCAATCGGGGTCAAGCCATCGAAAAGTATACCCAGGCTTACCGTAGTTATTGTAGTCCTGTAGATGGGCTAAGCGGGTTAGTGCTCGCTCCTTTCCACATTTTGGCGACCGAAGGGCGGGTACATTCCGGGCAGGATCACTTGTGGCACATGGAAGAAATCGCCAGTTTTTGCGCCGCCGATCCCGAGTTGTTGTTGGCCACGCCCTACCGCCTGGTCAATCTGGATGATGAAACCTCGGTCACTGCCGCCATTGATTGGTGGACGGAACTCACTGCGCGTGGACAGGAAGGGATGGTCATCAAACCCCGCCAATTCCTGACTCGCCTCGACGATGGCTTTGTTCAACCCGCCATCAAGTGCAGGGGACGGGAGTACTTGCGCATCATCTACGGGCCTGAATACGACCACCCGGTGCAAATTCAGAAGCTGAAAAGCCGGGGGCTGGGTCACAAACGTTCGCTGGCGATTCGGGAATTCACCCTGGGAATGGAAGCCCTGGAGCGCTTTGTGGCAAAGGAGCCTTTGCGAAAAACGCACGAGTGCGTGTTTGGCGTTTTGGCATTGGAGAGTGAAGAAGTGGATCCACGGTTGTAGGATCCACTTCTTCACAATATTTACTCGTTACTAAGTCCAGTTTTGCCCCTACCGCACTAAGGTCAAATCACCTTTAAACACCAACACCTCATCGTCAATAAACTCCACTTCGGCCACATACACATACACCCCGGAAGGCATCGATTGATTGCGGTAAGTGCCATTCCAGCCCAGGGGTTCCTGGCCTAGGGGTATGTCTTTGGTATCAAACATTTGTTCTCCCCAACGGTCGTAAATTTGTAGGCGTCGAATTCGCCGGGCCGCCGGGCCACCGTAGAGGGTAAAAAAGTCATTGTTGCCATCCAAATCGGGCGTAAAGCCATTCGGAATATAAATCGGGCGGTTTTTGACCACAGTCACCAGCAACTGGTCCGTCGCCTTACAACCCGCGGCATCGGTTATTTCAATCTGGAAGCGCACCGTGCGCAAGGGGCCCGCCAGTGTAGTTTGGCAAGTCGAGCAGGTGACCAAATCGGCGGGTGACCATTGAAAATTGACCGATGGGTTGTTCGGGACGGCCAAAAGGGTGATTTTTTGCCCCAGCGAAATTGAGGTATCCAGGCCCGCATCTACCTGCAATTGTGGAGGTTCGCTGATGCTCACTTCCTGCGAAGCCGTACAGCCGCCACCATCTTCAACTGCGACGGTATACGTACCCGCCCTTAGGCCAATAAAGCGGTTATCGCTTTGAAAATTACCGCCGTTGATGCCGTATTTGTAAGGCGGTCGCCCCCCTTCTCCGAGTAAACTGATGATGCCGGTTGCCTCGCCAAAACAGATGACATCTACCGGTTGTACATCACCGATGAGCAACAAAGGTGGATCAACCAGCCTGGCCAGGGTATCTCGGTTGCAGCCATTGGAGTCGGTCAAGGTCACTCGATAGGTACCAGCGGGCAGATCGGAGCGAAAGGGAGCAATGGCACCATTGTCCCACAGATAAGTATAGGTGCCCGTACCGCCACTGCCCAGGATATCGACAGCTCCATCTTTGGCCCCAAAACAACTCGGGTCACTGCTGCTCATTTGGAGCACCAGACGTGGGAAATCTTGAACCGAAAAATTAAATTCCCCTTTGCACAGGTTTTGATCCTGAACATCTACCTGATAGGTTCCCGCTCGAATATTGAGCAATGAATTGGCTCCCCGGAAACCCAGTCCGTCATTCCAGTTAAACTGATAAGGCCCTTGGCCATTGCCCAATCGAACGACAATGGAGCCATTGGCCGATCCAAAACAGGTCGGTCGGGTAATGGCATCCACCGCAGGATCGAGCCGCAGGGTAATTTCCCGTACTTTGAGCAAGGTATCTTTTTCACAGCCATTCCGGTCGCGCCAACGCAGGTTATAATCACCTGCCGGAACATTGCGCTGAAATGGATCAGCAATCAGCGGCCCATTGTTCCAACTGTACTGATAGGGGCCAGTGCCCCCGGTGAGTTGAACGCTGATTTCTCCATCACGCCCACCGTTGCAGGTTGCTTCCTTGTCTTGAGCAGTTAGCGCAAAAGGTGCGGGGCCATTCACCGTGAAATTCAAGGTGGTATCACAAGTAGCTTGATCGGTGATGTTGATGGAATAGGTGCCTGGTGGAAGGTTTTGCAGGTCTTCAGCGCGCGAACCATTGTTCCAAACATAAGTATACGGACCGTAGTTGTTGTTGACCCCTACATCAATGGAGCCATTACTAGAATTGGGGCAATTTTCATCACGGGTTTGTCCATTGAGGGTAAAATGGTCTTGGCAACATTCCACCTGAATTTCTTTTACCTGGGTCACCTGACAGCCATCCGTACTGGTTACATTGAGTACAATGTTTTTTCTGCCCGGGCGGTTGAATGACACTTTAAATGGTCCTTTGCCACTAACGACTGCGCTTTGATCCGAGGTTGGTCCAAAAAACCAATCCCATTTGGTGAGTCCACCATTAAAGCTGGAAGCATCCGTAAAACTGACTTCCTGACCAATACAAGCAGGACTGGAATCCACATTAAAGTCGGCTTTGGGGCCCACAAAAGTACCCGTACCCGTAAAACTAATGGTGTACCCTGCCCCCGATTGGCTGAAATTATTGACGACGAGCGCATAAGCCCGCCCTCTTTGCATGTCGATGGCTGAAATGAAGTTGTTGTAGCCTGCATCACATCCGCAATATTCAATCGTGCCATTTTCGCCAGTCCTTAAGCCCGTCGGTCCGGTGCAATTGATCCAGGTGTTTATCGGCTGGCCAACATTTTCACCTGCCGACATACAGCGGATGGCTCGTTTGCCCGAACAATCATTTACACCTCCGGGAAGTTCAAAAACGACGAAGTCTATATCGTCATCGGGATTCAAGGGATTGATGGTGAAGGCCAAGGTACCTGGAACGTCACAAGTCCATTTGAACCAGTTGGACTGCGACTCACTAGGGTCACAACCCAAACGGCCACATACCCCATCAATTTCGCGAGGATCCTTGCCCTCGCCTGATACAAAAGGAACCGTTACTGCTCTTTTGTCACAAAGAATATTCCCGGTTGGGCAGTCGCTACTGGGCACCTGAGTGGCGTTGAAACTATTGATGCACAATTGAAAGGTGCCATTGCTATTGGTCCGTGAACTGACTCGGACGAAATAACGCTGCCCTACGATGACCCTGGAAGTAAGGATTTGTACACTGTTGCGGTTATTGGCATCAGAAATACAGGCATTGATTTCGGTCAGGTTGCCACAGTTGCCAGTATAAACCGTAAATTGAGGGGCACGTAACGTTCCACCAGCATTGATGCGGGTTGCGCCCGAAACACTGATGCTCAAATCCGTTCCAATGGCATCAAATGCAAACCAAACATCGTTGGGAGTGGTGGAAGAAGGAGTACAACGGGGTACTGCTAAACCCGCAGTAGGAGTAGCGCCAATCGTCGTGAATTGCGCTGCGCGCGAACACCATCCGCTGACGGTATCCAGCACAAAAGGACTTGCGCAATTGTCGTTTACCGGAGCTTGGGCACGAAGTTCGCACAGTGCAAGGGTGCACAACAAGAGCATAAATATTTTTCTCATAGCCGAAGTTGGTTTGGCCTCTCAGAACTTGTCTTTACAAACAAGTCCTCAATTTAATAATTTGCAGGAGTTACTACAAATAACGCCATTAAGCCCGATTTATATCATTCCATTTGAAAAGAGGATGATATTTTTGTGCATTGAATGACAAAAAAACACACAAATGCGTCGCCATCTGCCGAATGCCATCACTTTATTGAATCTTTTTTGCGGCGCATGTGCGAGCCTTTGCCTGTTGTACGGACGTTTAGAATGGGCCATCGGGTTGGTCGCATTGGGCGCATTGGCCGATTTATTAGACGGAATGGTGGCTCGTTTGCTGAAAGTGCATTCTGAAATGGGCAAACAACTGGATTCTTTGGCCGACATGGTTTCATTTGGGCTGGTGCCAGGAATTATTTTGTATTGCTTGATTGCGGCAAGCTGGTTGGGTCATTGGCCTACCGACATCGAAATCAGAGCCTTACCTGCTTTTTTAATAACGCTTTCTGCTGCGCTTCGTTTGGGAAAATTTAACTTGGATGAACGTCAGCACGAAGGATTTTTGGGGCTGCCCACTCCTGCTTGTACCTTATTCATGATTGGTCTTTTAGCCCCACACCTCAATCCTGGCATTCACTCCTATTTTTTCGATCCAATCGCATATTATTTGATTGTCCTGTTTTTTTCAGCACTGATGATTATAGAAATTCCCATGTTTAGCTTTAAATTCAAATCTTTACAATGGGCAGGGAATGAGATAAGAATTATCTTTGCGGCGATTGCAGTAGCCATCTTACTGGTTTGGCAAATTGCCGGCTTAACGATAGTGGTATTCCTGTACATCCTACTTTCAATTTTCATCCATTTATTTAAGCGTAAATCATTGCCATGAAATTTGTTGCAGAAATTGACATCATGCCCCATAAAGAATTGCTGGACCCACAGGGAAAAGCAGTATCCCACAACCTGAAAAGCCTGAACATCCACGAAGTGGAAGATGTGCGCATTGGTAAACACATCACCCTTACCCTGGAGGCTGAAACAGAGGAGGCTGCCCGTGAAATCGTGGACAACGCCTGTCGCAAATTGCTGGCCAACCTGATTATGGAGAGTTTTGCTTTTGAATTAACCGCAATAGAATAAGGTTCCAGGGTTCCAAAGTTTCGTCCGGCACTTCGACTACGCTCAGTGACCGGACGGAACTTTGGAACCCTGGAACCCCCGAACCTTTATCCATGCTCTACCTCGTTCCAACGCCCATCGGCAACCTTGAAGACATCACCTTGCGCGCCATCCGGGTACTCAAGGAGGTGGACATCATCTTAGCGGAAGACACCCGTACTTCGCGCAAGTTGCTCGATCATTACGGCATCGAAACGCCCCTCTGGGCCCATCATGCGCACAATGAGCATGCGGGGGTGAATGGGGTAATGCGCGAATTTTTGGCGGGTAAAAAGCTGGCCTTGATCTCGGATGCGGGTACTCCAGGCATTTCCGATCCAGGTTTTTTGCTGGTGCGGGAATGTGTAAAGCAAGGGATTCGGGTAGAATGTTTGCCCGGTGCAACGGCGCTGATACCCGCGTTGGTTTTATCGGGGTTGCCCTGTGACCGTTTTCATTTTGAAGGTTTTTTGCCCCATAAAAAGGGTCGACAAACCCGAGCGCAATATCTGGCGTCTTTACCTCACACCTTTGCGCTGTACGAATCGCCCCATCGCTTGGTCAAAGCTCTGGAGCAATTGTTGGAGTTTTGTGGTCCGGAGCGCAATGCCTGCGTGGTACGCGAGTTGAGCAAATTATTTGAAGAAGCCCATCGGGGTACTTTGGCGGCACTTGTTGCGTTTTTTCAACAACACCCCGAAAAAATCAAAGGGGAAATTGTGATTGTTGTTGCCGGTAAAGAAGGCAAAGAAGAAAAACATGAGAAATACGAGAAACATGAAAA
>JAIXOO010000309.1 GCA_027486765.1 Saprospiraceae bacterium
GCACCCGCTTTCCAGGCCTCGGCACTGACTTTGGCCCAGCCCTGCGGGGAACTACAAGCTGGCCGCGCACAAATCAACATCCAGGGGGGCACTGCGCCCTATACCGTGCGCTGGAGCAGTGGCGACACCAGCCGCACCATCCAAATGAACCGGGCCGGGCGCTTCAACGTCATTGTAACCGACGCGCAGGGATGCCAACGTCGGGATAGTGTGGAGGTACAAAAAATGGAAATCAGCACTACCGCTATTCCCAGTAAGTGTTTTGGCGATAAAACAGGCCTGATTACCGTACGCGCTATGGGTGGAAGCCCGGAATACCAATACCAGTTGGGCAATCGCCCGATGGGGCGGGATTCGGTTTTTCAAAACTTACCTCCTGGGACTTACATGCTGCTCGCCGCCGATCAAAGTGGTTGCAAGATTGCCCGCATGATTGAATTGCCAGCGCCGGAGTTGTTTCAGGTGAGTTTGCCCAAAGACACTACGGTTGATTTGGGCGCAGCGCTGTTTTTGCGGCCAGATGGCAGTGCACCCATTGCAACTTACCGCTGGAATGGAACATACCCCGATCTTTGCGCAGCTTGCCCCGAGCTCGATATTCCGAGGGTCATTGCCAATGGAACCGTTAATCTGGAAGTCGTTGACGAAAATGGCTGCCTAGCTAAAACCTCGTTGCGGATTTTGGTGCAAAAGAATTACAAGGTTTATATTCCGAACGCCTTTAGCCCCAACGGAGATCGCCAGAATGACTTTTTTGAAATTTTCCCGGGCACCAGCACTCTACGCGTGAAATCATTGGAAATTTTTACCCGCTGGGGCGAGGTTGCTTTTGCTTTTGATGCCGATTCAAGTTCAGATAGCCCCCGTTGGGATGGGACCTTCCGGGGTAAATCCATGGGAAATGAGGTGGTGGTGTACAAGGCTGTGATAGAGTTTATTGATGGGGTCGAGAAGATGTTTACGGGGAGTGTGACGGTGTTGAAGTGAAAAGTGAAAAGTGAAAAGTGTTGGATTTTGTCACTTACTGGGTGTTTATTCGCTGGGATACAAGGAGATATCGAGACTGGTAAAATACTGCGCAACTTTGAGCAGCAATTCTACTGGTAAAGCATCTTGCAGCATCGGGCGTTCGGAGCCACTTTCGTAACCAATGTCCAAAATGCGTTTTGGGCATTGATGCCAAAACTGGAGTAAATCAGGCGGAAGATTTTCCACCGCTGTGCAAAAATATTGGATGACCTCTGATGCAGTAGGGTAGGAGTCCATTAGCTCAAAGCGAACAAAATTAGTGCCAGTATCTTCAGGTGTGACCAGCGTTATGAGCTGTTTCCAGTGCGCGATGAGCGGCTGGAGATCGGCTTGGGCGTGGATGTCGAGGTCGACGTTGAGAAAGTGGGGTGTAGGCATGGCGGATATGAATTAAAGGCTTGTGGTGAACAGTTGCCGGGTTTCGGCGTAGCTGTCATAACGCAGTTCTTGGAGGATTCGTTCCGGGAGGACGTCGTTTTGGAGCATGATTTCGACTATTTCTTTGCGGTGTACACCACAGGTCATTTTGTGGTACAAGGCGAGTAAAGGCGCTTGGCAATCTTTGGTTGGATTGGCTTTGTAAATTTTGGCATAACTCCAAACCAAATTGTGAACCTTATGCTGGTTACCTGCTTTGAGCACCAGTGTTTCCAATAATTTACCATCCCCTTCCTGATAATGGTTGATCAATAAATTGGTATAAACACCTGGATATTTGGCATTAGGAAGTACTTCGAGTGCGAAAAGCCGGAGAGCTGGATCAGTAAAAAAGCCTAGTGCATCAACAGCGTTTTCGATTAGCCGATCTGTCCGCTTGTCTTTTCTTTTAGCGATGTCAAAAATGAATTGATAATCGAGGGGGAATTTCACCCAATTGAAGATTCGTAAGTAAGTTGCCTTTCGAACCCGGTTGGTTTCATTTAAAAGGTCTTGAGCTAATTTTTTAAGCGTTTGTTCAGGCAAGAATTGTGCTTCGGTGGGTGTTAAATGTACTGGGACGTTGTCGTTTATTTTTGCCTTTATAGTTTCATAGGTTATTCTGGGACGCTCTTGAGCAGGTCGAGGACTTTTCGATTGTTGGATGGCTTCTAGATAAGTTTGGATTGCTGGATTGTTCTGCGCTTCTTTTTCAAGCATTTCATAAACAGCAAGATCAGGATGCTTTTGCTGAAAAGAATCCAACATAAAACTGTCCTCCCATGCTTCCGGGTTGTTTTGAAGGGCTTTGCCTTTGATGCCTGCAACATATTTCACCCCCTCCAAGCCATCCATTTCGATGATTGCATCTTCTCCAATATGCTCCGCTCCCCAGATGGTTTTTTTGTGAAATCGCTTGTATATGGCTTTTTTTGCAGCTTCATCTCCTTGTTGGGCGTACAAAGCGGCAAGTTCAAACAGTTGATCCAAAGCCCAATAGTCTTTTTTTTCTCGAGCCAAAGCTTTAAGGATGGCCCTGCGGATTTTGGCCTGGTGTTTGGACAATTGAATGAGCTCAAAAATATAATCAGCTCTGCTCCCTTCCGATTGATTGTCGTAGGAGTGGTTGTGGAGCGCTGCTTTGATAATGGCCTTGGAGACATTGAGCTTGGGATGGGCTTGCAAGATGAGTTGAGCCTGGCCAGTGCCACGTTTGATGGCGCTTTTGAATTGGGATTTGAGGATGGATTTTTTCATGCTGAAAAGGATAACTTCCACCGCACTTTTTTAGTTCCAATTCTTAAATGAAGGAGGTACAAAACAAAAAAAGGAAGCCGAAAACCTAAGTTTTCAACTTCCTTTTAGAGCGGATGACGAGATTCGAACCCGCGACCTCAACCTTGGCAAGGTTGCGCTCTACCAGCTGAGCTACATCCGCAAGAATGGGTGTGAGTGTGTGAAGGTGTGTTAGTGTGTGTGTGGTGCCTTGTGCTGAAATGTTTTTGATAACTCATTTTCGTTTCAGCGTGCGCAAAGATAATACAGTGAGCTGGGGAAAAACAAATTTTCGGGAAGATTTTTTTTGATTTTTTTACCGTGAAGGCCTAAATATTTGATTTTGAAAAGGAAAAACATTGACCTTATGGCGTAGAGACGCTGCATGCAACGTCTCTACAGGCGTTAATTTTCCACCATTACCTCTACCTCCTTTTCCATCTTCGGCAGCCGAACCCGCCGCAACAACGGCGGTAACAGCGCAACCGCAACCATCAGAATGCCCGCAAAACCAAGTGAAATTGGTTGTGTAGCGGGCACCCCAATGGTACAGATCAACAAAATAAACAACGTAGAAAACGGTAAAGACAAAGCGATAAAATTCAAGGCGAGACCGGGGTTAAAAATCCGATTAGTAGAGACGTTGCATGCAACGTCTCTACCTTTTTTTTCCGATTCGAGCCCATGAACAGCTGCAATGTGCGCAAAAGGCCAAAAGCTCACCGCACTTTGGGGAAACACTACTGCCAAAATCGCCGCCGCTGGACTCATCGACGGAGCAAGGCTCAAAAAGATGCCACTGATCAACAAAGTCAATCCTGCCCGCAGCAACAACAAGCCCCCAATCATGCGCAATTCTGCCCAACGTGGCTGTACCGAGATGCCAATGTACAAGAGCACTAGCGGCGTCATAATGGCCCCAATTTTGAGCACCACATCTTGCAAAAACGCGGGTAAATTGTCCAGATGCCAACCAAAGCTGAGGAACAACAAAGCGAAAACCAATACGATATTGACGGGCTCACGCACCAGGGTCAACAGCAGGTCTTTGACTTTAGCGGAGGTGGACACATTCTCGCTGGGAAAAAAGCGATAGTACCAACGCATCGCCAACAAGTACAGGATGATCAGGACAAAAACCTTATTGCCCAAATCACCTAAAGCAGCCCAAGCCACCGCCTGATCGCCCTGGTATTCCGCCAATATGGGGAAGCAGGACAAACCCGGTGCCAGCGATGGAACCATCATCAACAAGGTGCGGAAATCCGGCGTGCCCCGTCCAATGCCCATGTACGGCAGCAAAACGTAGCACAAACCAAACAACAACAGATTGAATACCAAAGCCAAAATGGGCAAACTGATCAACTCTATGTGCACCTCTGTTTTGAGCAGGGCAATAAAAATGGTGGCGGGTAAAGCCAAACTCAGGATGATGATCTTAAGGCCATCAGCTTGTTCTTTACTTTTGATTTTGGGTTTCAAAAGTAGGCCAATGGCGATCAAAGCCAAAAGCCCGACGGCCTTTTGCAATGCGATGTTCATGTGCTTTAGTTAAAAGGACAACCGAAGAATATCAAGTAGTTGACCACATTAAAACCATCATTTAATGTGGCCAATTACTTATGCGAGTACTTTTTTCAAACTATCGGTAAACAACTTGAGTTCATCCGGCAAACCGACACTCACACGGCAATACGTTTTGGCGTCTACCTCGAAGGAGCGTACTGCTACGCCAGAATCGTACATTTTTTTCAGGAAATCCTTGCCGTTCATCACGATGGGGAACAACACAAAGCTGGTGTGAGAAGGCACGTAGCTGAAACCCGCTTTTTTGAGCTCGGCACAAATGAACTCGCGACCTTCGGCAGTCAGTTTCCGGGAACGCTCCTGGAATTCTTTGTCTTCCATGCTGGCAATTGCGCCATTCACGGAGGTGATGCACATGCCCATGTTGCCACGAACCATGTTTTCGATTTTTGCTAGCGTTTTGGGCAATGCTACGATATAGCCAATGCGCAAGCCAGCCATTCCGTGAATTTTGCTGAAGGTACGCGCCACAATCACGTTTTTACCTTTCGCCACTAAGTCCACCATACTGGAAGCCATTGGGTTATCCAAATAATCCAGGTACGCTTCATCCACAAAAATGGGTGCTTTATCCGCGGCTTTGTTGCAAAAAGCCCGCAACTCAGCAGCATCGGTGATCGAGCCAGTTGGGTTGTTGGGATTGCAGACATACACCAGTTTGGTATTGGCGTCGATGGCTTTCTCCATCGCAGCGCAATCGTGTGACCAGTCTTTTTTCAGCGGCACATTTTTCCAGGTCGCTTTAAATGCCTTGGCGGTATTGATCAACGACATGTAGGCTGGATCGGCTGAAACGATGTTGCCACCTTCCAGGAAGTGGGTAATGGCCACTTTTTCCAACAAATCGGTCGAGCCAGGGCCCATCATGATGTACTCTTCACTTACGCCTTCTCTTTCGGCGATCATTTTGCGCAGCTTGGTCGCTTCGCCATGTGCGTAGCGGTTGCCGTTGATGGCGGATTCGATGACGGCCAAACGGGCTTTTGGGGAAGGTCCAAAGGGATTTTCGTTGGCATTCAAACGCGCCACACTAGGAGGCATGATCAGTGGCAAACGGTAATCAATTTCTTTGAGACGGCTTTGTTCAGCCCAAAGACTGGCCTGATCCGTAGCAAAAGTAGTACGACCCAAAGCGGCAGGCGCTACCGCTGCACCGGAAGCAATGACAAGGGAGGAGCGCAGCCAACTGCGTCGACTCAGATTCGAGTTATTCATGATGAATGTATGTTTTGATGCAAATAAATTTCTTTCCGAATTTGGTCGGTGCTGGATTAGCAATCTAATCTTTGGCGAGTAATAAAAAAGGACGTGATGTAACTGATAGATTGACAAAGTTGCCAAAAAAATTGGACAAAAGGAAGAGAAAAAAATGGGGGATAAAAAAAAGATTAAATTGTAAAAATAGAGCCTAAGATTAATTTAAAGTTTTCAGAAAGTTGAAATTTGTAAAATATTATTTTGTTTTGGCGCTGCGTACTTTCACAAAAAAACGTGGCTTAAGGCACCGAAACCAAACCCAAGCAAAACCCAGCAACAAGCACAAAACCCCAGCCAAACCAATATACTTTCCCATTGGATCGTACACCGCCTCCGTCGCCCCAATCCCGATCAAGCCCGCCCAAAAATACGGATGCACCTCATCATGGGGTCGATTTTCCAATAAGTTCAACTTGGCCTGTTGCAGCGCCAGATCCCGGCTAGTCCCTTTTTTCAACAAGGTAAAAAAGTCGACCACCAATTCCGCCGTACGTGCATCATCGACGCTCCAGAGCGTATTTACCACACTTTTGGCCCCGGCATGAATAAAACCATGCGCCAAACTGATGATGCCTTCGCCAGAATGGTAATCACCAACGCCCGTTTCGCAGGCGCTCAGTACCACCATTTCACTGGGCAAACGCAGGGCGTATAGATCACGAGTATAGAGGTAATTGTTGCTGATGGTGTCTTTTTGCTCCATAAAAGCCAGGGCTGAATAATTGTCCACGTTGATGAAGTATTTACCGTGCGTGGCCAGATGCAAGACGGGATAATGGGGCGCAAATTTTTGGAAAGCAGCCAGGGTAGCACTGCTACCCGTAAGTACTTTAGCCCCCCACAATTTGCCCAGTGCTTCCGCTTCTTTTTGGTTGTTATACAAAACCCCCAGGCCCAAGGCATGGTTCCGAAAATCCGGTGCCATCGACAATATCCCCGGCTTGAACCAGCGAGTGCGGCTTTTGCGCGACAACTCCCAGGACAAACTCCCGGAGTAGCTGTATTGAATGGCATACTGGCGCAACAAATAAGCGTGGCTTTTAAAATAACTCGTGTTTTGGGGCATTTTGGTCAACAAGGCTTCAAAAGGCAAATAACTCAATGGCCCGTCCGCCACAATGATCAAGGATTCACTGTCTTTTAAAGCACTTTGTAGCGGTTTAAAAACAGCACCGTACA
>JAIXOO010000496.1 GCA_027486765.1 Saprospiraceae bacterium
AAAGATCGCCCCCTGGTAGTACGTGGCCCGGGAGCCGGAGCGGAAGTAACTGCCGCCGGTATTTTCTCGGAGATCATCAAAATTGGAAATTACCTCAACTAAATCAAAACCCTGGTATGGCTTCATGCCGGGGTTTTGATTTAAATACCCAAACAAAACATGAATTCTGTAAGCGTTTTTGCACCAGCCTCAGTAGCCAATGTAGCGGTGGGTTTTGACATTCTGGGCTTTGCACTGGACAAACCAGGTGATGAAATTGTAGCACGTTTTTCAGATAAACCAGGAATCCGCATCACCCGTATCACCGGAGATGGTGGCAAGTTGTCGATGGATCCACTAAAGAACACGGCCAGTTTTTCTGCCCATAAATTACTCGAACATCTGGGTGAAAACGAGTGGGGCATCGAAATGGAAATCCATAAAAAAATGCCTTTTGGCAGTGGCTTAGGCTCCAGCGCGGCCAGCGCAGTAGGGGGCGTGATGGCAGTAAATGAACTCCTCGGCGGTCGTTTGAGCAAAAGAGAAATATTGCACTTCGCTGTTCTTGGTGAACAACTGGCCGATGGTGCTTACCACGCCGACAACGTAGCCCCTTCCCTATTCGGTGGCATTGTGCTCATTCGCAGCAACCGGGATTTGGACGTACACAATATCCCCGTGCCCAATGGGCTTTATGCCAGTGTACTTTATCCCGAGGTGGAAGTATTGACCCGTGAAGCCCGGGCTATTTTGAAAAAAGAGGTTTCACTAAGCGCTACGATTGAGCAATGTGGAAATCTTGCCGGGTTTATGGTAGGGCTGTACAATAGCGATTTTGGTTTACTTTCTCGTTCCTTGCACGATGTCATCATCGAGCCACAGCGCGCACAATTGATCCCGCATTTTTATGCTACCAAAGCTGCAGCGCTCAACGCCGGAGCTTTGGGTTGTAGTATTTCCGGGGCCGGGCCTTCTATTTTTGCCTTGAGCTCAAGCCAGGCCGTGGCCGAAAATGTTGGTGCTGCAATGGAAAAAATCTACATTGAGGAAAAGATCAACTGCCAGTTGTTCGTCTCCTCCATCAATCAACAGGGCGCAATTCGTTTGTAAAAGCTAAAACCTAAACACTCAAAACTTCAATTCATGCTTTTATACAGCACCAAAGATAAAAACAACCAGGCCAGTCTGCAGGAAGCGGTGATGAAAGGATTGCCGGATGACAATGGTTTATACATGCCAGAGCACATTCCTCAGCTTGATCCAAAATTCATTCAAAACCTGAGTCAATACTCTTTTTTGGAGATTGCTCAAGAGGTTTGTACTACCCTTTTTGGCGAAACCATTCCACTTTCCGATCTAAAAAACATCCTGGGGAATTCGATGGATTTTCCAGCTCCGGTGATAAAGCTGGATGAGCAAAAGTACATTCTGGAGCTTTTCCATGGACCATCCCTGGCCTTTAAAGATTTTGGTGCCCGTTTTATGGCACAATTGATGAGCTATTTTAATCGGGGAAATGAGCGGGAGTTGACCATTTTAGTGGCTACTTCTGGAGATACTGGTGGTGCTGTAGCTGCGGGTTTTTATCAAACTCCGGGTATCCGGGTGGTCATCCTCTACCCTAGTGGCAAGGTGAGTATGCTGCAAGAAAAGCAATTGACTACTCTCGGCCATAATGTAAGTGCACTGGAGATCAACGGCACTTTTGACGATTGCCAGGCCATGGTCAAACAAGCCTTTTTGGACACGGAGTTGAATCAAAAATTGCGCTTGAGCTCAGCCAATTCAATCAACATTGCCCGTCTTATTCCACAGTCTTTTTATTACTTCGAGGCATTCAAACAACTTTCAAAGGAGGGTGATCCCATCGTATTCTGTGTACCAAGTGGCAACTTCGGCAATATAACCGCCGGGCTTTTGGCGGCAAAAATGGGTTTACCTGTCCATCATTTCATTGCAGCAACGAATGCGAATGATGTAGTTCCGGCCTATATTGAAACGGGCGAGTATAAAGCTCGTCCTTCTGTACGTACCTTATCCAATGCGATGGACGTAGGAAACCCTTCCAATTTTGCTCGAATGCTCGATTTATACCTGGGTTCGGATGATTGTTCCACGTGGAACAATCTCAAAGAACAAGTTAGTGGTTATGCTTTTGATGATGCAAAAACGGCAGAAATCATGCGCATGGTGGATCAAAAGCATGGGTACACCCTCGATCCTCATGGTGCAGTTGGCTATTTGGCCTTGGAGGAATACCAGCAACAACACCCCAATACCAGGGGAATTATTTTAGAGACAGCGCATCCGGCGAAGTTTTTGGACGATGTGGAAGAGATCTTGGGGCATCGGATTGAGGTGCCGGAGCGGTTGGCGGAGTTAGCGGATCGGGAGAAAAAGGCGGATCGTTTGGAGGCGGAGTACGGGGAGTTGAAGTGGTGGTTAGAGCGGAATAGTTAGGGATGGGAAGATGTTTTGAGGCCACAAAAAAGGCGATGTTCCACGTGGAACATCGCCTTTTTTGTGGCCATCTTCCTACTCTTTCCCCACGACTAAAGTCGTGGGTTAGGGCAGTATGGTGGCCTCCCACGGATAAATCCATGGGTTGGCGGGGAAGCCAAATACATGTACAAAGACCTTAAAAAAGCAATAGTTTTAATCTTCAAGGTCGTCGGGCTCTAGGCCGTGAAGTTTGAGGAGTCGGTTGTATTCTTCTTTGAATTTGATTCTTTCGTGGTGTTTTTCCTGGTTGAGGATATAGGTTCTGACTTTATCAACCAAGGATTGGCTTACAGAAAAAGCTCCGTAGCCTACCGACCATTTGAATTCACGATCGAACCATCCCTCTTTATTGATAGTATTTGAGCTTCCACCTTTACATTGATGGAGCAAGCTGGCAATGCTTTTACTCGCATCCAACTGCAAAAGTATATGCACATGATCGGGCATTCCATTCATCACATCCACTGTACATTTCTTTTTTCTTAGTTCTTTGCGCAGCAATTCATATATCTTGGATTTCACATCAGGTGTAATAAAGAACCTACGATACTTGGTGCAAAAGACGACATGCACCCACATCCTTACTTTAGAATGAGCCATAAAACAACCGCATTTTAGATTAAAGAAATTAAACCAGCTAGAAAGGATGTGTAAATAAATAGCTTCAAAAGAAAGGCATATCGAAAATAAAAACATCACAAATATACACCATCCCCCTCAAAAACGCAACCATGCCAACCCACGGATTTATCCGTGGGAGGCAACAATACCGCCCCACCCCACGACTTTAGTCGTGGGAAAAGCCTAAGGCCATCCATAATGTTCCACGTGGAACATCAATCCCGTCATCCATCTACCCCTCTCCTCCCTTCAGCGACTCCCCCTTTTTTTAAATCCCCAGCTTTTGTATCTTTAAGCATCACAATCCTTATTATGTATACTTTCAAAACCACACACTCGATGAAACCAAATACCACCAAAATCGCCTTACTTTTTTTGGCTTTGGCATGGTGCATTGCCCCAAGCTGGGGACAACAAACACCCGACAAAAAAGACAAATTCAAACAGCTCCATGAAGAGCTACCCACTCCTACCCTTTACCGCAATGGTGCAGGTGGCCCCGGCCAACGCTACTACCAGCAACAGGCCGACTATGTGATGAACATCAAACTCGACGATGAGAAGCAACGCATCTATGGAGAAGAGACCATCACCTATACCAACAACTCCCCCGACGTACTGGAATATCTTTGGTTGCAGCTGGACCAAAACCTGTTCGACGAAGAATCTGACACCTACTCCACCCGCCAAAGCACCATGACAGAGCGCATGACTTTGCGCCAATTGGATGGTTTCACCCCCACTTTTGACGGTGGTTTTAAGCTTGATTTTGTAAAAGACGCCACTGGCAAAGACCTCAAGCATGCCGTGGTCAAGACCATGATGCGCATTGATCCAGCCTCTCCTATCCTACCTGGAGGAAAATACATCTTCAAAATCAAATGGTGGTTCAATGTTGTTGATCGTTTAAAACTGGGTGGTCGCTCTGGTTATGAATACTTCGCTGAAGACAAAAACTACCTCTACACCATTGCCCAGTTCTTTCCCCGCATGTGTGTATACGACGACATTGAGGGTTGGCAAAACAAGCAATTCCTGGGTGGTGGTGAATTCACCCTGGTATTTGGCAATTACGATGTGAGCCTGACCGTGCCCGATGACCATATCGTAGCCGCAACGGGTACACTACAAAATGCCAAGGACATTTTGAGCAAAGATCAAATGGCACGCTTTGAAAAAGCCAAAACTGAATACACCAACCCAGTCGTCATCGTGACCGAAGCGGAAGCCCGTGAGAACGAAAAAGAAAAGGGCAAGGGTGAAAAAACCTGGCGCTTTAAAGCCGATAATGTGCGCGACTTTGCTTTTGCTACTTCCCGCAAATTCATCTGGGATGCCATGTCGGTGAAGCAAGCCAA
>JAIXOO010000303.1 GCA_027486765.1 Saprospiraceae bacterium
CCACCTTCGATGGGTATGCTGTAAAACTGGTTGATGCGGGTAGGCACTCCAGCGCGGCCAGAGCGGAAGAGCACCGATTTGCCATCGGGCATCCAGCCTTGTACAACATCGTCGCCAGGGTGCCAGGTCAAACGTCGGGGCGCACCACCTTCGGTTGGCATTACGAATACATCGGTGTTGCCGTCGTACTGTCCGGTGAAGGCAATCATTTTACCATCGGGTGAAAAATGGGGAAAACTTTCGGTGCCTTCGTGGGTGGTCAGGCGCTGGGCTTCACCTCCTTCCCGGTCGACCAGCCAAAGGTCGTCAGCGTGGACAAAAACGATGTGTTTGTTGCTGACACTGGGCTGGCGGAGCAGGCGGGTGCCTTGGGCGAACGAGCCTACAGTCGTGGCCAAAGCCAGGCAGAGAAACAAGGAATGGATGTGGTATTTCATTGGTTAGGTGATTTGAATGGGGAAGATAGGAAAAAACAAAATTTACAAAGAATGGCCTGGTAGAATATTCACGCCAGGCCATTCAGAATCGTAGGGTTAAGGTCTATTTGTGGTTTACAATTTAAGCAAGCCCCACTTGCCGTTGGTTTTGCCCCACAAACTTTGGCTATCTTCCAAATACTCGATTTCATCTAAAACAGCCGGAATCAGGGTTTTGCCCTCTACAGTGATCATGCCCATTTTTCCATTTTGTAAAAAAATTAACCCTGCGGGGGTAATGTCTTTAAAGGATACATCCGGGAAAATGGGCTTTCCATCTAGATGATAGCCAAGTTTCCCTGTCAGAGTCCCCAAAAACAAAACTTCTTTTCCATCTATTTTCATTACCTCTGATTCAACGACGACATCATCCTCCAAGCTAAGGCTCATTTTTTTCACCAGCTCATTAGAATAGACTTCAACGATCTCTTTTTTGTGATCAGAAACAATGATGTACTCCTCGACTAAATCAATATCATCGAAGGTTTGGCCCGCAAACAAGGGTTGATGGTTTTTAATAGATTTTAATTCCCATTTTTCACCTTTGGGCAAGGTGTAGGCCACACGGTTTAGGGAAATACTATAGGGATAAAGAGGTCGAACAATAATTTTTCCAGACAAATCCATAAAGCCAGTTCCTGCTGATTCGTCATTAGTCCGTTTAGTAATTCTGAAATAGGGAAGCCCAAGGTATTGCTCTATATAACTGAGGCCTTCATTTTTACTTATTGGATTACCCAGGGTGTCAACTAAAATGTATTCATCAGAATCTACTAACTTGGCTGCAATAACTTGCACTACCCCCTCTGTTCTCAGCTGCAACTGTGCATATTTTTCAGGTTTTATCAACACCTTGCCTTGAAGGGTCATTAAACCATCTCGTTTATTTTGAGTATATCGGATAAACTGTTTCGTAAACTTCGGAGCTTGATCTGCCTCTAGTTGTACGATGAGTTTTCCGGCTTTATTTACAATTTTGTATTGATTTTCACCGGCTTTGAGGCAGTGAAGGCCTGAAAGCTGGTTTTGCTTTTGGCGATCTTTAATGTCATAAATGTCTTCAATTTGTTTGGGTGGGGGTAACAATTGATCCCAGTGCCCAGGCTTAATACTTGATCCATGGATATTATCTTCGGAATAAATATAGATCAGGCTATCCCGATCTTCCACACCCATTAACTCAGGTTTCAACAACACTTTACCCTCGGTGCTGATTAGTCCCTTTCGGCTAGACGTTATATTCTCAGTGACGCTAAAGGTGATTCTCTGCTCTTTGCGGTTGAAATTCAAAATTTCTTTACCACTGATAAAGGGTTTGAGTTCCCAATTGAGTGTATTGAGTTGAGTTTGTACTTCAGCAGCAAAAGGAATGTTCAAGTTGGGGTTAATAAATGAAAACAGCATTGTTAAGCGGTCAACAGGGACATTGTTTGCATCCAGGAAGTACCAGTTTTTTCCTGCATCTTCCGATGTAGCAATCATCGTAGACTCAAGTGGTTGCGCCTCGCTGAAGTCAGTTTTAGGTAAATGCAAGGTATAATGAAATGCACATTGCACTGTATTGTCTTCAACAAGTATTTCTTCAGGTAAAGTTAAACTGAATTGTGCAGCTGAAAAACCAGCCTTATTTCTCAAACGGCTGCCTGCTTTTAGCTGTTTAAGCAGATTTTTTTCACCACCTGAAATCTCGATTTGCTGGGGATGTAAATGTTTGATTACTGTGTTGTAATCTTCTGCAAACCCAGCTTTCAGGAAAAGTTCGGCTCCTCGCTTCACTTGTTGCCTCATTCCAGTGGTATCGATAGTGCCCTGGGCTTTGAGGTTAAGCGAGGCCAGACATTGGAGGATCAAAAGTCCTACTAAAGGTAGTGTGCGAATTAAATTTACAAGCATTGAATTTTGGGTTTTTAAAAATAAAAATCGACTCATAATCTGTTGATTTGTTTGAAGTTAATGGTTGTTTTTAAAACAAATTTGGCGCAAAAATCGTTCCTTTTTGGCGCATTAAAAACAAAAAAACAGATTTATTTTTGTCGGAAATCGATGACATTACCGCGACACAAATGTTTACTTTTGACCTCAAATTTCATCGCCAACCATCAACCATTCTTTAGCTATGAATTTATCAGAACTCTGCACCCAAACCCTTGCCCTAGTGCAAGAAGTAGCCATATTCATTTCCAACGAACTAGGCAAAGTAGAAACAATCGAAGTCAAAGCCGAGCAGTTCAACAACCTGGTCAGCTACGTAGATAAAACCTCGGAGCAAAAACTGATTGCTGGTTTGAGCGAAATTTTGCCCGGCTCCGTCTTTTTGGCTGAGGAGCAAACCACCGAACAGGCCCAAGGTGAATGGCGCTGGATCATCGACCCATTGGATGGTACCACCAATTTTTTGCACCAATTACCCTGTTTTGCCATCAGTGTAGGCTTGGAACACAATGGAGAAATAGTACTCGGTGTAGTGCACGAGATCAGCCGCAGCGAATCTTTTTATGGTTGGAAAAACGGCGGAGCTTACCTCAACGGCAAACGAATCCAAGTAAGTCAGCGTAATGGTTTGAAGGAAGCCTTGATTTCTACCGGATTTCCCTACCACGATTTTAGCCGGATTGAGGCGTATCAAAAGGTCAGCGAATACCTCATGCGCAATACCCGGGGGATTCGGCGCTGGGGTGCAGCGGCGGTGGATTTGGCTTATGTGGCCTGTGGACGTTACGATTTGTTTTTTGAATACCACCTCCAGCCCTGGGATGTTGCGGCAGGTGGCTTGTTGATTTTGGAAGCGGGCGGCCAGGTGAGTGATTTTCAGGGTGGAAAAGAAAAATGCTGGACGGGGGAGGAGATGCTGGCGGGGTCGCCGCAGGTGATGGCGGAGGCTGCAGCAGTATTTACAAAACATTTTGGATAACGTAGGGGCAACCCTTGCGGTTGCCCTCCGAAGATTGGGCGACCGCAAGGGTCGCCCCTACAACCTTTTGGCCCTCTGAAATGTATTACCATCTACCAAAATAACCATCAAATGACCATCGATATCTGGTCGGACGTTGCTTGTCCGTACTGCTATATTGGCAAACGCCACCTGGAAGCTGCCCTGGCTCGTTTCCCTCACATGGAGGAAGTGGAGCTCAACTGGCGCAGTTTTGAACTCGATCCACAAGCTCCGGCAAAATCGCCGGGTGACCTCTTCGATGTACTCTCCCGCAAATACGGCATGCCACGCCAGCAAGCGCAAGAAATGACCCATGGGGTAGAAAATATGGGCCGTGGAGTAGGCATCAACTTTGATTTTGCCCAGGCTGTGCCCGTCAACACCCTGAATGCGCATCGTTTGATCCACCTGGCCGCTGAGCAGGGACTGCAGGATCAGGCCAAAGAAGCGTTGCTCAAAGCGTATTTTACGGAAGGAAAGGATTTGTCAGATTTGGCAGTTTTGGTTCAAATTGGAACTCAATTGGGTTTGGATGCTCAAGTGGTAACTGAAACGCTCAACTCTAGTGCCTTTACCGAAGCGGTGCGGGCGGATGAGGAGTTCGCTTACGAAATTGGGGTGCAGGGTGTACCATTCTTTGTGTTTGATCAAAAATATGCACTGCGGGGTGCGCAGCCTGTGGAGACTTTTGTGCAGACACTGGAGGCCGTTTGGGAGAAAACGCAGGTCGCTGCTGCCGAGAGTGGCGAGGCTTGTGATGTAGATGGATGTGATTGATCTAGAAAAATCGTTTACCATGCAAAACCTACAAGATGCCCAACGCGACATGCAAGAGGGCTATGCCTATGGTGCACCTGGAATTGTGGCATCCGGGTTGATCTGGTTGCTGTCCAGTTTAGCTGTACAATACTATGCTCCTCAACAAGCTGTATGGACGCTGATCATTGGGGGAATGTTCATTTATCCGCTTGGAAAGCTGTTCGAAAAGCTATTTGGCCATCGTGGAGACCATTCCAAGGGCAACCCTCTTGCAAATCTGGCCATGGAAGGAACCATTTGGATGATCATGTGTATCCCTCTGGCCTATGGTTTAGCCCAAATGAAAGTTGAATGGTTTTTTCAAGGCATGTTGCTGATCATTGGCGGACGGTACCTGACTTTTGCCAGTATTTATGGAACGCGACTTTACTGGGTATTGGGGGCTTTATTGGGCTTGGCGGCTTATGGGTTGTTTAGCTTTGGCCTAGGCGCTTTCGCTTCTGCATTGAGCGGTGCAGTGATTGAAATTGGGTTTGGATCGGTGATGTATGTGTTTTTTGGAAAAAAGATGGGTAAGTGATAGGCCTTAGGTTTCTAAGGTGGTGAAAAAGAAATCACCTGCAAGCAGGGTAAATTTTTTCACCACCTTAGAAACCTAAGACACTGAAGAAGCACCTCAGTAAGATAGGCACTTTACTCCACTTTCAACGGAGTATACGGCTTAAACAAAGAAAACTGCACCAGTTCCACCTTCTTCCGATAGTCCGCAAACTTTGTACTGAAGAAATTATTGATGCGGTTCAACACATCCGCAGTTTGTTTGCGTGCTTGAGCCAGCATGCGTTGGGCACCCTGGTTGGGCGCGCCTTCTGATGCGTTGATGTATTGCTGGGCCCGACCAAGCGCTGAATTCAGGTTGTCATCGTCGCGTTGGATTCCTTTGACGTCTTCGGGCTCCGTGTAGAGGCGTTCCAGCACGTTCAAGCTGTCTTGCAGTACTTTACTCAGTTTCGCCAGTTGTTGTTTGGTGCTATCGGGCGCATTGGCCAGTGCTGCATCTACACGACGAATGGTATTGCGAGCTTCCTTGAGTTGATCAAAACCATCGCTGGCTTTTTTGATCACTTTTTCAAAATCGCGGTACGCTGCGTCTTTGGCTTTCAAATCATCCATTTTTACATCAAGTCGTGGGTCAGATTTAACCGTCACACTGGTCGAATCCTTGAGTTTGCCCCAGATGGCTACTACCTTGTACGTGCCGGGCAGTACTTGTGGGCCACTGGGGGCATCTTCATCCGGGCGGCGTTCCTGGCGACTGGGTTGGCGTACACCATTGCGGTTCAAGGGCCAATACACCTTCACCATACCCGTGTCGATCCGTGAACTAAAGGTCCGCACTGTGTCACCACTGCTCGAAAGGATGACGATTTTTACTCGCTCGGCGCGTTTTTCCTCCTTGGCAGCGGGTTTGGCAGCAGCAGGTGCAGCGGCCGGTGCAGCGGCAGGTTTGACATAAGGTGCCCACAAGGTGATCCAGGCACCCGGCGCTTTGTTTTCACCCGCAAACATCCCATCAGCAGAAAAACGAATGCCTTCAAAAGATTTGAAAGCCGCCTGATAAGCATCAGGAACGGGGAAAATTTTGAAAGGCTGCTCCAGCACCTTGCCACCCGTACGGGCAATTTCACGCAAGGGGCGAATATCGTCCAAAATCCAGAAAGCCCGGCCAAAAGTAGCAATGATCAGGTCGTGATCACGTGAGTGGATCTTCATATCCGCCGTAGGCACGCTGGGGTAGCCATTGGTCCACTTGGTCCAGGTCGTCCCCTTGTCGATGCTGAGGTACAGGCCGTGATCGGTGCCCAGAAACAACAATTTGGGCTCAATCGGGTCTTGTACAATACACAAGCTGAAACCACTGACCTTGTTTTCATCCGCGATTTTGCGGAAAGTTTGGCCGTAATCGCTGGTGTGGTATACGATTGGCCGCCAGTCGTTGCGGCGGTAGTCGTTTACGATGACGAAGGCCTCGCCAGCATTGTGCGCCGAAGCTTCGATGTAGGGAATCCAGCTGGCAGCCTTGTAACCAGGCAATTTGCTGATCAAGTTGCTCCAGCTTTTGCCACCGTCGCGGGTCAATTGCAGGTTGCCATCATCGGTACCCACCCAAATCACCTTCGCGTCTTTAGGGCTGGGCGCAATCGCCAGGATGGTGGTGTGGTTCTCAGCATTGGTGGCGTCCAAGGTCAGACCACCACTCAGGTGCGGCTTTTGTTTTGAAGTATCGTTGGTGGTCAGGTCAGGAGAAATGACTTCCCAACTTTGGCCACAATCTTTGCTGTAGTGCAAAAACTGGCTGCCAAAATACACTCCGCAGGCATTGTGAGGGTCTTGCGAAAAGCCAGCGTTCCAGTTGAAACGCAACTCAGTTCCATTGGGCGAAGTGGGCTTGATGAACTGGGTTTTGCCCGTTTCAGTATCCACGTACCCTACATTTCCCCCTTGCGACATGGCGTAGACATAGCGTGAATTGTCCGGCCGGAAACCGAGGTCAAATCCATCGCCAAAGAACACCTCTTGCCACTGACTTGTCCGAATTCCTCCGGCTTGCCAAACTGCGCTGGGACCTACCCAGGAACCATTGTCCTGCATGCCACCCCCAATTTTATAAGGAATTGACATATCGTAGTTGACGTGGTAAAACTGGCCCACCGGAATGTTTTCGATGAAGCGCCAGCTTTTCCCGCCGTCGTGCGAGATGTTCAAACCGCCGTCGTTGCCGTCGATGATGTAATTTGGATCATCGGGGTGAATCCAGAATGCGTGGTGATCGGGGTGTACGCCCGAGTAGGGGAGTACGGTCTCAAAAGTTTTGCCCCCATCTTCACTTTTGGTCACCAAAGAGAAAATGTTCCAGAGGCGGTTTTCATTCTTGGGGTCAACATAAATTTCAGCGTAATAAAAGGGACGGTCGCCAATGTTTTTGGTCGCAACGACGCTCCATTTTTTGCCTCCATCGGTGGATTTGTACAGGGCATTGTCTTTGGCTTCCACCAAAGCGTAAACGATATTGGGTTTGGAGCGGGAAATCGCCAAACCGACCCGGCCCAGCATTCCTTTGGGCAAACCATCGGCATCGCTGCGGCGTTCCCAAGTATCGCCACCATCGTGGGTCACATAGATGCCAGAGCCTGTACCGCCCGAATTGAAGGTCCAGGGCTTACGGCCATATTCCCACATGGCCACGATGATTTTGTTGGGGTTGCTGGGATCAACGACCATGTCGGCTACACCTGTCTGGTTGTTGACGTAGAGGATTCGCTCCCAGTTTTTGCCTCCATCTTTGGTGCGGTACACTCCCCGCTCCTCATTGGGGCCATAGGCCGAACCTTGCGCTCCCGCGAAGACCACATTGGGATTGTCGCGGTGAATGATGATGCGGTGGATGGTTTTGGTTTCTTTCAAGCCCAGGTTTTTCCAGGTTTTTCCCGCATCAAGCGAGCGAAAAATACCCAAACCAAAGTTTTGAGAGTTGCGCGGATTGCCCTCACCCGTACCGACCCAAATGTCACTTGGATTGGATTGGTTGATGGCAATGGCTCCAATGGATTGGATGTTTTGATCATCAAAAATGGGCGTCCAGGTGATGCCACCACTTTCAGACTTCCATACCCCGCCCGAAGCACTGCCCACGTAAATGTGGTCGGGCTCGCTTTGCACCACATCAATGGCAGTGACCCGTCCAGACATGCCGGATGGGCCAATGTTGCGTGGTTTGATGTTTTTGAACGGCTTGAGATCAAGACTTTGTGCAGGGAGAGACAGCGCAAAAACTGCACAGCATAAAGTAAACAACAGCCTAAGTTGCATAAATTTGGATTTGGTTAATTAAGCTTGTCCCGAATTGGGTACGATAAGCCAATGGCTGAGATAGAAAATAGACTTATTGAGCCAAGTAGTCTCCTGTCGCAACAAGTCCAATACCCCCAGAAAGTTGTGGTAGCGGGGTGACTAGGCGAATATAGCTTATACGTGGTGAAAAATAAATGAACAAAGCCCAAAAGCCCAATTGTAAGGGGATAAGGCACTAAAATGAAGATCAAAGTCGCTTTGGCCCGATTTGTGTGGGTAGAATAATCGCCGAATCCGAGCTTGTTTAAGGTCGAAAAAAACTATTCTTCGGTTCAATGCATTATATTACATGCTGTTTTATAAAAAAATCTGGAGAAGAGATGATTGACGCAAAAACGCAATACGCTTTCAAAACCGTCCCTGACGATATATTGAAAGTTCAACGCTATACCCTTTCCAACGGCTTACAATTGTTTTTGAGTGTAAATAAAAATGAACCAAGAGTGTACACCAATATTGTGGTCAGGGCAGGATCCAAACAAGATCCGCCGGAAACTACAGGCCTGGCCCACTACATGGAGCATATGTTGTTCAAAGGCACCAGCCGCATCGGTACACTGGATTGGGAAAAAGAAAAAGTACTGCTGGAGCAAATTTCCAATTTGTACGAAGCCCATCGCGCTACCCAGGACGAAGCTGAACGGCGCCGGATTTATGCCGAAATTGACCGGGTTTCTTTTGAAGCTGCCAAGTTGACTGCTCCCAGCGAGTACGATAAATTGGTGAGCAACATTGGCGCAAAAGATACGAATGCCTATACTTGGGTTGAACAAACCGTTTATGTCAATGACATCCCTGCCAATGAATTAGAGCGTTGGATGCAACTGGAATCCGAACGTTTTCGGATGATGGCCCTGCGCTTGTTCCATACCGAATTGGAGACCGTTTACGAAGAATTCAATATTTCCCAGGATAAAGATGTGCGCAAAGTCAATACGGCGATCCGGGAGGTACTTTTCCCTTCACATCCCTATGGCACCCAGACAACCATTGGATCGGCAGAACATTTGCGTACCCCTTCACAGGTGAACATCCAGAAGTATTTCCAAACCTATTACGTACCGAACAACATGGCCCTGGTCATGGCAGGCGATTTTGACCCTGCTGAGGTGGTAGAACTGGCGGAAAAACACTTTGGAACTTACGAATCAAAAGTGGTTCCACCCTTCACCTTTACGCCACAACCTGTTTTGACAGAACCCGCCCTGAAGGTTGTTTATGGGCAAGAACCAGCGCTGGTGATGCTGGCCTGGCGCTTTGATCAGGCCAAATCGGCAGATACCCTTTTCCTCTTGCTGATCCGAACCATTTTGTACAATGATCAGGCGGGTTTGCTCGACCTCAATGTCAACCAACAGCAAAAAGTACTGGAGTCGGAATCCTGGTTCTGGTTTTACGAGGATTATTCTGTCTTTGGGTTGTATGGTAAACCTCGGGAAGGCCAAACCCTGGAAGAAGTCAAGGACATCCTCTTGGGCGAATTGCAGAAAATTTGCCGAGGCGAATTTGAGGAATGGATGGTTGAAGCGGTCATCAATGACTACAAACTCGGGCAAGTGATGGCTTCGGAATCCAATAGTGCTCGGGTCAATGCCATGGCCAGCAGTTTTATCCTCGGGATGGATTGGGAGCACTATACCCGCCGAATCAGTGACATTGCTAAAATCACCAAGGAGCAAATTGTCGAATTTGCCCAAAAGCACTTTAAAGACAATTACGTTGAAGTACACAAAGTGCAAGCGGAAGATTCCAATGTGGTCAAGGTAGAAAAACCTGAAATCACCGCAGTGGAACTCAATCGGGACTCCGTTTCCGATTACGCACAAGCTTTTTTGGACATCACTACCCCTCGGATTGAGCCCGTTTTTGTAGATTTTGAAACGGCCATTCAATCCACTACGCTCAAATCGGGGGTGCATTTGGATTACGTACGCAACCCCAATAACTCGCTTTTCCGCCTGGATTATATTTTTCCGATGGGAAAAAATAGCGACCGCAAATTGGCCATCGCGGTACAATACCTGCCTTATTTGGGCACGAGTCGCTACAGTTCAGCAGATTTGCAACGCGAACTATACCGTTTGGGCCTGAGCTTCGAAGTCAGCAACGACGACGATTATACCTACATGACCCTGAGCGGATTGGAAGACAACATGCTCAAGGGACTGGAATTGTTGGAGCACATCATTAGCAACCTTCAACCGGATACTGCCATTCTGCAAAACGTCGTCACCGACGCGCTGACCCACCGGGCCAATGCTAAAAAAGACCGGAATATCGTTTTGCGCAATGCCCTTGGGAATTACGCCCGTTACGGCACCGATTCTCCATTTACTTATCGCCTGGCGGTAGAAGAATTGCGTCAATTGGAGGCCGACGAGCTTTGCCAAAAAATCAAAGACTTGAGCGGCTTTGAGCATAAGATTTATTACTACGGGCAAATGCCGATGACGGAGGTGACCAATTTGCTGGAAACCCACCACCGGGTTACTACGCCATTGAAAAAAGCCGTTCCCTCACGGGCCTTCAACCAGCTGGATACCAAAGAAAACCAGGTGGTATTTTTGGATTTTCCGATTGTGCAAACGGATGTGATGTTGGTATCCAAAGGTACCCCGCAGTTCAACATGGAAGAACACCTGAGCAGCGATCTGTTCAACGATTATTTTGGATTGGGGCTTTCCTCGATTGTTTTTCAGGAAATCCGGGAATCCAAAGCGCTGGCTTATTCCACCTATGCCTTTTACAGCTCGCCCCGCAAGCGGGATTGGGCGCACTACCTGCAAGCCTACGTGGGTACGCAGCCCGATAAACTTTCGGATGCCATTCCTACTTTCCTGCAATTGTTGAATGAAATGCCCGTGGTTGATACTCAAATTGAACACGCCCGACAGGCCATTTTGAAACGGATTGAGAGTGAGCGCATCATCCCTTCCCGGATATACTGGACGGCACGCGCCAATCAGGAATTGGGTTACACAGGCGATATGCGTCAGGAAATATACCAACATACCGAACGGTCGAGTAGCCGGGATTTGGTGGCTTTCCACGAAGAATACGTGCGGGGCCGCGCTTATACCTTCCTGGTCATGGGCAGCAAATCTCAGGTTGATCTGAAATACCTGGAAAACTTCGGAGCGCTGAGAGAGGTGAGTCTGGAGGAGGTGTTTGGGTATTAAAAAAGTTTAGGAGGTTGAGGAAGGTTGAGAAGGTTTAGGCTACCGCGAGCGACTTAGACAAGGACATGGTCAAAACCGCCTGCGGCAGCCTAAACCTTCTCAACCTTCCTAAACCTTCCTCAACCAATAATATGCAGGCTCTTTTCCAACACCCACCCAGCCCACTCCAGTCCTTCCAGCATCCCATCTTGGAAGCCCAGCACCTCACCTGTTTCATCAAACGCGACGATTTATTACAACTGGAAACCCAACCCGGGGATCAGGCTTTTTGTGGCAACAAATGGCGCAAGCTGAAATACAATCTCGCTGCCGCCCATGCTGAAGGTTATACCAGTTTACTCACCTTCGGCGGCGCTTTTTCCAACCATATCGCCGCTACCGCCAGCGCTGGAAAATTGTTTGGTTTCAACACCATTGGCATCATTCGCGGGGAAAAGGTATTGCCCTTGAATCCGACCCTGGATTTTGCCACCTCTTGCGGGATGGAATTGCATTTTTGGTCTCGGGAACAATATCGTCAAAAAGAAAATCCACAGGTACTTGCTCAATTGCAGAAGCAATTCCCTCAAGCCTATATCATCCCGGAAGGGGGCACCAACACTCTGGCTTTGCATGGCTGCGCAGAACTGGCGGAGGAGATTTTGGCACAAGAAGAAGTGGATTATGTCTGTTTGAGTTGTGGAACGGGAGGTACCTTGGCGGGAGTGATTCAGGGTTTGGCAGGCCGGGCTTTTGCACTGGGTTTTTCGGCCTTGAAGGGAGATTTTCACAAAGTGGAAGTTCAACA
>JAIXOO010000486.1 GCA_027486765.1 Saprospiraceae bacterium
CTTTTCACTTTTCACTTTTCACTTTTCACTTTTCACTTTTCACTTTTCACTTTTCACTTTTCACTTTTCACTTTTCACTTTTCACTTTTCACTTGTCTGTGCCTAAAATAGGTTGACCTGAAAAGTCAATTGAAAATGGGCAAATTACCGGACAAAAAGTTTCAATTATCGACCAAGCAGAACCGGACGTTCAGTGAGACCTATAAAAGAGAAAAGGTAAAAGAACTGACGAGTAAACGGATCAGCGTAACGGAGTTTAGTAAGCTGTACCAAGTGAGCCGCGCTACAATCTACAAATGGTTATATTTGTATGGAGGAGCGGAGAAAGGCTCAAAAATGGTGATCCAGATGGATAGTGAAGCGAACAAGACGAAGTTATTGCAGCAGCAGTTAGCGGAATATGAGCGAATCATTGGCCAAAAGCAGTTGCAGATCGACCTATTGGAAAAAGGCTTTGAGTTGGCATCATCAGAGTTAGGTTACGACTTAAAAAAAAAGTACGTACGACGACCCTTGAATGGTTCCGACGACACCCCAAAGAACACGACTACGACATGAACATGTTGTATAGTCAATGGGGCGTAAGCAAGCAAGGGCATTGGCAAGCCGTCAAACGAGAGCGAGAACAAGAAGCGAAAGAGCCCTTATACCTGGGTTTGATAGAAAGTATTCGCCAGATGCATCCTGGCATGGGTCTTCGAAAGATGTACGACCAATTCAATCCAGAAGGGATTGGCCGGGATGCATTTATTGCCTTGGGTCTTCGAGAGGGCTACCGCTTAAGAGCAGTAGAAGCGCCTCATCGTACGACTCAAAGCGTAAAAAGTGCGCGCTATCGGAACTTGCTATCGGGACGTGAGTTTACAGATGTCAACCAATTATGGGTGAGCGATCTGTTCTACTTCCCCCTTCAAGGACAACACTTTTATGTTGTACTGATCATGGATGCCTATTCCAGACGTATCATCGGATACTCGGCGGCTGATAATATGAGAGCACACAATAACATCTTTGCTTTAAACATGGCTTTAACCTTGCGAGGAGTAAAGAAGTATGCTAAACAACTCATTCATCATTCTGATCGAGGTTCACAGTACATTAGTGACGATTACACGAATTTGCTGGATACCTATGAAATCCAAATCAGTATGTGCACCGATGTGCTTGAAAATGCGCACTGTGAGCGAGCCAATGGTACGATCAAAAATGAGTATCTACATCGTTGGCCCATTGCCAATTTTAATCAACTCAAATCACGTTTAGACATGGCTGTTCGCAATTACAATAACCGCTTACACCGCTCTCTAAAAATGACTCCGGTCGAATTTGAAACTTATGTCAAAGAACTTCAGTTTAACAATAGACCAATTTTGCAAGTCTTCACCATAAACAAATCGTTGAATAACCCCAATCAGATGGAGTTCGATTTTAGTTTATGATTTACTAACATAGGTCAACCTATTTTAGGCATTGACAACTTTTCACTTTTCACTTTTCACTTTTCACTTTTCATTTTCCTCCAGTTTCCGCTTCGCCATATAATACGTATCCACCTGCGAGCGGCAAGGGAAATCTCCTTCCACTTTATTGCGCTCATTTGACAGGTTTTTGTCCAATACTCTCGCCTTGACGTTGTCGCTCAATTGGACGTTGATGTAATCCACAATGTCGCGTTTCACTTCAGGATCATAAATCGGGAAAGCCGTTTCTATGCGGAAGCTCAAATTGCGGGTCATCCAGTCGGCGGAAGACAAATAAACTTTTTGCTCACCACCGTGGTGAAAGATGAACACCCGGGCGTGTTCCAGGTAGCGATCTACAATACTAATGGCCTTGATGTTTTCGCTGTATCCTTTCACTCCAGGCACCAAAGAGCAAATGCCCCGTACGATCATGTCAATTTTTACACCTGCCCGACTGGCTTCATACAATTTTTTGATCATGGGCCGGTCCTGGATGCTGTTGATTTTGATGATGATTCTGGCAGGTTTTCCTTTTTTGGCCTGGGCGATCTCGTAGTCGATGAGTTGTTCAATACCTGAACGCAGGTTGAACTGGCCGACTAAAAAATGTTTGAATTCTTGCTGTGGCACCTTTACCGTTTCCAGGTAGGTAAAAATCCGGGCCACCTCTGAAGTGAGACGGGTATCTTTGGTGAACAGGCCAAAATCACTGTACACTTTGGCCGTGTCTTCATGAAAATTTCCAGTTGACAGATAGGAGTAAAACGCGGGGCCACTGCTCTCCATGCGCCGCACCAAGGCCAACTTGGCGTGTACTTTTACGCCGGGAAAGCTGTAGTTGACGTGCACGCCCGCTTTTTTCAATTTTTCACCCCAACCCAGGTTCGCTTCTTCGTCAAAACGTGCTTTTACCTCAATAAATATCGAAACCTGTTTGCCATTTTCAACCGCATCCATCAAAGCTTGCAAGATTTGGGAGTTTTTCGCCACCCGGTACTGGGTAAGTTTGATGTGCGTAACCAAAGGGTCTTTGGCTGCGTCTTCAAAAAATCGAATGACCGCAGCATAGGACTGGTAGGGAAAATTGAGCAGTCGATCCTTTTCCGCAATTTTGCCAAACAAGTCATGCTCTGCATCTTCCAGCAGCTTACATTCCAGGGTGGGTAAAACCGGATTTTTCAGGTGGTTCATCCCAAAGTCGGGAAACTTAAAAAAGTCGAAATTGTTGTGATATCTACCTTCCCTGAGCGTATCGTATTTCTCCAGGGCAAATACCTCTTTGAGGACGTCGAGCATGGTCAAGGGTATCTCCCGGTCGTAAACAAAACGGGAAGTAGAACCCACCTGGCGTTTGTTGAGGCTGCTGCGGATTTTTTGCACCAAATCCCCCGAAAACTCATCATCAATGTACAATTCTGCGTCCCGGGTCAACTTGATTGAAAAGGTATCTTCAATGGCATATCCCGGAAACATCCAGGAAACACTATGCCTTACAATGTCGTCAAGCAGAATGATGTCGTGCCGACCTGGTGCCGAAGCAGGCAGGTTAATGAAACGCGGCAACTGATCAGAAGGCATTTTTACCAGGGCATATTCGTCGGGCGCATCGGGGTTTTCGATGGGTTTGAGCCACAGCGTGAGGTACAAAGCCGCGTTGTTCAAAAAAGGGCGGATGCGCTTTTGGTGCAACAATACGGGTTGTACGAAGGGCAACATGTTGTCTTTGAAGTAGGCTTCAACAAACTGTTGTTGTTCCTCGTTGAGGTCCAAACGGCGCAGCAGGAAAATTTTATGGTCTTTCAATTCGGGAATGATCATTTCATCAAAAACCTTACTGAAAACTTCCTGTTGCAAGTTGACAATGCGCCTGATTTCCTTGATGGCCGCTTTGGGATCGTACTCTAGCTCTTGCTTGGTACTTTTTCCCACCCGAGCCAGGTGCCGATGGTAGGCCATGCGCACTTTGAAATATTCGTCGAGGTTGGAAGAATAAATGGCCAGGAACTTCAAACGTTCAAATAAGGGCACACTTGGATCCATGGCCTCCTGCAAAACGCGGTAATTGAAGGAGAGCCAACTAATGTCGCGGTGGATATAAGGCAAACCATCTTTGGTTTCCTGAAAATCTTTGAGTGGTTTTAAATCGATGCTGGTCACTGAAGGTATTTTGTGTATGAACGCGGTAAAAATAGAATTTAATGAGTGATGACCAACAAAAATGACTTTAATTAATTGTAAGGAAAGCAATCCATCTTCCCTATTTTGGTGCATTTCATCTAAAAAAAAGCGAGCCTACGTCCATTTTAGCTATTTTTCGCCAGTTCGTAAAACTTTAAACTATGGGACAATTTTTTAAGATGTTTTTTGCCTCCTGCTTGGGGGTACTCGTGGCTTTAGGCGTGTTGTTTTTCGTCGGTATTGCCATTGTTGGTGCAATTGCCAGCAGTGCCGAAAAAACCGAACCCGTAGGCCCCAACTCTGTACTTCGCCTCACTTTTGATCAGCTTACCCCTGAACTGACCAATAACGTGGAGTCGGCTTCTTTTTCCGACCTCAAAAAAACCAAGGTTTTAAGTACCCACGATGTGGCTGCTGCTATCCGTCGCGCCGCCGATGACGACAACATCAAAGGTATCCTTCTGGAACCTGAAATGTCTGCTTTTAATGGCTTCGCTTCGGCCCGCACAGTGCGTCAATCCATTGAGGATTTTAAGAAAAAAGGCAAATTTGTTGTCGCTCACGGCAAATTTTTCACCCGTGGCAGTTATTATGTAGCATCGGTAGCCGACGAAGCCTACATCAACCCCAGCGGGTACGTAGAAATCAATGGCTTCGCGGTACAATCGATGTTCTACAAACGGATGTTGGACAATCTGGGCATCAAAATGCAAATTTATTATGCCGGAAAATTCAAAGGTGCCACCGAGCCCTATCGTTTGGAAAAATTCAGTCCCGAAAACAAACTCCAGTATCGAGTATTATTGGGTAACTTTTACGATGTTTTCCTGACTGATGTAGCTAAAACACGTAAAAAATCCAGCGCTGAATTGCGCAATGTCATCAACCAGGGCTTGGCGGATACTCCCGAAAAGGCAGTTCAATACGGCTTATTCGACAAAGTGATGTACCGTCAGGAGTTGATGGAGCAAATCAAGAAAAAATTGGGCTTGGACAAAGACGAAGACGTAAAATTCGTCAACATCAACCAATACGATCAGGCCCGTCCCGCGAAAAGCAATTACAAAGCCAATAGCAAAATTGCGGTGCTGTACGCAGAAGGAGCTGTGCTGGATGGCAAGGGCACTAATGGTTCGATTGGAGACACACGTTATGTGAAGGCCATCGAAAAAATGCTCGATGATGAAAAAATAAAAGCCATTGTACTCCGCGTCAATTCAGGCGGAGGTAGCGCCTTGGCTTCTGAAAACATCTGGTACGCGCTGACCAAGGCCAAAGAAGCTGGCAAACCACTAGTGGTTTCCATGGGCGACTATGCTGCTTCTGGCGGTTATTACATCGCCTGTATGGCCGATTCGATTTTTGCTGAACCCAATACCTTAACGGGTTCAATCGGAGTGTTCCGAATGATCCCCAGTATCGAAAAAATGATGGCCAATAAACTGGGCATTACCATGGACTCGGTAAAAACTGGTCCATTTGCCCTCGGCCTCAACCTGATGCAGGACATGTCGCCTGAAGAAGCCCGTCGCGCCCAGGCCTCTACCGAAGAAATGTACGCACTCTTCCTCAAACGAGTAGCCGATGGCCGCAAAATGAGCACCGAAGCAGTCAATGAGATTGCCCAAGGTCGGGTATGGAGTGGGGTAGACGCCCGCAAGATCGGACTGGTGGATAAACTGGGTGGCCTGGATCAAGCCATCAAGTCTGCGGCTAAAATGGCCAAAGTGAAAGATTACCGTACCGTAAGTTATCCTTCCATCAAAGACCCCATCCAGCAGTTGTTGGAAGAATTTGTGGGGGAAGGCAGTGATGATGAGGCCAAAATGGGTAAAATGGTGAAAAAGGAATTCCCGGAATTGTCACCGATGTTCGAGTTTTACAGTCAAGTGAAGAAGTCGCATGGGTTTCAATCGAGGTTGCAAGTAGTGGTCCCGTTTTAATACTTAGGTGTACCTTGGTGTCTTAGGTTTCTTAGGTGGTGAAAATAAAAGACCTGCGAAGCAGGTTAAGCTTTCACCACCTAAGAAACCTAAGACACCAAAGATGCACCTAAGAGTTGAAATTTTGCGTTTGAGCATTTGAAACTCCCCAAAGAAAGCGTTTCTTTAAGTCTCCAAATCCTCAAACCAAATCAACCATGCAGATCACCTACTACGGCCAGTCCTGTTTTCTGGTCGAAACCGTGGGCAAAAAACTACTTTTTGACCCCTTCATTTCTCCCAATCCACTGCAAGCCGATCAAGCCGCAGCCATTGTCAACAGCATTCAAGCCGATTACATCCTGCTCACTCACGGGCACGGGGATCACGTAGCCGATGCCGAGGCCATTGCCAAACGTTGCGACGCCACCATTATCTCCAACTACGAAATTGTTTCCTACTACCAGGCGAAAGGCATCAAAGGCCATCCGATGAACCTGGGTGGCAGCTGGAATTTTGATTTTGGCAAACTCAAAATTGTCAATGCCGTGCATTCCAGCGTATTGCCCGATGGCACTTATGCCGGGAATCCCGGCGGCTTTGTGATTTCCAATGCCGATGGAACCTTCTACCACGCTGGGGATACCGCCCTCACCTGGGACATGAAACTGCTCCCGATGATTTGCCCCAAACTGGATTTTGCCATCCTCCCCATCGGCGACAATTTCACGATGGGCATTGATGATGCCATCCTCGCATCCGACTTCATCGACTGCTCCAAAATCATCGCTTGCCACTACGATACCTTTGGCTACATCAAAATCGATCATGCTTCGGCACAAAAAGCTTTTGCTGCTAAAGGAAAAGAGTTAATTTTGCTGCCGCTTAATGAAAGCACTATTTTGGGTTGAGAAGTTGAGGAGTTGAGAAGTTGAGGCTGCCGCTGCGGTAGCTTGAACTTCTCAACTCCTCAACCTCTCAACTTCTCAACTTCATTTTTATGGGAAAAGTAATCACCATTGCCAATCAAAAAGGTGGAGTGGGTAAAACCACCACCGCCATTAACCTGGCGGCGAGTCTGGCTATTTTAGAAAAAAAGGTCTTGCTGATCGACTCCGACCCGCAGGCCAATGCCTCTTCGGGGGTAGGGATATTGCCCGGTGAAGCTGAAGCCTCACTCTACGATTGTTTGATCAATGGTATGGATCCCATGGACGCCATTTATGAAACCGATACCCCCAATTTGCACCTCTTGCCTTCCGACATCAACCTGGTTGGCGCAGAAATAGAACTGGTGGGTCGCCCCAATCGGGAGTTTTTTATGAAAAACGTGGTAGAGCAACTCCGCGAATACTACGATTACATCTTCATCGATTGTCTGCCTTCCCTCGGGATGGTGACGGTCAACGCGCTATGTGCGGGTGATTCGGTTTTGATTCCGGTGCAGTGTGAATTTTTTGCCTTGGAAGGTTTGGCCAAATTGCAAGACAGCATCAACCTGGTTAAACGTACCCTCAACCCCGATTTGGCCATTGAAGGCATCGTGTTGACCATGTACGATCCCCGCTTGCGTTTGGCCAATGTGGTGGTCAAAGAGGTGAGAGACATCTTTAAGGAGCGGGTTTTTGATACGATCATTCACCGCAATGCCCGGATTGGCGAGGCACCCAACATGCACATGCCTGTGGTACTGCTCAATGCAGGCAGCAAAGGGGCCATCAATTACCTGAACCTCGCCCAGGAATTCCTGGTGCGCAACGGCGATTTGAGTGTAAGCAAAACGATTAACGAACCCGTAGCGGATTAATGAATTAAAGACATGGCTAAGAAAGTAGTTAGAAGTGAAGCTGGGAAAAAGGTAACCCGGGATAATCTCGGTGCAGGTTTGCGGGCAGTGTTCAACACCGATACCTTGAGTGAAGCGATAGCAGAGGATCAGGAGGCAGTGGTAAAGGAATTATCCAACCATTTTTTGATGATTCCGCTTGAACACATTGAGCGCAACCGGGATCAACCACGTACTCATTTTTCTGAGAATGAATTGAATGAATTGGCTGAATCAATTAAAGTACACGGATTAATTCAGCCGATCACGGTTCGGTATTTAGAGCCGCAAAAATATCAGATTATTGCAGGAGAGCGTCGGTTCAGGGCTTCACAAATTGCTGGTTTGGTCGAAATTCCTGCGTTTATCCGCACAGCTAATGATACGGAACTGTTGGAAATGGCCCTGCTGGAGAACATTCAGCGGCAGGATTTGAACCCAATAGAAGTTGCTACTTCTTATTCTCGTTTGATTGAAGAATTCAACTTGACGCAGGAGCAACTCTCAGAAAGGATGGGTAAAATTGATCGGACGACCATTGCCAATTACATTCGATTGAATAAGTTAGAGGAACCAATTAGGGATGCACTGCGACAAGGGCTTATCTCCTTCGGGCATGGACGAGTCTTGGCGGGGGTTGATACCTATGCAACGCGCATGTCTTTGTTTCAGGAGACGGTAGATAGTGGTTTGTCCGTGAGAGGGCTAGAAGAGCTTAGGAAATCACTGGAAACTCCAAAAATTAAAAAGCCTTCAACTAAGTTGCCAGAAGAATACAAGGATGTTCAAAAGCAGTTTCAGGAATTTTTTGGCGTTAAAAAACTGCAACTAAAAGTCAACGCCGAAGGTAAAGGCCAAATCGTGATTCCTTTTACCAACACCAAAGCTTTAAACGAATTGCTGGATCGTTTAGACGAAAACCATTAACATTTCCACAAGAAGCATTTTGGCCTTTTGCCTACTCTAACTAGTGGGGCAAAAATAAGCGCTCATTTTTCTTGAGCCAAAGGATTAGATAAGACACTTGAAATGAAACGTTTACTTATCTAATCCTCTGGCAAAATGAGCACTTATTTTTTATCGCCCCAAGCAAACTGACTGTATTATGAAGGCTTTGTTCATTGTGGTTTTGACTGTATTATCTTTTTCTCTTTTTGCCCAACAAAAGGATACCCTTCCGGCGGCTACTGCTCCGCAGGAAAAAGTGCAAATGATTTTTATGGACAGCGTCAAGCTGGCTCGGAAAAACCGACTACCTGTACCTAAAAAAGCGCTGCTTTACTCCTTGGTCTTACCCGGCGCAGGCCAGGTCTACAATGGGCGTTGGTGGAAGGCACCCATTGCGGTGGGGGCAATTGGAGGTATTGCATATGTATTCTACTCCAATAATGACCTGTACCAGCGGCTAAAAACCGCTTTAGAGTTGGAGTTGCAAAAAAAAACGCACGAATTCACTCCCTTCAACCTTGGGGTGAATGGCCTGCGATCGAACCGCGATTCCTACGATAAAAACCGCCAGGCCTCACTTGCCGGGATAGTAGCAGTTTATGGTTTAGTGGCCATCGAAGCTTTTGTCGACGCCCATTTACAAAATTTTGACATCAGTGAGGATTTAAGTTGGCGAATAAAGCCTACCTTTCAGACTGATCCCCGCTCGGGAATGGGCGGCCCCGGGATCGGAATTGTATTTTTAGTAAGATAGTTTCAAAGTTTCAAAGTTCCATAGCTCCAAGGTTAGGTTTACGTTAACCCTGGAACCCTGAAATTTTGGAATCCTGGAACCCTATAGCAACCTGATGCAAAAGTATAAAACCTTCAAAATCGGCATCGCCATGGCTGGCGCTGTTTCAGCAGGCGCCTACACTGCGGGCGTGATGGATTATTTGCTGGAAACCCTCGAAAAATGGGATCGGGCCAAAAAACTCAATAAAGAATTGGGTGAGGAAAACCCGATGTACGATCACTCCGTTCCCATGCACGATGTAGTCATCGAGGTGATTGGTGGAGCCTCGGCAGGGGGTATGACGGCGGCTATCGCAGCCCTGGCCATGTTTGAAGGCATCAAACCCATCAATGAATACAATCCAGATAAAAAGCAAAATAAACTCTACGACGCCTGGGTCAACCTCAACGACGCGCAAGGTTTACCTACCATTGAGCAAATGTTACAAACCGGAGACATCCTGGCCAACAACGAAGTGCAATCCCTGCTCAATTCCGATCCCATCGATGCCATTGCCGACAATGCAGGCGTCCTGGCCCAAATCGTGGATTTGCCCAAATACATTTCTCCCAACTTGCAAATCATTCTCACCATCACCAGTTTGCGGGGAGTGCCCGTAGCAGTCAACTTTTTTGACAACAAAAGGAGAGAGGAATTAAAAGCAAAAGAAGAGCTTTCACGTGATGCCTTCGGGAGCAGTGATGCCAAAGACCAACCTGCCCACCGCATGTACGTCCACAAGGGCATTGCCCACTTTATGGTGGCAAGTACTCCAAGCAATGAAAAACTACCCGAGCATGTTATCCCTTTTCAACCCACCGATGAGAAAAACCGAAACATGCTCATGGACTGTGCCAAAGCTACTGGCGCTTTTCCCCTAGGATTGAAATCCAGACCTCTCAGCATTGGTTTACCCTACATGAAAGCAATGGTTTACCGCATGTTTGGTTTGAAAAACCAATCGCAAATGGAGCAGGCCATTGAGATTACAGCGGAAGATAATCCCTTTAATTTTGTGGCCGTTGATGGTGGTACCATCAATAACGAGCCGTTTGGCGAAATCATCGATGCAATAGAAGAAAAATGTAAAAAAGAAGAGAGCCCATACGCCATCATCATGATTGATCCGTTCCCTAATTTTGCGGAGGACAAATCAAAAAAATACAAGCAACCTACTTCCTTGTTGGACTTAATTCCGAATATTTTTGGAGCCATTCGCGCCCAGGCGATGGTAAAAGAAAACGATGTATTGAGAGGATTAGCCGGTGACGTAACGCGACGCATGGTTTTTCCCAAAAAGGACAACGATCCTTATCCAATTGCTTGTGGCGCACTGGACGGTTTCGGAGGGTTTTTTAGCCGGGATTTTCGGGAACATGATTTTCAACTGGGGCGGTACAATTGTCAAAAATTTCTCCGCAAGCACTTTACCATTCCGCTCAATAAACTTGAAAACGCCAAGGTGTTTAGCGATTGGAAAAATGACGATTCGGATCCGCGCCACCAGCGCTTTTTTGTCCCCAATGATTTGGGCGGACTTGGCTTTTATCCCATCATTCCAGATATGGGCATCGCCAATATGGCGGAAAGTGAATACCATGAGGCTTACCTGCCCGAACCCGTCAAGCTAAAAATTCGACCAAGCGAGATTTTTAAACTGGATACCTTACTTGGCCAACGCTTCAAAACGGTATTGGACTATATTTTTGCCTTGAATACCCCCCCCGATGACCATTACAACAAGCCTGTGCATAAAGATGTCGACCATTTGATGAGGCAGTTTTATGGCAAAAAGGAAAAAACGGCTGGGGGGCAGCCTTCCCTTTTGAAACGCTTCTTTCTCTGGACCTGGCGCACCTTCTTGACCCGGATGTTGGGTAAAAACATTGCCAAACGGGCAATTAAGATTATTTTGCTGGACTTCCGCGAGCGGGATATGTTGGAGATGTAAGTTTTTTACTTAAATAACGTGAGTTCGGGGATTTCAAGCCATTTTTCATCGTGCCGCCGCTAGCGCGGCTCAAGTTTTAGAGGTGATCATCGTGCTATAAACGGAGCCACCGCTAACGCGGTTAAAGTATTAGTTACAATACAAAGTTATCGGTAAATATTAACCGCGTTAGCGGTGGCTCCGTTTATAGCAAATATGCCTCAAGATTGCTTTTGAACCACGTTAGTGGTGGCAAGATTGGGAAAGTCTAAAGAAAAATCCCCGAACTCACGTTAAATACTACAATTGTTGATTTTATCCTGGATGACTTTGTGCTCAGCGGGCAGGGTGACCCATTCTAATGCCTTTTGATAGGCGGCCAAGGCTGCGCGGTAGTCTCCCTGTTTTTGATAAAAATCGCCCAGCGCGGTATGCCACAAATAGTGCTTTTCCATCCCCTCAATTTTAGACAAAGCTTCAATACCCGCTTTAGGCCCATCGGCATAACCCAAGGCAATGGCCCGATTGAGCGCTACAATAGGGGAGGGCTGCACTTTCATCAACAAGTTGTAACAATAATAGATGGCTTGCCAATTGGTTTGGGCAAAACTTGGGGCGATTGTATGGTAGGAAGCGATCGCCGCCTCCAGGTGGTACGCACTGATTGCTTCTCCCTGGCTGGATTGTTTAAAATGCTCATAAGCCAGGGCAATCAATTGCCGGTTCCAACGGCTGCGGTCCTGGTACTCCAGTAGTACAATCTCTCCTTCGGCATTGAGGCGGGTATCCAGGCGCGCCGAGTGAAAACACAGTAAGGCCAATAAGGCATGGGTTTTGGGCAAATTACTCAGCGGATGACGGGCCAGTAAAGCCCCCAGTCGAATGGCTTCGGCACACAATTCGCGGCGCACAACCCCATCGTCTGAAGCAGATTTGTAACCCTCGTTGAACAACAAATAGACCGCGTGAAGCACTGCATCCAAACGGGTTAAAATATCAGCACCAGCCGGGACTTCCAGCGATAACTTTTCCTGACGGATTTTTTCCTTAGCGCGGTACAAACGTTTGCCAATGGAATCACTGGGCAGCAAAAAAGCAGCGGCAATTTCTTCCTTACTCAATCCACACAAAGTACGCAGCATCAAGGCCAACTGGGATTCCAGTGGAATGGCCGGATGGCAAGCTGCAAAGAGCATCCGCAACTGCGCATCCTCAATTTCGGTATCCAAAAAATAGGCATCGAGCCAATGGCTAGCTTCGGGATCGGACTCTTCCTGGCGGATGGCTGGGGCGATGCGCTCCCGAAAATTGCGCTCCCGACGCAAATAATCGATGGTGCGGTTTTTGGCAGCGCGGTACAGCCAAGCCCTGGGGTCACTGGGCAACCCTTTGAGCTTCCAGCTTTCCAGCGCAGCAATCAGGGTTTCTTGTACAATGTCTTCGGCAATTTCGACTTGGCTCAAGCCAAATAATTTGGTCAATACCGCAAGCATCTTTCCCGACTCGTGTCGGAAAAGATGCTCAACCGTAGTGTGAACCGGCTGCTCAGCCATGTCGGCTTAATTAAAAACCTGAATGGCCCGAACTTCCACTCGTCCTTCGATCTCGTAAATGGGGCAGCCTTTCGACAGTTCGATGGCTTCTTCGAAGCTGGAAGCTTGCAAAACGAGATACCCACTGACCAATTCTTTGCTTTCAACAAAAGGGCCGTCGGTTACCACATGTTTGGAACCAGAAACGACCTTGCCTTCTTGTTCCAACGCTTCGGCGCCTACCAGTTTGCCTTGAGCGGCAATGCCCCCAATCCAGCTGTTCCATTTGTCCAATTCAGCCTGCATGGCTTCGGGCGACATTTCTTGATAAGCCGTTTCAGTTGCCGTAGTGTTGCGAAACAGGAGCATGTACTTTTCCATTTTTTTTGGTTTAAAGTTAAAAAATTAATCAACATGCCCTGTTGACGAACAGCAGAGAAAGAATCGGACAAGACCAGCAATTTTTTTTATAGGAAAGGTTTTTTACTTTGCATTTGAACAATATCAGACATGAGCAACAGCGTTTTTGAAGCAATCATTTAAGTTCCTAAAACCCAAACACGATGTATTCTATTCGTTACGGAGGCCGCGACGGCCAGCTCGTTCAATTGGTCGAAGCAAGCGACCTCGTAGTGGTGCGTACTCAAACGGGTAAATCCTTGGCAGATGTCAAACTGTCGGAAGCTTCTCGGGAAGCAGCTTCCGCTTTATCGCCTGTTGCCGCTTTCCCTGAAGCAGATGTTGTGGTGTACAAAATTCTGGAAGCCAAAAGCTCGCTGGTCAAAGCCATCCGCAATACGATTCGTCGGCTCTTCAAAAAAGAACCAAGTATTCGGTTTGCCGGGCGGGTGTTGAAAGATGCCCAGACAGGCACCATCTATGTGTATACCGAAAATTTTTTCGTCAAATTCAAAGACGAACTTCCTCCCGAGCGTTGTGAAGCCATTCTGAAAGAACAGCAGCTGGAGATCGCCGAAAAACTCACTTTTGCCACCAACGCCTACTTCGCCAAAGCGCCCGAAGGCACGGGTCTGGATATTTTTAAAATCGCCGAAACCTTAATAGAACTGCCGGAGATGGAGTACTGCCATCCCGAATTGGTGCAAGAAAAACGCTACAAGTCCGTTCACCCCATGCAGTGGCACCTGATTAATACCAAGATCAACGGCAGTACCATCGAACAAAACGTGCAGGCCGAAGCCGCTTGGAAGATAAGCCGTGGCCTGGGTACCACCATTGCTGTAATCGATGATGGGGTAGACATTGACCATCCCGAATTCAACCAAACTGGAAAAGTGGTCGCTCCTCGGGACACCATTCGCAATACGGATGACCCTCGCCCACGTGGTTTTGGCGACAACCATGGTACTGCTTGTGCAGGAGTGGCCTGCGCCGCAGGCGTCGGCAAAGCCACTGGAGTAGCACCGGAGGCGAAATTGATGCCCATTCGCTCGGGCGGCCTAGGTTCCATGGCGGAGGCCAAAGCTTTTGCTTGGGCTGCCGACAACGGTGCCGACGTGATCTCTTGCAGCTGGGGCCCCGCGGATGGTGACTGGAGCAACCCCAATGATCCCATCCACAAGATCAGTTTCCCACTGCCAGATAGTGCGCGTTTGGCCATCGATTACGCCCTAAAAAAAGGTCGCAAGGGAAAAGGTTGTGTCATTGTGTGGGCAGCGGGAAATGGTAATGAGAGCGTTGACCTGGATGGTTATGCTGCTTATGCACCCATTATTGCGGTTGCAGCTTGCAACGACCGAGGCAGGCGCAGCGTGTACAGCGATTTTGGGAAAGCCATTTGGTGCGCCTTCCCAAGTAACGACATTTTTGCGCCGAATCTTGAACCTACTCGCCCGCTGACACCGGGTATTTGGACCACTGATCGAATGGGTGGACGGGGTTACAACGTTGGGGTCACCAATGCAGAAAATACCATTGGCGACAAAGAGGGCAATTATACCGCTACTTTTGGTGGTACATCCAGTGCCTGTCCTGGTGTAGCCGGAGTAGTTGCACTGATGCTGTCGGCTAATCCGGAATTGAGTGCAAGCCAGGTAAAAAACCTCATCAAATCGGCTTGTGACAAAATTGACTCAAGCGGAGGCAACTACGATCCACAAGGACACAGCCAGCTCTACGGATTTGGCCGGATCAATGCGCTTAAAGCAGTGCAAAACGCGAAAGACAGCGGAACGACTCCATTGGAAGACCTAAACATAAGTGGTAAGGCTTTTTTCAATCGGGAATCCAGCGTGGTGCTGCAAGAAGGGCAATGGACCAAAGATGCTTTTGCCAGCAATCGTCTGTTGGGCCTTGAACTCAAAGTGGAACCTGAAAATAGCAATATCGGCATCCAATACCGCTTGTTTATTCAACAATTGGGCGCAACCGCCTTTGTGCAAAATGGTGCTTTTGCCGGCACAGAAGACGCCAGACGTAAAGTAATTGGCTTTCAAATTACCCTATTGGGCCCACAGGCTAGCCTGTTTAAAGTGCTGTATTCGGCTAAATTGCAGGGGCGAAGATCGATGGTTTCAGCGCAGGATGGCGCAGTATGCGGAACCTCTGGCCTGAATGGAAATGCCATCCTGGAAATCAAGGTAGAGATCAAAAAAATCTCCCCGTAATCAAAAAAAAATTTTGACACATATGACGCTTTCGTGATAATTTATTTTTTTGTTTTGATTGGGAATAATTAAGTTTTGCTTGCAATTATTATGTCATAAGTATTTGATAATTAAGTTATTGAATTGAAAAAAGAGTAAATATTAGTTGATTTTTAATGGAATGAATTTTCGGAATTTTGTTGATTTTTAAATTAAAAGTAGTCTTACCTTTATGATGCACTTTGAACACTGAAGAACACGCTGAATATTTGGCACTGAACACTGGATTACAATTTAGTTCTATGAAAGTCTTTGCTACTAACAAACACCCGTACCAATGGTGCACAAAGGGGATTGTGGTGGTGGATATTATTGCTCCACTACTTTAATCGACCCGTACTAAACCAGCCCCCATTTACACTGTATGCTGAACACACGTTACCTGATGTACCGAATGCTGTAATTTCTAAACTTTTAATTTACTTTGATTATTGTTCCCTTTTGAATTTTTTATATCCTTGTGTGAAAACAACAAGGTATGAAAAATAAACTAGAACAAGGTTCCACCCTTTCCTTCCGCTTCCTATTCACAATTTTTCTATTTTGTTGCTCAGCTTGTCATTCCTCAAAAAGCGCCATGAGCAACATAAAAATACCAAATACTTTTGATTGGCAAGGTCACCGCGGAGCGCGTGGTTTAGCTCCAGAGAATACATTGCCAGCTTTTTTAAAGGCATTGGAATTCCCAAGTATTCGTACTTTGGAATTGGATCTTGCTGTGTCGGCCGACAATCAGGTACTCATCTCGCATGAGCCTTGGATGTCGGCCGCTATTTGTTCTACTCCTGTTGGGGAAGCAGTCAAAGCTGAAGATGAAAATAAACTTTTGCTGTATCAGCTACCCTATGCGGAAATAGTCAAATTTGATTGTGGTCAAAGGGGAAATGAACGCTTCCCAGAACAACAAGCGATGGCCGCGCATAAACCGCTACTCAAAGAGCTCGTACAAGCGGTACAAACTTACTGCGCCAAAAACAAACGCAGTCTGCCGCGCTACAACATTGAAATCAAAAGCCAGCCTGCCTGGGATGGAAAAAGAACGCCTCCTCCTGCTGAATTTGCCAAATTGGTGATTCAAGAAATCCAAAATCTCGGTATTGCCAATTCTTGCTGCCTCCAATCCTTTGACCCTCGCGTATTGCGCGAAGTCAGAGCCATTGCACCTAAAATAACCCTGGCTTTACTGGTAGAAAACCGCCGTGGGATGGAAGCCAATGTGCAAGAACTTGGTTTTACACCGAATATTTACAGCCCCTATTTCGGCTTACTTTCGGCTGAAGTTGTTCAAAAAGCTCACTCCATGGGTATGAAAGTGATCCCCTGGACAGTCAATGAAACCAGCGCAATGCAAAAACTGATCGAGATGGGGGTAGACGGGATCATCACGGATTATCCCAATCGAATACCTGAGGAAATGAAAAGTGAAAAGCGAAAAGTGAAAAGCGAAAAGTGAAAAGCAATATCCTTCTTCTGGAAATAAAAGGTTTGCTTTGAAGACTATCGTTTATATTTGCTTAACACCACTGGTTTATTGGTTTTGGCTAAAATACAAGCTTGAAAAAACTGTCTGGCATATTCCTCTTGGCTTGTTTGAGCCTGCCTGTACTGGGTACTTACACCTGGCTGCACTTTCAAAAATTGAGGGTCAAACAGGAAGTAAAACAGGCAATGATGGTGGGAATGAACAGGGAACGTTTGGTGCGTTTGGCGTTTACTGAAGGGCAGGCTGATACTCTGCTGCGCTGGGAACATGCCAAAGAGTTTGAGTTTCAAAACCAAATGTACGATGTGCTAGAACAAAAGAAGCAAGGTGATTCCATTATCTATTGGTGTTGGTGGGACCAGGAAGAAACCTTGCTGAACCGACATTTGGACGATCTTGCCAAAAATGCCTCCACCAGAGATCCACAGCAACAAAAAGCCCAAGATCAACTCTTCCAGTTTTTTAAATCCATTTATTGGAGTGTTCCAGATGCTTTGAAATCATTCACACTTATTGCTCCAGGTGAGTTTTCCCAAAGTCTAATTTGGGGAGAAAAGAATGAGCATCATTCCTGGAAACGAAGGCCCCCTTCGCCGCCGCCCAAATTGGTGTAAACCCTCTTTATTTTTAGTTTAAATTTTGTTCAGGCACTGTGCTGTCTCTGAACCTGATTCTATTTGATGGAACAGTTTACACCAATCAAGATGAAAAGACTATTCTTTACGGGTATAGCCTTTTGGGCCCTGTCTTTTGTTTCCGCACAAGTGATCACCATACAAGACGGAGAAAGTAAGCTGCCGCTGGAAAATGCCACCCTTTCGAGCAACAATCCTAAAATACTGTTGACTACCAATGCCAAAGGGCAGTGCGAAATTGCTGCCTTAGCTGGAGCTGAAAAAATTGAAATCCGCTATTTTGGCTACAAAACACTGGCGACAAGTTTTACTGAATTGACGCAGGCAAACTACCTGATTGTTCTCAGTCCCACCCGGGTTTCACTGGATCAGGTGGTCATTTCGGC
>JAIXOO010000246.1 GCA_027486765.1 Saprospiraceae bacterium
AGGATCACCATTACCTCAAGTTTGAGTTGAGTGGTGCAGGAAAAAACACCTATGCACTGGGGACCAAGATTACATTGAAGTACGCCGACCAGCTACAATACCTGGAGCAAATGCCGATGCGGGGCTTTGAGTCGACAATGGATCCACGCCCGAATTTCGGCTTGGGGAAAATCAAAACCGTAGACACCGTCTTGGTCGATTGGCCCAACGGCAAACGCACCCTTTTGACCCAGGTCAAAGCCGACCAAACGTTGAAGCTGAAACAAGCTGAAGCAACACTAACTACTCCGGCCAAACCTGCTCCCGGCCCCAAATTATTCCGCGAGCTCAATGTGCTCAATGGGGTGAATTACCGCCACCTTGAAAACAATTTTATCGATTTTGACCGTGACCGTTTGTTGTACCTGATGCTGTCCACCGAAGGCCCCAAAATCGCTAAAGGGGATGCCAATGGCGATGGACGTGAGGATTTTTACGTAGGTGGAGCCAAAGATCAGGCGGGTAAATTATTTGTTCAAAAACCGGATGGCTCCTTTGTTTCCACCAATGAAGCCTTATTCCAGACTGATGCAATTTGTGAAGACCAGGAAGCCTTGTTTTTTGATGCCGACCGCGATGGAGATCAGGATTTGTACGTGTGTAGTGGTGGCAACGAGTTTTCCTCCAGTTCCACGGCCTTAATTGACCGTTTGTACCTCAACAACGGCAGTGGCACCTTCAGCAAGTCACCTCAAATTTTGCCCACCTTCCGCTTCGACCCGACTTCCTGTGTAGACGCAGCGGACTACGACCGCGATGGTGACCTTGACCTTTTTGTAGGTGCTCGTTTGGCACCAATGGTTTACGGCGTGCCCATGAACGGCTATATCCTCAACAATGATGGCAAGGGTAATTTCAGTGATGTTAGTCAACAGGCGGCCCCTTTCTTGCAAAAAATCGGGATGATCAAAGACGTGCAATGGACCGATTTTGACGGCGACGGCGACCCCGATTTGATCATCGTGGGCGAATGGATGCCAATTAAACTCTTGCGCAACGACCGAGGTACTTTTACCGACATCAGCGAACAAGCTGGTTTGGCCAATACCCAGGGCTGGTGGAATTGTATCGAAGCAGCTGATTTGGATGGGGACGGAGATTTGGATTATGTGCTAGGCAATCATGGGTTAAACTCCCGCTTTCGGGGCAATGCCGAACATCCGGTGGTCATGCAGGTCAATGATTTTGACCAAAATGGAACCGTGGAACAAATTATGAGTGTATTCAGTGGCAAAGGTACTTACCCGATGTTGCTGCGCCACGATTTGGTTGGGCAGATCCCACAACTCAAAAAGCGCTACCTCAAATACAAGGATTTTGCGGAGCAAACGGTCGAGAACATTTTCACGCCGATGCAACTGCAAAATACATTGAAGTACGAAGCAAAGGAAATGCGTACCTGTCTGCTGATGAATGAAGGGAAGGGGCGATTCAGTTTGCAACCATTGCCCGTAGAGGCCCAACTTTCGCCCAATTTCGGCATCACCATTAAGGATTTTGATGGCGATAAAAAGTTGGACATCATCCTCGGTGGGAATTTTTATGGCGTAAAGCCAGAAATTGGTAGATTTGATTCCAGCTATGGGCTATTTTTGAAGGGTGATGGCAAGGGTGGCTTTTCCTCCATCCCCGCCCGCCAGTCGGGTTTCCGCCTCGAAGGAGAAGTACGCGATTTTCAAGTCATCAAAATTAAAGGAAAAGAAGTGCTACTCGTAGCCAGGAACAATGAGCCTTTGCAATTGTTTGAATGGAATCCATAACCAAACCACTCCGCCATGACAGCACGTTTAAATGCCTCGGCGGCAAGGCTTTTTTTCTGTATTACCCTCTTGATTCCTTTACTGGGCCTGGGCCAAAACACCCTACCCTGCGATGGATCATTCTACCTCGTTAACTTTACCAGCGGTGGCAGCCAGTTGGAACGCCTCATTCCTGACGCCAGTACTGGGAAAATAATTGCAAGCACCATTCCACTCAGTGAGCCCCGGCGGAAAATCACCTGCCTGGGCTACAGCGTAAGCGATCAATACCTCTACGCGCTGGATTTCGATACCTATGACTTGTTGCGCATCGACAGCAAAGGGCAAATAGAGGTGTTGGGTGTCCCTGCCAATCTGGATACCAAGCTAAAATACCATGCTGGTCACGTAACTCCTCTGGGCCGAAGTTTAAGCATCATTGGCCGAGACCCGGCTACGCAGTTTGATAAAATCATCTACAACATCAATATCCAGGGGCCACCTTATTTTGCTTCCAGCCAGGCTTTGATCAGTGCTTTGCCTGTTCGACTCAACGATTTGGCTACCCACCCTTCTTTGGGTGTGACCTATAGTTTTGATGCCAAAGGAAAACGTTTGGTTGACGTGGGTGGGGGCTTGGTTAGCACCTTTAATTACCCTGTCACCAGTGAATATTTATCCGCACTGTACTTTGATAAAACAGGAAACCTGTACGCTTACGGCAACCCTATTGCTGAAGATGACGCCCAAACCCACTTTTATGTCGATCGCCGTACTGGTAAAATGCGGTCTTTGGGCAAAGGGTATCAAGGTCGAGAAAGTGATGGCTGTTCTTGTCCCTATTCTCTTGATTTTGGGATGAAAATCACCCCCACTCAAGTCTTGCCTTGCTCCGAAATCACCATCGAGTACACCTTTTTTAATGCCACCGGGGCCAATTGGCAGGATTTGGTTTTTAGGGATTCATTCCCCGCAGGTGTAATCATCAAAGCCATTGAAAAAAACTCAGCCAACCTGAGCACCATCGTCGGTGGGGTGGGCAGTAGTGTTTTTCGGCTCATCAATATGAATCTGATTCTGGAGAGCAATACCATTCGCCTGAAAGCCTGGGTGGATGACTTACCTCCCGGCAAATACAGTGCCCAGGCCGCTTTGCAGTTTTTGCCCGCCTTGTACGGTGAGCCCCTCGTTTCGGACAATTTATTGAGCGTCCAGGCGCGTGATTCGGCTTTTTTTAACGTGGTTGAGCCCAAGTCCTTAAAACTGAGCAGCAATTTGCGTTTTTCCTGCAATGGGGATACCGCTTATGTCGAAGCGCCCCTTGAAGCCCTAAATTACCAATGGAGCGACGGCAGCACCGGAAAAACCCTGGTCACTACCCGCAATGGCCGCTATTCCTTGTTGGCCAAAACACCTTGCCTGGATTACGTGGATACCATTGAAATTGGCGAGCGTCCTGCCGCTTTAAAGATAGGCATTCAGGCACCAGACCGCCTCGAATCCGGCGATCAAATTGCACTGGCATACAATGCTACGAGCAAAGGTCCATTTGTCGAAAGTTGGTCAACATCCACTGGGCTTGAGCTAAGCTGTAAAGACTGCGCCAGCCCTGGTTTAAGCGCCCTAAGTTCTGGAACGGTCTACCTGCAAGTGCGCAATGCCCAGGGCTGTACTGCGCTCGACAGCGCCTCCATCGAGGTTGTGCCCTTACGCAAAGTATACATCCCGAACGCCTTCAGCCCCAATGGCGACCAACTCAACGACCAGTTTTATGTACAAGGGCGGGATGGTGGCCAAATTGTGCAGTGGCACATCAAAGACCGTTGGGGTAATCTCATTTTTGAAAAAAAAGACATCCGCATCAATGATCCCAGCCAGGGTTGGGATGGTACTTTCCGCGGGCAACGTTGTGCTGCGGGCACCTTTTTGTATGAAATAGAAATTGAATTCCCGGATGGGGTGAGGAAACAGTTTAAGGGGGAGGTGAAATTGTTGCGCTGAAAATATATTGTAGCAACATAAAAACATGAAATGAGATACGGCGTTTATTAGAACAAAACAACATGCGCTACGTTTTCTACACCCTTTTTAATTTGCTATTGCTGACCTCAACTTTTGCCCAAAGCAATAAATTCCAAACTGGCGAAATTTTACTCAAAAACGGCATCCAAAAAACGGGCTATGTTCTGGGCCAGTTTCACCTCGAAGCACCCAAAGGCGTCTACTTCAAACCCGATGAAGTTACCAAGTCTGAATACCTGGAATATAGCGACATCCAGGAAGTACGATTCGGTGAGACCTTGCGCTACATCACCCATTGCACCCAAAATACGGCCCAGGAACGTTGCCATTGGCTCAAAACTTTGCTCCTTGGAAAAATCAACTTGCACCAGAGCGCTTCCGATGAAGGGTTGTATTTTATGGAAGAAGCGGGTACCTTCAATGCCATCCGTAGCCCGAGTTTTGAAGGAACCCTTACCCTGCTTAAGCGCAAGTGTGAGGGCTTTGTAGCTCCTGCCAATGCCAAATTTGGTACAGCAACGCTGATTCAAGTAGTCGCTAACTATGCCAAATGCAAATACCCTAACGATGAGCCAACATCTTTATATGCTCCGGAGACTCCAGCCAGCTGGTTTATCGGCCCAAAAGTAGGCGTCAATTTGGGTAACGCGTCCGTGTACGAATTCAATTATTATGGTCAGGGTCGATATATTGGGCGACCTGGGATTAGTCCCGGTCTTGCCTTGCAGGTTCGAGTGACAGAACATTGGTCGGCAACGGTCGAGCTTTTGTATTTTAAGCGTTCCTTTAAAAGTGATTCAGTCAATGTGTGGGATATACTTTCTCCAAATTACTCGAAAATTGACATTGATCTGAGTTTTATAGAAATTCCACTCTCGGGTCAGTATTACTTCTCGACAGGTAAAATAAGCCCATTTGTACAAGCCGGGGTAAATGTAGGTATCCCACTTAACCGAAACTTCCAGCAGGAAATGTTTAATGCTAGCCCCTCAGAGCTGGAGCGCCAACCTGAAGTTGAATTTATTGGTATGGGATTCGGATTTGGCGGAGGTTTGGGGCTTAATATGCAGATGAATGAACGTGCTTGCCTACAATTTCAGGGCCAGTATACCTATTTTACCAATACTTTTAGAGCCCAATCAAGTGTTTTTGGCACGGGTTCTATTAATCAAAGCGAGACCCCTTTCAAGATAGCGCATTTTCAACTTGGACTTGCCTGGCTGATTCGATTGTAAATCTTGTAATTAGTATTTATGTCAAAACCCACCATACTCCACGCCAGCATTGGCCGCGACACCTACAAAACCACCCTACAAACCGATGACCATCAACTGATCGGCGACGAGCCACCCTCATCAGGAGGCAGCAACCTGGGCCCCGACCCCTACGAATTCATCCTGGCAGGCCTGGCTACCTGCACAGCAGCGACAGTGCGCATGTATGCAGATCGTAAAGCCTGGGATTTGGAAAAAATAGATTTGAACTTATCCTTGCAAGTTGAAAAACTAAGCGGCACGCAAATCACCCATATCCAGCGCGAGATCCAATTTTATGGCAATCTGGATGATTCACAAACGCAACGCTTGCTAGAGATCGCCGATAAATGCCCGGTGCACCGTTTGCTTACGCATGAAGTCAAAATTGTCACCACCCTGTTGTAGGGTTCCAGGGTTCCTAAGTTCCTAGGTTCCAGAGTTCGGGTTGCCGAACCCTGGAACTTTGGAACTCAGGAACCTTGGATTAAAGTATCGGCCAATACCGCTCCTCCAAAACCCGAAAATGATGCCGCTGATGCCCAGCCACAATAAAGCCCAACGCCAAAGTCGACATGGCTTTCCCACTGGTGGTACCAATTCGCAGCAGCATCGAATCGCTAAAACTGCGGAAGAGGTGCAGTGTAGCGGTGCGCAAGGCCAAAAATTCGGCCTTCAAGTCCTCCAAACTGCGTTGATTGCCCTGCGCATGCGCGGCATAATCGTCTTCTTCAAAACTTGGCAAATTGGCCAATTCGCCACGAGCGATACACAGCGCCCGATAAGTCAAAATGCGCTCCGTATCAATCAAGTGCTGCAATACATCAGCACCCGTCCATTTTCCCGGAGCGTATACCCGATCCCCAAGGGCTTCCAGTTTATCCCAGGCAAAGTTTTGTAATTCATCCTGAGCACACGCTAACATGGCGAGCAAACTGACATCATCGGTTTGATTGATGTAGCGGTCGAAGTATTCGGGCAGAAAGGGTAGAGCAGATTTAAGCATGGTTTTTGTGTTTATGTGTTGAAGCAAAATAAAGAGATTTTTATGGACGTTTCAGGAAAAAAATAAGACATGCTGCGCCAACCCTTTATTTTTCTCCTCTTGATCAGTCCGATATTCCTTACCGCACAAAGTAAAACTTTGTCCCAAGCCCTCTCCGAAGGTTTGGTCACCCTGCAAGCCGAAGGTTTGGGTGGGTACAATGGTGAATCATTGCAGGCTACGGTTACCAATGTTGGCAAACGTGCACTGCGCATTGTATTGGGACCAGGCATGGTCTTTCAATCTCAAGATACCACCTTGCAAGACTTATTGGTCGTCGACAACGAAGAATACGTCCTGGCAGCCAACCAAAAGCGCAGTTTTAAGCTGGTCGGCTATTGTTGTGAAATGCACCGCAGCGGCCCCGGCCAAGGCTCAGTATTTCAACTGGTCAATCAAAGCAATGAAAAACTCAGCCAGGTAGCCACCTACCTGTACCGCAATTTTTTGGACAAAAACCCCATGACCCAACAAGCCATCTGGAGCGTCAGCGACAATGCCGACCTCTCAGCAGTTTGGGATCGCAACCAGCCCGAAAAATCGAAAAAACTCATTGAATTCCTGGCACAATTGACTGGCCGCCAAGTGCCCTGGTACCGCTCAGAATACGCCAAAGCTGCCCCAGGCCCGCAAATGGCCCAACGCCCGATGATGATGATTGAAGCGGATTGGGAATTCACACTTCCCGAAAATGATTCCCTGACCCTGGCTGTTTTTAACGCCGAAGGCCAACAGGTGGATGTGCTGATGGCGGATAAACTGTACAGTTCCGGCATTTATACTTTTACTTTTTCGTACAAAACCAATCGGCTGCCGAAGGGGGTATATTGGTTTCGAATGAAGGGAAAGAAATTGGGTTTGGTGAAGGAAAGGAAGTTGGTGTTTTAGGGACGGGAATCTACCACCCATACTTCCTCCAATCCTCCTCCACATCAATGTCCGGCAATGCAGGCAACAAATAACAGGCAGCCCCACTTTCAGCAATCCGCTCCAGAGTGATTTTGGCTACATCATCCTTACTCCATTCCATGTTTTCAAACAGCACGGGTGCAGGTTCACGCATGCCCAGCAAATAATACCCGCCATCCAGGGCTGGGCCTAGGACGAAGGGATGCTCCTCCAGCTGATCAAGGGCCAATTGTACAATCTCGGGCGTCAACAATGGGCAATCACTGCCAATGATGACGGCTTTTTGTGAAGTTTGTAGGGTATCGACAAAGGCCAGGTACATCCGCTCGCCCAGGTCTGCTCCTGCTTGTTGCTTTTTGATAAAAAGGGTATTGTCCCAGGAATCATGGCCGTCAATAAAATCACTGTAGAACAAATGGCGGGGAACATCCAGGGCCAGGGCCACTTCGCGGGCGCGACGGGAGAGTTTGTGGTAAACGGCCAGGGCAGCTTCGTCACCGATCGTGGCAGCAAGGCGGGTTTTTACTTTGCCCAGGGCCGGGTTTTTGATAAAAATGATTATGCTCATGGGTATTGAAAAAGTTGAGGGAGGTTGAGAAAGGTTGAGAAAGGTTGAGAAGGTTTATGCTACCGCGAGCAATTTTGACAATGTCCTTGTCTAAGTCGCTCGCGGTAGCATAAACCTTCCTAAACCTTCTCAACCTTCCTCTACTTCATTTATTCGTCTTTCTTTTTCTTCCCATCCGAGAAGAGTTCATCTTCTTTCACCTTGCGCACCACATCTCCCTTCTTGAGCTTGCGTGCGACCACAGAATAAGGCCCAGAAACCACTTCGTCGCCCTTCTTGATACCACCAAGTACTTCGATGTAATTGTCATCCTGGATGCCAGTTTTGATTTCGGCCATACTCACTGAATCCCCTTTGCCAATGATGAAAACCACTTCTTTGAGGTCGTCGTCGCTGATGTCTTCGACCACTTCATCTTCGCCACTGCTATTGCGCACTACTTTGGCTTTGCTTTTGTTTTCATCCTTTTCACGGGTGGTTACCGCTTGAATCGGGATGGTCAGCACGTTACTTTTGGTCATGGTATTGATCTCCACTGAGGCCGACATACCCGGACGGAAAGGATAACGTTTGCGCGGTTCGATCAAATCTTTATACGAACTTGGATCAATGCCAATGCGTACCTCAAAGTTGGTGATTTGATCACTCGTCAACGCAGCAGCAGCAGAGTTGGAAGAAGAGTTGGCGATTTCGGTTACCCGGCCTACAAACTTACGACCAATGTAAGCGTCTACCTCTACATCCACTAAGTCGCCCAGTTTCACCCGAGGAATGTCGTTTTCGGTTACGTCCACACGCACCTCCATGTTATTGAGGTTGGCAATGCGCATCATTTCGGTACCGGTCATCTGAATGGTACCTACCACCCGTTCCCCTTTCTCCACGTTCAACATCGAGATGATGCCATTGGTAGGAGAATAAATGGTAGTCCGCTTGAGGCTGGTGCGCAATTGTTTGAGGGTTGCTTCCGAACTCTGAATCGAAAAGCGAGCCCCATTGGCGCTTTCCTGCGCCGATTTAATGCCCGCGTCAGATGCCTTAACATTCGCTTCCAAAGCACGCATGTTGGACAAGGAGGTTTGGAAATCCGCTTCAGAGATCACCCCACTCTTGTACAATTTTTCATTGCGCTTGTGGATTTCCCGCGCATTTTCCAGATTGGCCAAGATCTGTTCTTTCTGGCCACGTTGGCTTTCAATTTGAGATCGGGCATTGGCTTCCTGCGCTTTGGCCTGATTGAGGGAGGCCATCCCTTGTTCTACCTGAGATTGGTACACATCGGGGTCGATGCGGGCCAAAACCTGACCAATGCGCACCGAGTCGCCTTCTTTGACATACAATTCCACTATTTCACCTGAAACGTCGGAACTGATTTTGACTTCCGTTTGGGGGAAAACTTTGCCACTGGCGGCTACTACTTCCACGATGGTGCGCAATTCGGCTTTTTCAGCGGTTACTTTTTCACCTTTTGGCTTATTGCGGGCCTGGATGGCTGCCACAACTACCAATGCGACCAGGAGGGCGATTAATCCGTAGATGAGCCAATTATTGCGTTTTTTCTTTGCCATGATTTTTCGTTGTTGAGGATGTTGTGCTTGTTCCACGGCTAGGCCATGGGTTGGTTTTTTAGGTGGCTCTCACGGCTGAAGCCGTGGGTTGCCGGATATCAGGCCCACGAATAAATTCGTGGGTTGGGGCATAGGTGGCTCCCACGGTTAAAACCGTGGGTTGCCGGGGATCGACGTCCACGGTTAAAACCGTGGGTTGCCTTAGTTTAGGGTGATTTGACGGCCTTGGTAGAATTCAACCTGCTTGAGGTTGAAGATGTATTGGAACTTGGCGCGGGTCAGGTCCATCTGAGCCCGAGACAAGTTGTTGCGTGCGGTGTTGAAATCCAGTTGATTGGCTGCACCTATTTCGAAGCGCTGTTGGGCATTTTCAAAAGCCAATCTGGAAGCTTCTTCGGCGGCTTGAGCGGCGATGTAAGAACGACGCGCGGCGCGGGCATTGGCAATGGCTGTTTGGATGTCCGTTTTCAGCTGTTGCTTGGCTTGTTCGTTGTTCAAATCAACGCCAGCTACGCTGATTTTGGCCCGCTCCATATTGATGCGGTTGCGGTTGTTGTTGAAAATGGGAATCGACAACTGCACCCCGATGCTTTGACCAAAGTTCTGATTGATCTGATCCGTCCAGGCTTGTTTGCTCAACTGGATTGGAATTTGGGATTCTATCTCAAAGGTAACAGGTTGACCGTTAAAAAAAGCGGTTTGACTGATCCTTTGACTTTGGAAGCTGTAATTATAGGCACGGCTCGAGGCGTAAGAATTCAGGTTGCCAAAAAGGGACAAAGTAGGCAACATACCCGCTCTGGCCAAATCGATGCCGATCAAGGCACTTTCCCGGCGTTTTTGGCCTGCCTGAATTTGCGGCTGAGTCCCCAGGGCACCATTGTAAATTTCGTCAATCACAAAAGCATCGGGATTGGCGTTGGCCGGGATGGTGATTTCCGGGCGCTCAATCAATAATTCTTGAGCAGGATCGAGCAGCATCAACTGTTTGAGTGCCAGGTAACTCAGGGTAACCTGGTTTTCAGCATTAACCACCGTTTGTTCATTCAACGCAACTTGAGACAAGGCATCCAAGCGCTCATTGCGTGGGCGGGAACCTGCCTCGATCAGTTTTTCGGTTTGCGCCAATTGCAAACGCGATTGATCCAACTGAGTCCGGGAAATGGCCAATTGCTCCTCGGCCAACAGCACATTCAGGTAATTGGCTGCTACGTTTAAAGCCAGGGTATTGGTCGTGGTCGCGGCATCGAAGCGGATGGCCTCCATATCGATGCGGCTTTGGATGATGCTATTTTTGATTTGGCCCCCGCTGTACACCGGAATGCCACCTGAAAGAGACAAACTGTTACTGGTGATGTTTTGCGAGTTAAAGGAGTTGGTCGTAGGGTCGATGGTACGACCGAACTGAATCCCGCCACTGACCGAAGCATTGACTTGTGGAAGCCGGTTGGCCTGGTTTTGTTTCACCGCAAGTGCAGCGGTATTGATTTGGTTTTGGGCTTGTTTGATGGAAATGCTGTTCTTGGTGGCATATTCCACAATTTCTTGTAAGGTCCAGCGCTTTTGAGCACTTAGACCAGTACAAAGCAGCAATCCTAGGATTACACCCAAGCTCAGTTTGGCGAAGTTTGACATGATGCTTTTCTTAAAAAATTTAACACACTGCAATACTAGAAAAGCACCCGCGAAAGGCAGATTTTTTTATATAAAAAGGCTGTTATTCTAGATAAGTAGCAGATCAACGAATCCCAGACTGCACTTGACCCATCCCAATGACCCGATCGTAACGTTCGCCGAAGGCTCGGTAGTAGATGATTATGGTGTACACATTTTCAGTTTCCCACCAATCGCCGTCGATGGGACTGAGGCTCGCGGGAGCGGTGCTGATATTGCGTGGTTTGGTTGCGTAAGCATAATTGTAGTAGCCCTGTTTGAGGGGCGTACGTACAGTGTAGGCTTGTAACACATCGTCGAATTTCATTTTGTATTGGGGCAACATTTGCCAATCGTTGAAACGACCAACGAGGAAAACGTCCTGATTCTCGATGGGCTCGTTCATACTCAGGGAAAACTGTACTTCAGCATAATCGCTCCCCACCGCATTGTTGAAGTGGTTGGCATCATCCTGCGCCAAATCCCGCCAATCGGTGGGGCTAGGCTTGGCACCTTCTACCTGATTGTTGCGGCGTTGCAGGTTCTCGTCGAGGCGCATGCCCCGCTGGTCTGAATTGCCAATGACAAAATCACCGTTGAGGTCAAAAATTTGAAAATATTGTGAACTTTCAAAAACCTGATCCTCCTTCATGATGATTTCATACCGATTGTTGACGCGGTTGATGGTGGAAATCTGCGAACCATAGATGAACAAACTGCGCATGTCCAACCAGCGGAATTCTTTTCCTGCGGGAAAAACAACCTTGTCCTGGTAATCCCACACCAAGTTGTTGCCTCGGTTAAAATTGGGGATTACCCCGGTTATCGCGTTGTCCCAACGGTTGTTTTGCAAAATCGTAGCTTTGATTTCTTGCCGCATGTTGCCAATGGGCAATTTGTCCACACTTACTTCAAAGTCGATTTCCTGATGGGTTTTGAACTTGCCCACTGCGGCAGGTGGAACCAATTTGGCATTGATAAAAACCTTATTTTCCAGCACGATGAAGCGCCGAGACAGCACGGTTACTTCTTTATTGCTGTTTTCGTAAATCTGCAAAATGTAATTGCCTGAACGGGTAATGCGGGTATTCTCGTTGGGCAAAACGAGGCGGTAATGCGAAAAGGGACTCGTCGCTTTGAATGAATTGTGGTACTCTCGCAGCAAATCATTGGCATAGCCATCGATGTAATCCAGTTCGGAAAGGGAAGTGGGCTTCCAATTGATGTCGCACTGGATGACGCGATAGTAATAGGACTTGGAATCCGCTTCCATGTCGTCAAATTCCAGTTCTAGCAGGTCACTCCCATCCAATACCAGGATGGGTTGACTAAGGTAGAGTCCTTTTTGTGTAAATTTGACCGACTTGATATGAGGCTGGTAAACAAAATCTTCGTAACGCAGGGCTTGGTCCTGGGCATGAATGCTTTGTAGCAATACAACAGCACAACAGAGTGAGAGCATCAAAAACCGCAACATATTGAGCAGGGTTAATAGACTTTATTTCTATTCATAAAGTCTAATATTTACCCCAAATAACGCAAAAAAGCGTTGAACTAAGATGAAGACCATACATTTAATTCATTCTAATGGAAAATGCTGAACCACAAACTGGCATCATCATCCTAGCCGCTGGGGCCTCAACCCGCATGGGGCAAGCCAAACAACTGCTGCGGATTGGTGGCGAAAGCCTGATTCAAAGGGCAGTAAAAACCGCGCTGGGCACAAATTTCCGGCCAGTGCTGGTGGTTTTGGGGGCAAATCGGGCACAAATAGAACCGGAACTGCAAGCCACGGAAACGCTGCAGGTAGTCAATCCAGATTGGTCTACCGGGATGGGGAGTTCCATCGCGACTGGTTTGGCCCATCTGTTGCAACAAACGCCTTCGATCCAACAGGTTTTGATCTTGGTCGGTGACCAACCTTTGTTGAAAGTGGCTACTTTAACTGCTTTGGTGGAGTTGCAAAGCCAAACCCAGGCCCCCTTGGTCGTGTCTCGGTACACGAATACTTGGGGGGTTCCCGCTTTGTTTACGCAAGCCCTTTTTGGGGAATTGGCAGCATTGCACGGTGCTCAAGGGGCGAAGGCTTTGATTCAAAACCACCTGCATGAGGCGGCAGTACTCGAGTTCCCGGAAGGGGCGCTAGATCTGGACACCCCTGAGGAATGGGCTGCTTTTTTGGCAAAAATCAATTTCCCAGGGTAGTTGAATGTTTACTTATTTCCCCTAACTTCCCATCTCCAAAAATCTACCACAATGAGAATAATCATAACACTTTTATCCGCTGTACTGTTTTTGCAAGTGCATGCACAGTACAAGCCGATTCCCCAGCGCAGCACTGCTGCTGGCCCGAAGGATCAAAATACCCACTTACCGATTAAGGCGCTACCTCGTTTTTCCCAAAACAACAATACACCTGATCCAAGCAGCATCAGCTACAACAATTTGCCCAAGCCCAAGCTCAGCCTCCGCCAACCCATTCCCGGGCCACTGATGGTGCGGGATGAAAAAAGTGGCCTACCCATCTTTATCGAAGGTGAAGTAGAAGGTTTGCCTGAATTGCGCGATGCCCCCAACAGCCAAAGGGCCATTCAATACCTCGATCACTTCAGCAAAGACCTGCGTATTGCTACTCCCGGGAAAGAATTTGTGCTGGTCAGTCAATCCACCGATGCGCAACAACAAAACCATCTCCGCTTCCGGCAGCAGTACCAGGGAATTGAAGTGTACGGAGCTGAGGTTATCTTGCACGAGAAGGATGGAAAAATTCTCCTTTTCAATGGCCGCTACTTCCCTACCCCAGCGCTGCGCTCGGTAAAACCTGAGCTGGATGCGCCGCAAGCCATCCAGGCGGCACTGACTGATGTACAAAAAAAGGAAACCCTGCGCTCCCTTTCCATCGCTGAAGTAGATATGGTAGGGGAACAAATCGCCAAAAAACAATTGGTCATTTTCCACACAGGCCCAGAGCAAGATGTACCAAAATTATGCTGGTACCTGGAAATTGCCCCCAACCTACACGCCCGTTGGGCCTATTTTATCGATGCTGAAAGTGGGGCGGTGTTAAAAAGCCATTCACTCTTGTGCAAAATGAAGCACCAAAGTGCCAAAAAAGCTGACACTCCTGCCCATTTCCATACCCATGAGAGCATTGAGGAAGCCCAACAAAGTATCAGCCCTGCACTTTTGGACGGCAAATTCACCGCCAAAGCCAAAGACCTCGGTGGGTTAGAACGTACCATCAATACTTACCTGATTGGCAATACCTATTTTATGTTGGATGCCAGTAAGGACATGTTCAACCTGGCCGGCTCCGACTTACCACAAAAGCCCGATGGTGCCATTGTAACCCTGGACGTACGCAATACCATCAAAGCTGGTGGCAAGTTTGATTCCTACTTTTTCACCAGCGGCACCAATACCTGGGCCGCCCCCAACGCAGTTAGCGCCCACTACAATGCCAGTGTGGTGTACGATTATTTCCGCACTACCTTTGGGCGCCAATCCATCAATGGCACTAAAGGCACCATTCGTTCTTATGTCAATATGCCCGATGATGATGGTTCCTCACTGGAAAATGCCTTTTGGAATGGCGACGCCATGTTTTATGGCAATGGTGGCCCTACGATCCGCAGTTTGGCGCAAGCATTGGATATCGCGGGGCACGAAATCACCCACGGCATCATTCAACATACCGCCAACCTGGAATATGAAAATGAACCAGGTGCGCTCAATGAGTCCTTCGCGGATATTTTTGGGGCCATGATCGACCGCAATGACTGGAAAATGGGCGAAGATGTGGTATTGCCTGCGGCTTTTCCTTCGGGTGCCTTGCGCGATTTATCGAATCCCCACAACGGTGGGACCAGTTTGAAGGATGAGGGATGGCAACCTGACACGTATTCCGAACGCTACACCGGAGCGCAAGACAATGGTGGGGTACACATCAACAGTGGCATTGTCAATCGTGCCTTTTTCCTTTTTGCCACTCAGGTTGGCAAAGAAATGGCCGAACAAGTGTATTATGCTGCATTAAGCAACTACATCACCCGCTCCTCCCGTTTTGTGGATGCGCGCCTGGCCGTTGTGCGTGCCGCCCGCGAAACTGGTGGGGAATCCGTGGCCAAAGCAGCCGAATCGGCTTTTGAAACCGTAGGCATCCGGGTAGGAGCACCTACTGCACCACCCAAGGATTTGAGTTTCAACCCTGGCACCCAGTTTGTTTTGGGCGTAAAAGCGGACAACAGCGGCTTAGGGATTTTTGATGTCAATAAAAGTACCATTTTGGAACTACCCATCGCCAATGGAGTACTGCGCAAACCAACCGTGGCTGACGATGGTAGCCTGATCATTTACATCAATGGCCGCAAACAGCTCAAATACCTGGAGCTCGATTGGGCCAAGGCTACCTATGATACGGGTACGCTCAACAACAACCGGATTTGGGAAAATGTCGCTTTGTCCAAAGATGGCTTGCGCTTGGCGGCCCTGGTGACTGACCGGGAGGGCGAAATAGGCATCATCGATTTGACCAGAACCAGCGGCAATACCCGCTACTTCGAACTGTACAATCCTTCCTACACGGAGGGTGTAAGCACGGGGGATGTTGTAGGTGGGGACGCCCTGGAATGGGACCTCAGTAGTGAAACCGTAGTTTACGATGCCAATAATGAAGTCCCCCTCAGTGGTTTTGGCACCTACAACTACTGGGACATGGGCCTGCTGAATGCCTGGAACAAAAAAACCAACACCTTTGGCGATGGGAAAATTGAAAAAATCTTCACCGGCCTAGAGGAAGGGGAAAACATCGGCAATCCCAGTTTTTCCAAAAACACACCTTATATATTGTCGTTCGATTACTTCGTAGACAACAATGGGAATGGTGAGCTGGATGATTCAGATGACTATGAAGTACTGACCTCCAATTTGGAAACGGGCGACATTGGTACCGTGTTTGCAAACAGTACCCTTGGTTTCCCGAATTATGCGACCAAAGATGACTTTATCATTTTTGATGCCCAAAACAACGCGGGCGACGATGTGATTGCCATTGCGCCCCTCAAAGCTGACAAACTCACGCCCAATGCCGACCCCAGTATTTTTAAAGCAGGCTACGTATTAGGGGTCTGGTTTGCCAATGGCCAACGGGTCTTGAGCAGCAATCGGGATGAAGCCTGGCCCGAAGCCAAGATCAAAGTGTATCCCAACCCATTTGGGGATCAAACTTTAGTAGAGTTGGAACTGAACGACAATCAAACGTTGCGCATGGAAGTGCACGACCTCTTTGGTCGCACGATTCGCCAATATCAGTGGCAAGTAGGCGCAGGAAAAACGCAGCAACGTTTGGACTTGGCAGATTTACCCGCTGGAAATTACCTGCTGCGCATCAGTGCAGGTCAAAAAAACACCACTCGGAAGCTGGTTAAGTGGTAAAATGGTTGAGGAGGTTGAGAAGTTGAGGGGTTGAGGCTACCGCGAGCGACTTAGACAAGGACATTGTCAAAATCTCTCGCGGTAGCCTCAACTTATAAACTCCTCAACATTTCTCAACTTCTCAACCCTTACTAAATTAGTTATGCAGCCTTACACCGCCCACTACAAGTTGTTTTATTGCAAAAACGGGCGTTTTTGCAACTTCTTTTCATTTTTAAACTAAGCCAAAAAAAATTTTTGTCGCTTCTGGCCCTTTTACATGAATTTTTATAGCCGAAACGAGCCAAACGGAAAATTATATTCTAAAATACCGCCAATATTAACCATAAAAGATAGACACACCAATAGTTGGGGTAAAATAGCATCAGAACAGATCAATTTTGGCGTAGCGCAGCCACCCAATGTGGCGTAATTTTGTCATTGTAAACACCCAAGCACAACTTTTCGATTTTTACCCAAACTTTTTAGTAAACACAAAAACTGTTGTTATGAAGGACATTTTAAAAACTACCGCCCGTCTTGTATTGCTTTCGGTTCTGTTCGTATTGCCATTAGTTATGCAAGCCAAAATCGAGGATCCTTTTATCTCCATCAATTCAATTGGAAGCGAGAAAAAAGTAAGCCTGGTACTGAAGAACCTTAAGGGATCAACCACTATCCGTTTGGAAAGTGCCCTGGAAGGGGTTCTGTTGGAAGAAGAAATCACCAACGCTGAATATGCACGGGTTTTGAACCTGAACGAATTGTCTGATGGCAAATACAAACTGGTGGTAAGCACAGGTCTTCGTGAAACCGAACAACCTATCTCCATCACCAGAACTGGCCTCAGTCTGAACATCAACGATCGGAAGCTGTTTTTCGCTCCTGTGGTAAGAACGGCCGGACAATTGCTGGATGTAAGCCTCTTGAACAACCAACTGACTACCTTGAAACTCAGAATTGAGGACGCTGAAGGTATTCTGGTATACGAAGATGAGGTTCGCAACGTAGTGAAGGTGGAAAAACGTTACAACTTGAGCAAGTTGCCTGCTGGTGAGTACACCGTTGTACTGAACGTTGGCGACAAGGCTTATGTCAAAACAATTCGCAAATAATTCATATTGCGTTAATACATAGGTTCTATTTTTGGGGCATCAGATCTGAAAAATTTTTCCCCAGAATCTATGTAAAGAACTTGCGATCTGATGTAGGTTAAGGAAGCTGCAATCTTCGGATTGCGGCTTTACTTTTTTTAGGGCCATTCTATTACAGCTAAAGTCTATTCTTTACCTTTGCCCACTAACCAATCGATAATCCTATGATCAAAAAGTTTGCATTCAGTCTGCTCTTGTTGGCCGCAGTGAGCGCCTGTAAAAACGATAAAAGCGTAAAAGAAGCAGCGCAGGAAGAAGTGACCACAGAAACGCCGACATCTACCGCCGCTCCGAAAGAAGAAACCTACCAAAAAGCTACACAAATGCAGGAGCTTTATGGGACTTATGTTACCGCCAACTACCCTGATAAGGGCATCTGGAAACAGATCAGCATCAAATATGCTGGTCCTGATCGGGTCAAAGTTGACATTACAGGTAACCCCTTGGAGGATGGACGTCCTTCTTGTGCCATGAGTGACATTGGGGTTTTCCGCAATGGCCGCATCGAAATTCCGATTGAAAAAAAGGAAGACATGGCTGATGCCGACCGCACCCTGATGCTCCTGCAATTGACCGATAAAGACAATATCGCCCTGCGCTCGAAAGGTACCCGCGATCAATACTGGATTGTGTTATCGCTGTTCTGCAATGTGAATACTACGCTGGCGGACACTTACAAAAGAATCGCGGAGTAAAGCATCACCAGTTTTTTATTCCAAAGCGACTTATTAGCACAAAGGACACAAAGGAATGCACAAAGGGCACAAAGGTAGACGTTGACGTCGCTTTGTGCCCTTTGTGCATTCCTTTGTGTCCTTTGTGCTAAAAACTGCCGCTTTGGGTCAATATTTATCCTACGTGGTATTCGAATTAAATAAAGATAAAATAAACAATCCTGCGACACGATACTTTGCCTTAAAACCTAAATATCAACAACTTAAAATTCAACCACTCAACTTTCCCGCCAATTCTGCGCTGGAACATCAAGCCTTCTTTTGGTACTGCGCACCACTCCCGGCCCCTCTATCTTTGCTCCATGATTTTTAATAAAAGAGGATCATTGTTAACCAAGGGTGATTAGCAAGACCGGGAGAGGGAAATCAGAGTGCCCCTCTCCCCTGCTTTATCAAGCGACTCATTTATTTGAAAATCCAGCGATCAGAAAGGTTGTGTAAATAATAGTTTTATGTAAGGCAAGTACAGGCTCATCTCGGATGGGCTTTTTTTTTTTGCACTTAGGGGGCGGAAATAAAAATAAAGTTTCATTTCCGCCCCTAAGGCTTGTTTCTTTCCAAAAAAACCAGAATATTTGGAACATCAATTGCTTGCCTTTATTACCATTTTCCTACTGCAACCTTTTATTAAACAATTTCCATTTGCACTCAACCTGTCTGCAAACAGGCATTTCTCCGTTCGTTCAACAATGAGGGTATTATGGAAATCATTCAGGATTTGGTTGATCTGGTCAGCCGCAACAAACTCAAATCCATTGAATTACTAGGGCAAGCCGAGCAAGGTCGTGTTTCAATGGTCAACAGCCTTTATGTAAAAATTGCTTCGCGGGAATTCAGCACCGATGAAGAGGCGGCCCAGTACTACTTTAGTGCTGCCCCTAGCGATCACGCCTACCGCAAACTCAAAAACCAGCTCAAGAACCGCCTGGTCAACGCGATTTTTTTCATCGATGTCAAACAGGCGGGTTATTCCGACTGGGATCGGGCCTACATCAGTTGTTGTAAGGAATGGGCAGCCGTAAAAATTCTGCTCAATCGGGGAGCTAGTAAAGTAGCCGTCGATTTGGCGCTCAAAATTTTCAAACGCGCTCAATACTACCAGTTTTCCGAATTGTTGGTCAACATCAGCAAAATCCTGCGCCTGTATTATTCCACCCGCCAACCCGATGCTCGAAAACTGAAACATTACGACGAATTGCACAGCCAATACGTCCAGCTCTGGCAAAGTGAAAACCTGGCCGAAGATTTGTACATCCGCCTGGTATACAGCCATTTGTTTGATCAAAACACTTCAACTGAAGCCTCGCCCGCCAGAGCCTATTACGAACAATTGGCACCTTTGCAGGAACAACACCGTTCTTACCATTTTTTGCGCCACGTGTATTTGCTCAAAGTAGCGGCCTTGATGGGCGAAGTCAATTACGAAGAAGCTGCGCAAGCTTGTGATGAGGCCTTGGCCGCACTGACGGCGATTGAGTTTGTGCCCAAAGCGGCTTTTTTGACTTTTTTGTACCAAAAACTGGTTTGTTTCATTCAGCTCAAAAATTACCCTGCCGGACGGGAAGTCGTGGAAAAAGCGCTGGAACTGGAAAAAGAAGGAGCTTACAATTGGTTCAAAAACCGCGAGTTGTGCCTGATTCTGGCTCTGCACACCCATAATTATACGGAGGCCTATCAAGTTTGGCAATACGCCACCAACCACCCCCTGTTCACTTCCCTGGGCAAACGGGCCATGGAAAAATGGAAAATTTATGAAGCCTGGCTGGAGTACCTGCTGTTCATTGGCAAACTCGACTCTAACGCAACGGAAACGCCTGGTAAATTTCGACTCAACAAGTTTCTCAACGAGGTCCCCATTTTTTCCAAAGACAAACGGGGCATGAATATCCCCATTTTGATCATCCAAATTTTATTCCTCATCGCCCAAAAACGCCACGATGCGGTGATCAGTCGCATGGAAGCGATCGAGCGGTATTGCAGCCGTTACCTGAAACAGGATGAAAACTACCGCTGTAATGTGTTCATTCGGCTGTTGTTGCAAATTCCAAAAGCGCATTTTCATCCACAAACGGTGTTGCCACGCGCGGAGCGGTATTTGAAATTGTTGGAGCAATATCCGTTGCAGATGAGCCCGCAGGGGTATGAAGTGGAAGTGATTCCGTTTGAGGAGTTGTGGGGCATGGTGTGGGGGAGTTTGGGGAAAAGACGGGGGTAAGTCTAAATTTTTCCTAAAAAATCTTTCCGCTTCTGCTGTGCCACGGGCACTTGCGCCCCATCCCGCATCAGCGCATAGCCCCCATCCTTGCGGACAAAGGACACCACAAAATCCAGGTTGACCAACCAGGACTGGTGGGTGCGGAAAAAGCCGTGCAGACTGAGTAATTCTTCAAATTCCTTTAAGGTTTTGGCGACCAGGACAGGAGCCTGGTCACCAACCTTAACGTGGGTATAATTGCTGTCGCCCTGGCAATAAGCGATTTGGGCGATTTCTACAAAATCAATCCGCTCTGAAGATGGTAGCGCAATCCGGGCTGCCCGGGCATTTTGGCCCAAATGGCTCATTAGCACATCTACTTGTTGCTGAAAACTGCGCCCTTGCAAACGTTCCCTTGCTTTGCGCACTGCAACCTGCAAATCGGCAATGTCCAAGGGCTTGAGCAGGTAGTCCAGCGCCGAGTATTTAATGGCCCGCAGGGAATAATGGTCAAAAGCAGTGACAAAAATGACCTCAAAATTGTAACCCTTCAAAGCATCCAGCAATTCAAAGCCATTGCCGCCGGGCATTTCGATGTCCAGGAAAATCAGCTCGGGTTGATGCGCCCGAAAGCACTCCAAAGCTTCTGCGACTGTAGTTGCCGTTGCCAGCACCTGCACTTCGGGGCAGTATTTGGCCAGCAGCAAGCGTAGGTTTTCCAGATTGTTGTGCTCATCGTCGACAAGAATGGCTTTCATGGTGCTGGTTTATTGGGGGATATTGATGATGATGCGAGTGCCAGATTGTTGCTCCTTTTGTTGGCGATCGACGACCTCCAGGGTGATTTTTTTGCGCAAACGCAAATTCAACAAACGAATTCGTTCGGCACTCAGCCCCATGCCGTGTAGTTTAGGTCCAAATTCAGCAGTGCCCTTTTTCTGCTCCTGGCTTGCCTTGATGCCTTGGCCATTGTCAGTGATTTCACAACGCAGATTTTTGCCTTGCTGGTGAATCCATACTTCCAATTTTGGTTGCCCCGGATGCTCGCGCAAGCCGTGCAAAATAGCATTTTCCACATAAGGTTGAAGGAGCATGCTGGGAATTTCGGTGTTGAATACATCCAGGTTTTCAGCAACTTTGATCGTGTACTCAAAAGGGCTGCGCAAGGCTTCCAACTCACAATATTGCCGCAAGTGCGCCAATTCCTCTTCCAAACTGATGTAGTCCTGCTCCGAATGGTACAGGGTATGCCGCAAAAGTTTGGAAAAGCCACTGAGGTAACGATTGGCCCCCTCCTGATCGTTGCGATTGACCAGGGATTGGATGGAGGCCAAGGCGTTGAAGAGGAAGTGGGGGTTGAGTTGGGCGCGGATGCCGCGCAGGGCGAGCTGGGCTTGTTGGCGTTGGCGGCGGATGCGGCGGTTGCGGAGAAAGAGGAGGGCCAGAATGAACAAAACTGGAGTCAAAATGCCCACTATGATTTGTAGGACTTGTCTTGCAGTATAGAGCCCCCCAGAGATTTCGAAAACCCAGGGGTATAT
>JAIXOO010000036.1 GCA_027486765.1 Saprospiraceae bacterium
ATGAATGGGGGTATGTTTATACCCTGGAGGTCAACAAAACCACCATCGACAATCCTCCGCAGGATGGGTCATCCATTGCCATTCGATTGGTAAAGGTGCTGAAAAAGGAGGCGGTGACCTCCAGCACGAGTTTTGAACTCCCCTTGATGATGGAGGGCACGGCAATACTGGAAAAAGGCTCAGGGGACTGGACTTATTTCCAAACCATCCCTGTGGTTGTGCCTAGTGATTTAGCTACAAAGCTGGACCAAGCCCAAACGGGCGTATTCCAGCATGGAGATAAAAAACAAACCTTGACGCTGTTGAGTGTCAAATGATGCAAACGCGATATTTTTAGATGCTGCCTTCAACGTTTCGTGGTGTTGAGGGCAGTTTTTTTTCTGTATACAACACCTGAGCTGCCTCTTTGGTGCCTTAAGTTTCTTAGGTGGTGAAAAGAAAAAAACTGCGTAGGGCGGCATTTTTTTACCACCTAAGAAACTTAAGAAACTAAAGAAACACCGCAGGTACTTCGCAATAGAACAATTGTTTATTTCTCCACCACAATCCCCGCATAATCCGTCAACCGACTCACTTTGAAAATTACATACCCTTGCTGGTAGATAAAACGCAAGGGCTTATCTTCTCCCAATCTCCATACTTTACGCGGCCGGTAATCCAATTTGATTTTGATCTCGGTATCGTGAATCGGTAGTGGTTCAAAATAAGTATTGCCGCTAAAACCCGTGAGGTTGATCAAGTGCAAGATATGCCCAGCCGAACGGAAAGGCGTAGCGATGGTCACCTCCGCGGTATTCAGGATGTATTCATTCAAGATCATTTCCACCCGGGGATGCGCATTCGTAATGATTTGTTGATCAAGGGCTGGATACAGTCGCTTCAAAATATCCAGTACCAGATTCTTATGCTGCTCGTACCCCGTTTGGTAATAAATGCGGCCAATGTTGATGGGCATCAAGGCATTGGTGCTGCTACCGTTTTGGTGCAGATTGGCAGCAAAATAGTTAATAGGATCGTGGCCACCGATCATTTCCGGCGGGCCGGGGCGGCCTTTGTCCAAAATGGGCAATAACGCTCTGTCGCCCTGGTCAAATTGATACAGCCCCAGATTGTACTTAAAATGCACCATACTCTGCCCGACGAAATCGGTGAAAATTTTGGGATCATTGGGTTGTAGATAATTACCCTCCCCATCGTGGAGGTCTTTTACAATGGTGGCTCCAAATAGGGTTTTTAAAGCGGATGGAGCATCAAAAAGGCTGCGATTGCTGGCAAAAAGGGAGACGCCCGCCTGAGAAAGCTCCTGCAAAGCCACCAAATCCTGTGCGGATAAATATTGGATGTCTGGCAGTACTAGCACTTTATATTGCTTCAGTTTTTCTTTAAGCTTAGCCAGATGGTTATCCTGGATGATGTCGAAAGGGATATGTGCTTCTTTCAACATCAGCTGAATGCCCCGATACTCTTCCATCGGCAAACCACTTGGCCAATAACCCGGAGCAACCACCGCAACTTTGGCCACCGACTCGTATTTGCCAAAATAGGGTTCCCATTTTTTCTGAAAAGCATAGATTTTTTTCATCACCACAAAATTCCGCTGGTCTTCGTACTCCCGCAGGTCGCCCATCAGGCTTACGTCGGTACCGGAGCCGTTGGCCAGGTTTTCCCAAAGGCGGATGGCTACTTCTTCGGGTTCGGCAGCGTTGAAGCGGCTGCGGAAGGAGATTTGCTGGATGCTGGCATTGCTGACGATTTTATCAGGGAAAGTTTGTTCGATGTGGTTGGTATTGTCGCTGCCCGTGTAAGGCCAATAAGGCAAGCCGTGGGTTTGGCTTTCGTGGCGAATGATGTCGACATAGTCTTCGAGGTAAGTACAGATCGCTACTTTCTTTTTGCGTCCTTTCACCAATTCGTGCAGCTTTTTGGACCAGAGGCTGATGCTTTCTTTTTTGAATTCCTCGTATTTTCTAAAAACAGGGTCGTTTTTGTCCTCTTTCAGGGGCAAGTCCAAGCCCCCGCTCCATTTTTTAAAGGCCGCCTTGTCGTATTCGTTTTGATCAATGCCTTCGTAAGTGTTTTCGTAGGAATTGCGGGTTTGGTAGCCGGGCATGTTGAGGAAAATGCCATCCACATCAAAGTTGTCCAGCACTTCTGCAACGATGTCAAAGGCTTTTTCCTGTACGTAGGGCGCATTGATGCTCACCACGTATTTATCGGTATTGACAATTCTTTTGCCCGTGGGCGAAAGGTAAAACCAGTCGGGATGTTTTTGAAAAATGCTTTGATCCGCCCGGCTGAAATCAAAACGTACAATCACTCTGATCCCCTGTTCATGGCAACGTTGGACGATCCGGCCCAGATCGCCCGGCTTCATGTAAGGGTTGATGTAGTGGAAATCAAGCTTGCTTTCGTAAAACGCCATAATCCCGCCCGCGTTGATGATGAGGGTGTTGGCTGAAAAGGCGCGCAAATCTTTGACGATGCTATCGGCGTGCAGATTGGCGGCTTCGTAGGCGGGTAGGTTCATTTGAATGAGCCGCAGGTTGTTGCGTTTCCACCATTCGGATTGGTCGCTGGGCAGAATTGGTTTTTGCGCCCAAAGGCTGGAAAAACACAAGAGATAAAAGAAGGACAGGCTGAACTTGTTCATGTGGTGTGGCTAATGTTGTTTGTTTGTAGATGCAACAAAACTAAGGTGAATCTAAAGTGCCTGTGGTTTCTTAGGTGGTGAAACATTGTTTTATTTGAACCACCTAAGAAACCAAAGGCACTTTAGATTCACCTTAGATCGGTATAGTTGAAATTTGAAAGAAGCAAGAAACTACAAATTGCTCACAACACCCTCCCCAAAGCCCGCAAACTCTCCACATTGTGCAGCGGCGCAAACACATCCACATACGGCAGCGACACCTGCATGCCCCGCACCTCCGGCGCATAACCAGGCCGCCCCGCCAATGGATTCAACCAAATCACCCGCTCGGCCTTTTTGCCAATTTTGCGCATACTTTCTTCCAGCACTTCGATATCGCCCGTATCACAACCATCACTGAGGATGAGCACGGTACTGTGGCCGTTCAGCAGGCGGCTGTATTGCTGATAAAACTGCTCAAAAGAAGCCCCGATGCGAGTCCCTCCCGACCAGCCGGGGACAGTTTCACTCAGTTCGTTCAGCACCTGGCGGTAATTGCTTTGGCGCAGCACTTTGGTGATGCGTTGCAAGCTGGTGGAAAAAACAAAGGTCTCCACGCGTTGGCCGAGTTGTTGAAAGGCGTATACGAACTGGATCAAAAACTGGCTGTACAAGTCCATGGACTTGCTCACGTCACAAAGCAGGATGAGTTGATTCTTTTGTTGTTTGGGGCGAAAACGGGCCAGTTCGATCAGTTCCCCGCCCCGGCGCAGGTTTTTGCGCATGGTGGAGCGCAGGTCGAGCATGCTGGCGGAGCGGGCGCGTTCTTTGCGGCGACTGTATTGGCGGGCCATGCGCCGGGCAATTTGCAGGATCAGTTGGTTGATTTCCTGCAATTCCTCGGCGCTGAACATCGAAAAATCCTTGCGCCCCAGGGATTCGCCAGCACTGTATACCGCCAATTCGATGTTGTCTTGGGCGGGTTTGCCGTTGAGCCAGCTTTTCAGGGCTTGCAGAGAGGGAGGCTGCTGGCGGGTTCCGGGTTTGCGCGGTTGTTTGTCGTCGGCGATTTTGGAGTCCACCGCTTTTTCCAGTTCTTTCCAGTATTGGGGAAAAATTTGATCAAAAAGTTCTTGCTCGCGTTGCGTGCGGGCCAGGGTGGCGCGCAGGGTGTATTGAAACAATTGTGGGTCGTGAAAAGGCTCAACGATGTCCAGCGCAGCCAACATCGCACTCGATTCCTGGGGGCCAATGGTGAAACCTTTCTGGCGCAGGTGGCGGCAAAAGGCCAGGAGATTGGCGCTGAGGGTAGTGTGGCGTTGCAAGAGCATATTGGACATAAGCTGAAATAGAAAACGGCTGAATCAAGTCTTATCAACTTCATCCAGCCGTTTTTGGTTCTTTCCTGAATACCTGAATAGTGGGTCAAAATGAACAATTGTTTTTTGTCGCCCCTAATTTATTGTTTGCTGATCCTTTTGGTGGTGAGAACTTTGTTTTTCTCGCCCATGATCCGCACCAGGTAAATCCCTCTGGGTAGGTCTCCCACGTACATTTTTTTGTCGGCGGCAATGTCTTCGAAGCTTTTCATCTGGCGACCTGCCAGGTTGAAAACCATCACTTTTTGCACACCTTGAACGTCGGTTAAACCAATGTGACTGGTCGTTGGGTTGGGGTAAACCTCAATAATTACACCTCGGTCTGCCTCTACTGATGCATACCAATTACCAGTCTTAGCGCTTGTTTGTCCTATCGCTTTTGGGATTGTGAAAAGTACCAGGGTTAAAAAGAGTAAGAAGTGCTTCATGCAATAGTATTTTAGGACAAAAATTTAACACTTTAAAAATACGTTGAGTTCAAGTATTATGCAAACCTAATTTGGGTATTTGCATTTTTTTAACTTTTAGATGATAA
>JAIXOO010000433.1 GCA_027486765.1 Saprospiraceae bacterium
ATAGATCCTAAACCTGCTCTACCTTTACCCGCAAAGTTTGACGTGTCGCCCACAATAGTCATTTTGGGAGCACCCTCGCGCGCGGGGCTGTGGCCGCTGTGATTGATAAAAAATGCACCATTGTACAAGTAATAATTCAATCCCCCCAACTTCAACTGATCTTTTGTTGCAATGATGGTTCCTGCTTGCAAGCCTTCAATTTTCCTGATCCATCTGGTGTCTCCTTCTGGCGTAAAGGCCATGAGATAGGTTTTGGGCTTGAGGGTGTCTCCATCATAAATGGGTTTAATGTTGTGGTAATAATTTAGTTGAGTATAAGTGAGGTAATAATTGCCTGCCTCGTCTATAGTGTAAGCATCGGGATAGACCTTGGTTTGGGATTCCCCTATCCATTTGTAAACAGGTCTGATTTTAGTGAATTTTAAAGCGCTTGTATCCAAAAACAAAAGACCTTGATTGATTTGACTAAGGTTAGCAGGAAGCGCAATTCCATCCAATTCAGCTGAGCGGGTTTGAGGTGGCATTTCGTTGTAAAGTACCATTTGCCCATCTGGTGCCCATTGTGCTGTTAAGTTAAATTTATAGTCGGGTTGGCCCGGAAGGTAAATAGCGTATTGTTCAAAACTCTTGTACGAGCTGGGAAAACTACGTTGTTGCATCACCTGTCCTGCTCCATTTAAACGCAAAATAAGGCCTTCGGCAGGGTTCTGGTCGTCAACCAGCATGGTTTGATCCATCATAAATGTCTCCCCAGCTCGCCTTTGAGTGATGTAGTAAAGTTCATCGTTTTTCCCCAACAACAACGTTCCCCTACACCAATTGGGAGATTTAAAATTGTTGCCGTTTTGGTTGTAAAAAAAACGGATCCACAAAATTTCTCCCTTTGGCGAAACCTTGATGATGAACGCACCTTGTCCTGGACGGATGTAATCCAAACGTGGATAAAAGGGACTATGAAAGCCAAAGCCGCTGTATCCATATCCCAAGAGGTAGGTATTTTCATCTTGATCACATTGCACTTGTTCAATGGCGTATTGTTCGCTTGCATCATAAGGCCCATTTTCCAGTTGCCACAATAAGCGACCATCTTTGGCATATTTTTTGGCAAACCAACCAGAAGGCTCTACCAAATATCGAAACAAACGCCCTGGCAACCGAATCGTACCTGCGATAACCCTACTCCCGTATCTGTCTTCGGAAATGGCGTGGCTATCATAATGAAATGTGTTATAAATGCTGTCTACATGGTTCTGACTTTTAGTAGTTGGGCAGATTTCGCCAGTACCCACTTCTCCCAATTGATTAAATACTTCAATGCTACGCGAAAGGCTATCCACACAGCCTTCTTTGGAATAGGCGTAGAGGGTAACTTGTCGGATTCCTGGTCGGGTAAAGCGTAAGCCCTGAGGTTCCTGGGTGTCATTGCGCTTATAAACGGCACCTCGACCAAAACGCCAATAATAACTGCTGGCTTTTTCGCTAAGGTTCAAAAAACGTAGGGTATCACCAGTAAAGGTTTCTGCTCCTAATGGTTCAAACTGAGCATCTGGACGACGAGCATAGAGATGAATCACATGCGATTCGGCCACTCCACAACTGAATCGCTCATGCTGAACGAATACTTGGAAACTTAACTCTTCAAATAAAGATCCAACAAAAGCCCTTCGCAATTGTGTCAAATGGGTAAGCCGAGCAGGAACCAGAATTGTTCCCCCATTTCCTTTCACTTTGGGTAGGCCTGAGTCGGCCCAGTATTCATAACGTTTTTGAGTACTGCGAACCCGGATATAAAAAAGCTTTTGTAAACAAACCGTATCATGATCTACAACTTCAATTCCGGGAGTCGAGTTGAACAGATGGATTTTATGAGCTTGGCTGACTAATTGGTTCCCACAATTATTTTGAATGGTAGCAAAAACGAAAAAAGTGCTGGTCGAATCTTCATTACCACCCGAATAACCTTTAATAATCAAATCTTTACCAGTTCCAGCGTCGCCGGCAGAATACCCACAACAAAGCCGACCGACCGAATAGGTAACTCCAGGTTGGCTATTTAGAATCAAGAATTGAGCGTAGTTTCTTCCACAAAGTGTATCCTGCAAGGAAACGCTCTGCAGCTTAATCAATGAATAACCAGTATAATCCAGCACCCTTACCATAGAGTCGCGTTGGAAGCCATCGCTGATAACCAATTTGATGGTGTCAGAGATATTGTTACCTACAATAAATGAGGTCTGGTAAGTATTGGCTAAGAGACGATTGTTGCGGTACCATTGAAACTTATAGTTGCGATTACTTTCGTTTTGAAGTTGGAGTACTCCATCTGAAGTGCAGATTGTGCTTACATCAAAATCGAAGTAAGCCAATGGATGCGCTACCCCACCACGATTGCTAGTCAGGGCGAGGCGTTCACCTTCTCCACAAGCCCACATGACATCCGAGCTAAAGGGCACCAGTTGGCCTACTTCCGGGTCTCGGTCGGAGGGTAAACGTTCCCAACTCTTACCTCGATTGCGGGTTTGATAAACGTACCCAGCTGCACTATATCCTACACTGTCGTTAACGAAATAGATGTTATCTGTTGAAAGTCGAGCAATGGGCGCGTTGACTCGGGTCCAACTTACTCCAGCATTGGTAGAATAATAAATGTCATCATTTGTACTTAGGGCATAAATCAGGTTTGACGAAACGGCAGAAATAGCCTTAATTGAAAAAGGGAAGTAGCGTTGGAAGGTCCAACTGACGCCACCGTCTACAGTTTTTAATAAAATATCCGGGCCTGCTACGTATCCCACCTGATTGTTTACGAAATCCAGGTAACTCAGTTCATTGCCTCTGGTACTAAAAACCTCCGTCCAGGTATTGCCTCCATTGGTCGTACGCACTATCCCGTCGCTGAACACTGCAAAACCTATTTCATTGTTGGCAGGAAACTCCATGCGGGAGAAGTAGTTTTCAAGACTTCCGGCAAAAGAAAATGGCTTATGAAAGACTACTTTCCAACTGTTTCCATTATTGGTACTCAACAAGATGGACGGCTCATCGCCATATTCACCAGCAACCAATAAGCGGTTGTTGCCAAATGCTTTAATGTCGGAGTGGTAAAACCCAAAAGTCAGATTGACCGGATTCGATCCGTAGTCTACATTATTGTCTGTGATGAATTTTTTTTGAAAAGTACGACCAGAGTCAACTGTAAAACCAACCCAATTGCTGCTCAACACAAAGCCTTCGGATCGGGAGTAAAAGGAAGCATTCAGAAAAGTATTTAACTTATCATCACCTCGATGAATACTGCGCCATTGTGCCTCAGCGTGAACAATGCAATAAAAACTCAAGAAGAGTAAGATGGTAGTTTTTCTCATGGCTTAAGTTCTAATTTGTGATGAGGCATTTTTTCAGGGCAACTCCTTCTGTACACACAACCCGTAGGGTATACATGCCACCTGGCAAATGATTGACAGCAATGGCTTGATCCAGTTTGAGCCCAGCAGCTACTTGTTGGCCATTCACTCCCAATAGTTGCCAATACTTGAGGTGCAAACCACCAGTGTTGACCCATAAACTTTGATCTACTGGTTGCGGATAAACCTGGATAAATTGGTTTAGGATTGCAGCGGTTTCACGGGTATTTACGGTTCTCCCAAGTGTCAAAACGGCATTCCGGGCATCATGAGGAATGGTTTGATTCAACTGATTGATCAGGCGTACGTTTTGGATTTCCAAATTTAAAGTTTTACCCAACCGTTGGATTTCGGCAGATTCAAGGGCTAAATAAAGTTCACCAATTTTTCCACGGCCACTGCTGGGCTGCTGATTGGTTCGTACTAGTGCAACATCAATTCGGCCAGTACTGGCATCGTTGCGGTGCATGGCCATTAAATCGGTACCTAAAGTGCCTAGCCAAGATGACCGAGGATAGAATCGCATCCTTTGCTCGGCCACTTCCTTGGGGTTGTAGACAATACTGAAGGCGACGCCGTATACCTGAGTAGCCGCTACATCGGCACTGCCTAATTCAATGGATAGCAATTGCCCAGCGCTCGTTTTGAGCGTATCTGCACGCACGAACAAGGGGATTCCGGCAGCTCTGATTTCGGTAGGGGCCAAAGGTGGCTTGTAATCCTGGTAAAAACGTTGCCAGTTTTGCTGAATAGCCATTGTGTCCTGATACTCAATAAAACCATCTCCATTGGCGTCGACAAAAGCCAGATCAGTATTTCCGCTGGGCAAATTTTTACCCCAAGGGTCTACAGCTTGGGCCTGCCAATTCAATGATGCTGATTGCCGAGCAGGCCCACGGTTGCCAAAGGCTAAGCCTATCGGCAACAGGTCAAAATGATTGACTCTACCACTCCTATCACCGTCTCCTGGCCACAAAGCTGGTTTGATACTGATTTCAGCAGGATAGGTTTTTGCGCCCAAAATGTCATCACCACTGATGATCTCAATAGGGAAAGTAGGATTATCAAAAGTAATATAACTGGTATCTTCAAAAAGTTGAGCCTGAAAACAAAGCTCAAATAAAGTTTTTTTAGTAACTAAAGGTATGGCTGAATTATAGTTTTTTGAAAACCGTATAGAACCCAATTTGGTATCGGTCAGGTTGAAATTATTAATCGCCAGCTCGGCATCGACCAGTTTTAAGGTCAAAAATTTTAATTGTTCAGGGTTCCAACGTAAGGCAAACTGTAAACCGAGCAAGGATTTGGTGTTTGTAATGGCTACTTCAGAGCAAAAAATACCACCAGATACCACTGTTGCACTGCTAACGCGCAAAGCAGGAAGTGTATCTGAGGCGATACATTCACTTGCACTTAAATTTTCTAACCTGGTTTCACAACCATTCGCATCGCTTACGGTCACCGCATAAACAAGATTACTGGCTACCTTAATCTGGCTTCTGCTGCGATCAATGGCATAACTGCCTTCACTCCACTCAAATACGTATTGGGGTTTACCACCCGAGGCTTCTACTCGAATGGTAGCTGAATCAGGCTTGGTGAGAAAGCAGTGTACTGAAGCCTGTAAAACCGGGCCACTGCCACTTGGTGGTGCAGTGATGTTTACCTGTGCCTCAATGGTATCGTTTTTCGCATCAATCACCAACAAAGGATACTTTCCCGGGGCAAGATTGGTCAACCTTAAGCGGTATAGGGTGCCATTGCTGGCACGGCTGAAGTATTGATATGGAGTTGTTCCGCCGGTTACCTGGAGCAGGATATTACCAAGTTTACAATTTTCTTTGGTGGTACAGATATCTTGAAACTTCAAAGAAGAAACAGGTACATTCGCTTTGAGCGCTAAATTAGCTCCAATCCCAGCAGAAAGAAAATTTGCAGTAAGGGCTTCAGAACTGCCATCCAAACTGTAAACATACTCGGCAGACCTATTTGAGCTAAGTCCGATTTTGGTGCGACTTTTACTTTTATCCTTGATCAAAAATCGGAGTGTATAAAAAGAGCTGTTGTCTACTAAGGTTTCGCCAAGATTAAAACCAAGCTCGTCATTCCAGGCAAAACGCGAACTACCTTCTGCTGGAACCCCACTATTTGGAGATTCAATGTTGTAAATTCGAAGCAACGGGTCCAATTCCAAAACATTGATTAATTGCAACACTTTAGGATCCCATTCTGCTACATAGTCGAGGGCGTAAATTTTAACAAAGCCTCTTACACTCACTTGAACATCCACTGTGTCCCCTCTGACAGGGCCTTTTTGGGAAAAAACAATACTCAAGCAGTGCTGGGGCTGGGCTTTAAGGAAAATGCAGCAACACAGTATTGGCCAAAGGAATAGGTATTTCATGGGGAAAGGTTTGATTTTTTCCCCAAAATTAATTATTCTTACGTATAGAAAGTGTTAAAAAATTAATCGGACATTATAATTTTGTCGAAAAAAACGCCAACGTCTCCTTCCACATCACCCGTGTGTACTCATGCCCTACCCCATCGTATTCCAGGTGTTTGAACTGCCCAGCTTTGCCATACAAGCCATACACTTTTTCCAAAAACCCATTGATGTAATTGACCCCATCCAGCGGCGCCATCCGGTCCGCTTTGCCCGACATAGTGAGCAAGGCACGCGGGGCGATACAAGCCAAAACCGCCTCGTTGTCGAAATGTCGCAGCAAATCCTGGACGTAATAATAAATACCATGTGAGCCCATTCGCCCCAACTTGATCAGCTCCTGATTGCGCACAATACATGCTACGGCTACGGTTGCCTTAACCCGGTTATCTACGGCAGCCAGCCAGTATGAGCGCAAGCAGCCCATACTCATGCCCACTGCACCGATCCGGGCAGGATCTACTTCAGGGCGGGAGCAGAGGTAGTCCAGCGCCATCTGGTCGTCGCGCACCATACTGCCCCAAAAGCTGCGGCCTTTGAGCAGGTTGATCCGGGCCCAGGTGAGTTCTTCATTTTTGCCTTTTTCATCCGGGCCATTGGGACCTTTGCCGGAGCGTTCGCCAAAGGCATAAGAGTCGATGGCCAATACCACATAACCTTGTTCCACCAAGCCTTCACCAGGGCCGCTGTCGTTGACCCAGTTCAGTTTGAACAATTCGTCTTTGCCATGGGCGTAATCGCCGCCGTGGTAGTGATGGTAAAGGATGCCGGGGGCTTTGGGTGCGCGTTGGTCCGGGATCAGCAGGATGCCAGGTACAGTGGCGTCCATGCCGTTGAAAAATTCGAAGTATTCGATGGTGTAGCCTGCGCGTTTTTCGGTACGCAAGGTTTTGGCCTGGATGCTCGGGCGTGCAGGTAAGGGGCCGAAGCAGGACTGGATGGTTTGGCGCACGGCTTTGCGGCCTTTTTCCCAGTCCTTGGCGGAACTGGGCAAGGGAAATTGGGGATACTCGAAGGAGACGTCCTGGTATGGGGTGCCGCTTTGCGCCAAACTTTCAAGAATGAACAAAAAACTAAAGGCTATTAATAAGGTGTAAGCTATTTTTTGCATAACAATGCCTTGATTTTAAACAAAATAAAAAAGCGCCGCAGGCGCACCCTTCCTAAGGTGAATCCCTAAGGTGCCTAAGGTGTCTAAGGTGGTAAAAAAACATGTTCTTCGCGCTTGCGCGCAAGAGTTTTTATTTGAACCACCTTAGACACCTTAGGCACCTTAGAAATCACCTCAGAAACAGTTTTACTTCCGATTGTACACTTTGGCCGACACATCCGTAGCCAATTCCACCTCCTTCTTCGCCTGCTTCAAATCCGTGTTCAACAAACGCACATCCGCCGAGCGCTGCCCACTGATGTGCAGCAACAGGTCCATTGGCCCCTGGTAGCGGATGCCATCCAGGGTGACCTGTTTGCTATTTTGCACCTGCATCAGGCGTTTTTCCTCCGTGAACAAGCCGATGTTTTTGAGCTGAATGTTTTCCGCTTCCACACATACCAGGCCTTCGGTACAGCTCAGGTTGGCATTTTCAATGCAGATGTTGCGGATGGGCATTTCGGGGAGGCCACGGATGAGGATACCCGTTGCAGCGCCTTGGCAAACAATGTTTTTGATGTAAAAATTGCGGAACTGAGGGGTGCCTTCACCCAGTGGTTCTGCCTTCATTTCGGGCAGCACATTTTTTTCGCCATTCAGCGCAACCGGGTCTTTGGCCATGTAGTACATGTCAAACAAGATGGCTTCACCAGGGATATTGGTCATGTTGATATCGCTCACGTAGATGTTTTCCACGATGCCCCCCCGACCACGGGCGGTTTTAAAACGCAAACCTACATCGGTGCCGAGGAAATTACAATCCGACACAAAAAGATTGCGCACCCCACCCGACATTTCGGAGCCAATGACGAATCCACCGTGCCCGTGAAAAACGGTACAGTTGCGCACGATGATGTTTTCGGTAGGAACGCCCCGTTTGCGGCCCTCGGCATCGCGGCCCGATTTGATACAAATGCCATCGTCTCCAGTGTCAAAGGAACAGCCTTCTACCAGGCCATTGCGGCAGGATTCCAGGTCGAGGGCGTCGTTGTTTTGGCCGTACCAGGGGTTGCGTACGGTTACGTTGCGCAAGGTGATGTGCTCACAAAGCAAGGGGTGGATGGTCCAGGCTGGTGAGTTTTGGAAAGTGATGCCTTCCAGCAATACTTGGGTACAGCGGGAAAGGGAAACCATATTGGGGCGAAGGAAATCCTTAAATTCGTTGCAATTGTTGAGGTTAAATCCAGCCGAAATAATACCCGGCTTTTGAATTTTCACCCCATTGAGGGAATTCTGTGTGGGGTACCAGGTGCGTTTTTCTTCATCCAAGACCCCACCAGAAGCGACGAGTTTTTTCCACTGCGCCTCGGTGAGTTTTTCTTTTTTAACCTGTCGCCACACTTGTCCGGCACCATCCACCATGCCCTGGCCAGTGATGGCAATGTTTTGAACATCCACTGCCGAAATTGGCGCTTGACACCGAATGGCGTCCTGGCCTTCCCAGGTGGTGGTTACCAGGGGATAATCTTCCCGTTTGTTGCTGAATTGTAATAAAGCACCCTTGGCGATGTGCAAGTTGACATTGCTTTTGAGCACAATGGGGCCAGTGAGCCAGAATCCATTGGGGATGAGCACTACCCCACCCCCGGCTTCGTTGGCCAAGGTAATCGCCTGATTGATGGGGGTAGTATTTAGAGTGATGCCGTCGGATTTTGCGCCATAACGCAGGATATTGAAGGTGTCCTTGCGGAAAACGGCTGGGGCAATTTTGGGCAGTTCAAATTCAAATTTGTCGGCAAAACGGGTGGTTTTGAGCAAACCCAGCAGTGGATTACCCATTTCCTTGATGCCCGCCGCGGCCAAACTAGCCATTACACTGGCACCATATTGCGAAAAATGGGTATCGTCAATTTTGCCCTCGGGAAACTTGGGATACATTTTCCCAGGCAGGTGCATAAACAAACTTTTGGAGCCTTCGACTCCCATTTTTTCAATCACCCCGCGGCTTTGTGCATGCATATCAATCAGAGGAACACCTAAGGCTTTGGCTACTTCCCGCACCACCTGAGGGTATTCGCCGTGGGTGTCTACAAACTGGCCTTTTTCGTCAAATTTGCGGCGCATGACGGGGGTGAGCAAAATGGGCTTACCTCCTTTGGCCCTGGCTTCTGCTACGTAGCGAGTCAGGTTTTTGCGGTAATCGGTTTGGGGGGCGGCATAACGGGTTGTATCGGTATTTTTTTGGTCGTTGTGGCCAAATTGAATCAACACCCAGTCGCCAGGGCGCATCTGTTCCAGCACTTTACCCCAGCGGCCTTCGGTACGGAAGCTTTTGGTGCTGCGGCCATTGACGGCGTGGTTTTGTACTTCTACGGCTGTGGAGAAGTATTGGGGCAGTACCATCCCCCAGCCCGTTTCAGGCGCATCAGTGGGGAGTTTATTGGCCATGGTGGAGTCGCCAATGAGGAAGATGCGGATTTTGTCTTCGTCGGAATGGAAGGCGAGGAAGGAGAGGGAGAGAAAAAGGAGGAGGAGGATATTTTTCATGATGCAAGACTTTTTATGGAGTTAAAAGGGATGAACATGAATCATCCCAAACTTTTCAGAAAACACTAAAGCGACATTTTTTTAGCACAAAGGACACAAAGGCAGCACAAAGGACGCAAAGATGAGACGTTGACGAGGCTTTACATCCAAAATAAGATAAAGTCCAGGCGTATTGCTTGTCAAAATCGCGTCTTTGTGTCCTTTGTGTCCTTTGTGCTCATTTTTCATTGTGATGACTTGTAAATTCGGGATGACGAACTCGTGTTTATCGTTCATTTTTCACTTTCCACTTCGGATAGTCCATTTCAATCAACTTCGCAGGCCATTTACCGTAATAGGCGTAACCCGTCCTACGCTCGTTTTCAATTTCGGCCAAAGTAGCCTTAGGCTCGCTATCGCGGCCCACAAAAAAAGGCTGATTGGTTTTTAAATCATAAAAACGCGCCCAAAGCACCGAATTAGGATCGGCCACCACTACACGGTCTTTACCTTTGGGCTGCTTGGGATCCGCGATGTCTTGTAACTTCAGGCCTTTGATTCTGACTGCATCTAGCCAGGCCACTCCCGCATGAATGGCTTTTTTGACGGCATCCGAAGGCTGTTCAATGGTCATCAAAAAGCGCAGGATGCCTACACTTTCATTGCCGCTGAGGGAAGGTAGTTCAAAGGCACGAGCTTTGGCTGGTTGCAGGGTTTTGCTGTCGTGTTGCGCACACCAAACTGACAAGGTAGTTCCCTGATAAAATTGAGTTTTCAGGATACACTCGATTCCTTTTTCTACTGCTTTTTGTGCCTCTACACCCAAGGTTTTTTGCAAAGGTTCAAAGTGTTGCTGGCCAGTAGCCGTGTATTTCATCACCCAAAGCACATCGATCATGGCCTGATCATTGTAAGTGATGTGCTTGTGGTAGCCGCTGGAATCGGGGTAAAATTGGGGCCAGCCACCAGCCTTATTTTGAGCCTGGAGCAGGTAACGCACCCCATTTTCGGCGGCTTTCAGGTAAGCAGGGTTTTTCGTTTTGTCGTACGCTTCCATCAGGAATTTGATCTCCCGGGTTGTAGCCTGATCATCGATGGTAGCATCCAATTTGTTCTTTTCACTGAGGTACTTGGTTTTTTCGCTTTCGCTGAGGGC
>JAIXOO010000500.1 GCA_027486765.1 Saprospiraceae bacterium
AGTTTTTGTTCCTTGCTGAACTTCCTTCTTATCATTGCCATAAACAATGCGTTTTAGTAGGTTTAAAAATAAGCCTTTTTTTGGCTTATCTTCGTGTCTACTTTTTTGAGGAAGTCCAACCTCCTCTCCCCGACCCAACGCACCGAAATCACCACCCTCCTCCAAACCTCCTTCCCCCAATACCCCTCCCGCACCCACTTCCGCCAAATCCCCCATTTTCGCATCCTCGCCCACGACGACTCCGGCACTCTCCTCGGCCACATCGCCGTCGAGCACCGCATGATCCACAATGCCGGGCAAGTCCTGCGCATCTTTGGCCTGGCCGACGTCTGCATCCACCCCGACTACCAAAACAAAGGCCTGGGTACCAAGCTATTGAACTTCCTGGAGAACCTCGCCCGCGAAGCCCAAATCGAGGCCCTACTTTTAATCGCCCCCGAGCCTGAATTTTACCTGAAAAATGATTTTCTTGCAGTGGAGAATGACTGCAAATGGCTGTTCCTGCAAGGCGACCAAACCCTGGGCGTATTGAACCGCAAGGTCGGAGGATTGATGGTGAAAATGCTGGGGGATAAGGGCTGGAGGAGTGGGCAGCTGGATTTGTTGGGACATATATTTTGATTGGTTGAGGAGGTTTAGGGAGGTTTAGGAAGGTTTAGGCTCCGCAAATGACGTTGACCGAGCATTCAGAACGATGTTCTGTCTTTGTCGCTCGCGGAGCCTAAACCTTCCTCAACTTTTCTCAACCTCCCTCAACCCCTCTAACCAAATCTTTTTCACATGCAAAAGACACAAACGTACATCCAGCACCACCAAAACCGTTTCCTCGAAGAGCTGCTGGACCTATTGCGGATCGCCTCGGTAAGTGCCGATCCGGCGTACAAGGACGATGTAGCGCGCACCGCCGAATTTGTAGCCGAAAAACTCCGCGCCGCCGGAGCGGATAATGTAGAAGTGGTCCCCACCGCCGGGCACCCCATTGTGTACGGCGAAAAACTCAGCGATCCCAGTAAGCCCACCGTGTTGGTCTACGGCCACTACGACGTACAACCCGCCGACCCACTCGAACTCTGGACTTCCGGGCCATTTGATCCGGTGATCAAAAAAACCGAATTACACCCCGACGGGGCCATCTACGCCCGCGGCTCCTGCGACGACAAAGGGCAGGTGTACATGCACATCAAAGCCTTCGAAGCCATGCTGGCAGCGGGTGAATTGCCTTGCAACGTCAAGTTTATGATTGAGGGGGAAGAAGAAGTGGGCTCCGTGAACCTGGGAGCTTTCCTCGAAGGAAACAAGGAAAAGCTGGCTTGCGACGTCATCCTCATCTCTGATACCTCTATCATCGACAACCAAACCCCTTCCATCAACGTGGGTTTGCGTGGCTTGAGTTATGTGGAAGTGGAAGTCACCGGAGCCAACCGCGATTTGCACTCCGGCGTTTACGGCGGTGCAGTAGCCAACCCGATCAACATCCTGAGCAAAATGATCGCTTCGATGCAGGATGAAAACAACCACATCACCATCCCCGGTTTTTACGAGGACGTGCTGACCGTGCCCGCTCACGAGCGCAAAGCCATGAACGAAGCCCCCTTCAACGAAAAGCACTACATGTCCGATTTAGGCATTGGGTCGGTGCACGGGGAAGCGGGTTACACTACGCTGGAGCGCACTTCCATTCGCCCTACCTTGGATGTGAATGGCGTATGGGGCGGTTACATCGGCGAAGGTGCCAAAACGGTATTGCCTTCCAAGGCTTTTGCCAAAATCAGCATGCGCCTGGTACCCAATCAGGATCCCGACAAGATCACTGATTTGTTTGCCCGGCATTTCAAAGCCATTGCGCCACCTTCGGTACAAGTGGAAGTACGCGCCCACCACGGCGGCTTGCCCGTGGTCACACCTACCGATACGCCCGAATACCAGGCAGCGGCCAAGGCGATGGAACAGACCTTTGGCAAAGCCCCCATTCCCCAACGCGGCGGGGGTAGTATCCCCATTGTGGCCCTGTTTGAGTCCATTCTCGGGGTAAAATCGGTGCTCATGGGTTTTGGCCTGGATAGCGACAACATCCACTCGCCAAATGAGCATTATGGCTTGTTCAACTTTTACAAAGGCATTGAAACGATTCCGTATTTTTATCAGTATTACGCGGAATTGAAATAAACACTCCAAATTCCTTAGGTGCCTCTTCAGTGCCTTAAGTTTCTTAGGTGGTGAAAAAGAAAAACCTGCGCAGCAGGGTCATATTTTACCACCTAAGAAACTTAAGGCACTGAAGAGGCACCTAAGGAATTTGGAATGATGCTTAATTGTTTTCCAATCGGATTAGTATGAAAAAAACACACCTTCTACTGTGGTGCTTACTGGGTCTCACCCATATGCCGCTACAGGCTCAAACCGTGTACGACCAAATCGACAAACAAGCCGATGCAGTCGAACCCAAAGTGATTGCCTGGCGTCGCGACCTGCACCAAAACCCCGAACTCAGCAACCGGGAATTCAAAACGGCTGAAAAAATTGCCGCGCACCTGCGTAGCCTCGGTTTGGAAGTGCGCACGGGCGTGGCCAAAACCGGCGTCGTTGGCATTCTGCGTACCGGCAAACCCGGCCCCGTAGTCGGCCTGCGCGCCGACATGGACGCCTTACCCGTTGTGGAGCGCGTCGATATCCCCTTTGCCTCCAAAGTCAAAGGAGAATACCGGGGCGGAGAAGTGGGCGTCATGCACGCCTGTGGCCACGATACCCACGTCGCCATGCTCATGGGGGCAGCCACGGTATTGACTTCGATCAAAAACACCTTGTCGGGCACCGTAGTCTTCATCTTTCAACCCGCTGAAGAAGGACCTCCTCCCGGTGAAGAAGGTGGGGCCAAATTGATGGTGGCCGAAGGTTTGCTCAAAGACCTCAAAATCAACGTCATCTTTGGCCAACACATCAGCGCGATGACCGAAGTGGGTCAGGTAACCTTCAAACCCGGAGGCCAATTGGCCGCGGCGGATCGTTTTGTGATCAAAATCAAAGGCAAACAAACGCATGGCTCTCAGCCCTGGGCGGGGGTTGACCCGATTACAGTTGGAGCGCAGGTCGTGATGGGCATTCAAACCATCGTCAGTCGCCAAATGGAACTGACCAGAGAGGCTGCCGTGATCAGCGTAGGCCGCATCAGTGGCGGCGTACGCAACAACATCATTCCCGAGGAGCTGGAACTGGAAGGCACCATCCGCACCCTGGACGTGGACATGCAAGCCGACCTGCACGATCGCCTGCGCCGCACAGCTACCAATATTGCCGAAGCTTCCGGTGCCAGCGCCGAGGTGGAAATAATCAAACACGTTCCCATCACTTTCAACAACCCCGAACTGGTCACCAAAATGGGGCCAACCATGAAAAGGGTTTGTGGTGAAGACAATGTGAGCATTTCACGGGCTGCCACTGCTTCAGAAGATTTCGCCTTTTTTGCCAATGAAATTCCTTGTTTCTTCTTTTCGCTGGGTGGCATGACCAAGGGCAAAGACCCCAAAACCGTGGGCCCGCACCATACGCCCGATTTTTTTGTTGATGAAAGTGGATTGAAGCTCGGGGTAAGGGTATTGAGTAATCTGGTGCTGGATTACAGTACTAAAATCGGGAAATAATTCAAGTAAGTATGAAAAAAACAAACTTTTGGAGCCTGTGCTTTGCCATTTTTTTGGCCCAGGTCTCCCTCTCGGCCCAAACCGTGTACGACCAAATCGACAAACAAGCCGCCGTCATGGACGCCAAGGTCATTGAATGGCGCCGCGACTTGCACCAAAATCCCGAACTCAGCAACCGGGAATTCAAAACCGCTGAAAAGGTGGCCGCCCACTTGCGTACCCTTGGTTTGGAAGTTCGCACCGGGGTAGCCAAAACCGGGGTTATTGGGATTTTGCGCACGGGCAAGCCAGGTCCGGTAGTTGGACTCCGGGCCGATATGGATGGCCTTCCGGTGGTTGAACGGGTAAACCTACCTTTCGCCTCCAAAGCCAAAGGGGAATACCGCGGCGAAGAAGTGGGCGTTATGCATGCCTGCGGCCACGATACCCACGTAGCCATGCTGATGGGTGCTGCCAGTATTTTGACCAACATCAAAAGCCAGTTGACGGGTACCGTGGTGTTCATCTTCCAGCCTGCTGAAGAAGGTGCTCCTCCTGGAGAAACAGGTGGTGCCAAACTGATGGTGGATGAAGGTCTGTTCAAAGACCTAAAAATCAATGTCGTTTTTGGGCAACACATCAATTCCATGATTGAGGTGGGCAACATCAACCTGCGCCCCGGTGGTCTGCTGGCTGCCGCCGACCGTTTTGTAATCAAGGTCAAAGGCAAACAAACGCATGGTTCTCAGCCTTGGGCCGGGGTTGACCCAGTCACCGTAGCTGCCCAGATCGTGTTGGGCCTGCAAACCATCGTCAGCCGCCAGTTGGATTTGACCAAGGAAGCTGCCGTAATCAGTGTGGGTAAAATCACCGGGGGAGTGCGCAACAACATTATCCCTGAAGAAGTGGAACTGGAAGGCACCATCCGCACCCTGGACGTAGCCATGCAAGACGACCTGCACGAACGCTTGCGCCGCACTGCCACCAACATCGCCGAAGCTTCCGGTGCCACCGCTGAAATCGAAATCAACAAGTTTGTACCTGTTACCTACAACAATGCTGACCTGTTGACAAAAATGGGTTCGACCTTGAAGCGGGTTTGTGGTGAAGACAATGTAGTCATCAGTCGGGCGACTACTGGTGCTGAGGATTTTGCGTTTTTCGCCAATGAGGTTCCCAGTTTGTTCTACTTCCTCGGCGGACGTACTCCAAGTCTGGATCCTAAGGCCGCATCCGCACACCACACGCCCGATTTCTACATCGATGAGGCTGGGATGAAACTGGGGGTGAGGCTGTTTTGTAACCTCGTGGTTGATTATACCACCAAACTAGGGAAGTAATAAAGAATGATAAGTGATAAATGATGAGTGATGAATTGGCTACCGCAGCGACTTAGAACAATGTATTTTTAAACGTCGCTGCGGTAGCCAATTCATCACTCATCACTCATCGTTCATCATTTAAAATCAAATGCCATGCATAAAACCAAATACTTCTACCTCCTCCTCCTTCTGACTTTGAGCTCCTCCATCTTCGCACAAGTCAAAAAATCCCCCGACCGCAAGGAAGGCGACGGCCCTTACGCCCAACTCATCATCCGCGGCGTGACGCTCATCAACGGCAACGGGGCACCCCCAACCGGCCCAGTCGATGTAGTGGTAGAAAACAACATCATCAAGGAAGTCAAAAACGTGGGCTATCCTGGCGTCCCCATTGACCCCAAAAGTCGCCCACAGCTTAAGCCCGGCGGCAAGGAATACAATTGCGAAGGCATGTACATGATGCCCGGCCTGATCGATATGCATGGGCACATCGGCGGGCAAGCCCAGGGTGCCGATGCTGAGTACGTCTTCAAACTCTGGATGGGACACGGCATCACCACTGTGCGCGACCCCGGTGCGGGCAATGGCCTCGATTGGGTATTGGAGCACAAGCGCCGCAGTGAAAAAAATGAAATTACCGCCCCCCGCTTGCTGGCATTTACGGTTTTCGGACAAGGTTCAATGGAGGGCATCAACACGCCCGAGCAAGCGCGGGAATGGGTGCGGCAAAACGCCAAAAAGGGTTCCGATGGCATCAAGTTTTTTGGTGCTCCACCCGAAATCATGACCGCAGCACTGGACGAAAACAAAAAGCTCGGTTTGCGCTCAGCTTGTCACCACGCCCAAATGGATGTGGCCCGCTGGAACGTGCTCAATTCTGCCCGCGCCGGACTCACCACGATGGAGCACTGGTACGGCTTGCCTGAAGCCTTGTTTACCAACCAAACGGTGCAAAACTACCCACTGGATTACAACTACCAAAACGAGCAAGACCGTTTTGAGCAGGCGGGGAAACTCTGGAAACAAGCCGCAGCGCCTTATTCAGAGCATTGGAAAAAAGTCATGGACGAATTGCTGGCCATGGATTTCACCCTCGATCCCACCTTCAACATCTACGACGCCAACCGCGACCTGATGCGCGCTCGTCGGGCGGAATGGCACGAGGAATACACCCTGCCTTCGCTTTGGCGTTTTTACATGCCCAGCCGGATTTCGCATGGTTCCTATTGGCAGTCCTGGGGTACCGAACAAGAGATCAGCTGGAAAGAAAACTACCGCCTGTGGATGACCTTCGTCAATGAGTACAAGAATCGGGGCGGCCGGGTAACGGCGGGTTCTGACTCGGGTTTCATTTACCAGTTGTACGGTTTTGCTTTCATCCGCGAATTGGAAATGTTGCGCGAAGCGGGTTTTCACCCCCTGGAAGTGATCAAAAGTGCAACCCTCAATGGCGCAGAAGCGTTGGGCATTGCGGATAAGGTGGGCACCATCCAGGTCGGCAAACTGGCGGATATGGTGATTGTGGAGGAAAATCCCCTGCAAAACCTGCAAGTCCTGTACGGAACTGGCGCCATCAAACTGGCCGACGACAACAAGGTTGTCCGGGTTGGCGGGGTGAAGTACACCGTGAAAGATGGGATTGTGTACGATGCCAAACAATTGCTGGCCGATGTGCGCAAGATGGTGGCTGATTCCAAAAAGAAGGAAGATTTTGAAATTGAGCAACCGGGAACGAAGATCAAACCTTAGTACTTGTAGTCTCGGAGACGAAAGATGCTAAAATTCTTATGTAGCTTTCGCCTTCGGGGCGATAAAAAAACAAGTGTTCATTTTACCAGAGGATTAGATAAGTAAACGGTTCATTTCAATTGCCTTATCTAATCCTTTGGCTCAAGAAAAATGAACACTTGTTTTTGCCCCACTATTTCGAGACTATTCTCATTACTCAATTTTTAACTCCTTTTGAATGTCGCGTTTTTTTTTATTGTTCCTTTTGCTGTCTTATGCCGCAGTAAATGATGCCCAAACCCTCACCCG
>JAIXOO010000115.1 GCA_027486765.1 Saprospiraceae bacterium
CCCGAGGGCCGCAGCATGTCTCTGGACTTTTCACAGCTGTACATTTCGGACGTGCAGTTGGTCAAATCTGACGGCTCCGTGTATGCGATCAAGAACAAAAGTTTCCTGAAGAACCTTAAAGTGCACACCTACGAGATTGGTCAAGTTCCCATAGGCACGTACAAGTCGATCCGCTTTAAAGTGGGCCTGCCTCCTAATACCAATGCCCTGAGTCCTACAACCCCAAGCGATTCCTCAATCCTCAATCAGCCCACCATGTGGTGGGGGAATACCGCCCAACCCGGCGGATACGTCTTTTTGAACGTTCAGGGGAAAATCGACACTTCGCTCAATATGGATAAAACTCCCGTGCCTTTTGTATATAAAATCGGCACCAATACCCACTATGTACAAGTCCAACTGGGTGAAAAAGAATTTACCATCGAAGAAGACGCTTACGTTTACGGGCACCTCATCGTCGATTACAGTAAGCTCTTCACTGGAATCACCCTGAATCAAGCTGCGTCGCTGAGCGTTAAAACCGCTGCCGAAAACAACGCTGCTCTGGGGCAGAAAATCGCCAAGAACATCCCGGCCATGTTTGCTTATGAATAAGCCCTGCATTCAGCAACGATTATCTTTAACACCCAACAACATTCATTTATGAAACACAACTACCATTTTTCCATCAATATACTCGCCGTACTGACCCTCTTATTTCTTTCCAGCCAGCCGCTCTTGGCTCATTTTGGCTCCAGAGGCCCTTTTGGAGGTTCAGTTAGTGTAGCCATTAGCAACGATTCCACCGTATACATCGGCACCTTTAACGGTGGCGTTTACGAGAGTACCAACTCCAGGTTGACGGCATGGAGGGCTTTACCCGTAGGATTGAGAAGTGGCAAAATAACCGCCCTTGCCCACTCCGGGACAAACTTATTCGCCGGAACCCAAGACGATGGCGTCTATATTTACAGTGGTGTGGTCGGTACCGACAAGCACTGGGTGAGAATTAGCAATGGTTTGACCAATCTAAAAGTTACCTCTCTTGTAGCGCTAGACGCCAATACCTTGATCGCGGGTACCGAAAGTGGTGGTGTGTACAAAACCACCGACAAGGGTGCCAACTGGAAATTCCTCAACAGTGCCTGGCTAAACGGCACCACGATCACCGGTTTATTGAAACTCGGCAACCGCATCATCGCTTCTTCTCGCGAAGGTGGCGTATTTGTGACCAAAGACGGCAACGGATGGGACAGTTTCAGCGATGGAAAAACCCTCGATGTAGGTGGCACCAACTCTATTTCCTACAATGCCAAAACCAATGAACTGGCGGTGATCAATATGGACGGCCTGTTTATTTTGTCCAATGCTAGTGCGGTGACGGGCAACATCAACTACCGTACCATCCAACCCGGCTTACCTTCCGGAACGACCATGCGCTCCATCGCAAACAATGGCGACAATTGGTTTTTGACTACCAACAAAGGGGTTTATACTTCCACGACAGGCGCCACTTGGACCGCAGCCAATAGTGGGCTGCCGACCAGCGATGTTACCGTAGTGCTGGGCTTCAGGACCACCGTATTGCTGGGCACCCGCAAAGAAGGCATTTACACTACTCCCGCCAGCGCCCTCAACTGGGTGAGCCGCAATACCAATTTCAACAACCTTGAAACTTATGCCCTGGAATCCAGTGGCGAGCGGATTGTGGTGGCCGCCACGGAAAATGGTGTATTCGTTAGTCGGGATTTGGCGGCTTCTTATGTTAGCGCCAACAAGGGCTTGTCCGATAGCCTCAACGTGACGTACCTTAAGTTTTACGGCAGCAGTCTTTATGCCTCCACCCAAAATAGCGGCGTATTTGTCAGTGCCGATACCGGAAAAACCTGGACGGCTTTGAATACAGGATTGCTCAACTTGAATGTTAAAAAGATTTACGCATCAAATAACAATGTCTACATCCTGGACGACAGCTATGGCGTGTTTCAACTGGACGGTTCCACCTGGAGTTCTATCCAAGCAGGGTTGCCCAGCAATACGCTGCTCAGCTCGATGGCCTTTTACGGCACCAAAATCCTCCTGGGCACCCTGGGCCAAGGGGTATTCATCCGCGAAGCAGCTTCAGGGACCTGGACGGCAGCCAATACTGGACTTGGTAATCTGCGGGTCACTTCAGTGGCGACCAACGGCAATAAGTTATTTGCCGGAACCGACGGAGCGGGTGTATTTGTAGCCAATCTTGATGCGGCAAACTGGTCTCCAACTGCTGCTACTTCCATATCACATACCACTTTGATGGGCCTGGACGGCAGCAAAATTCAGGACATGGCCTATTACAATGGTTATATTTTTGCCAGCTATAAAGGTGGCTTGCTGGCCACTTCTGACAATGGCCAAACCTGGATCGCTGGAGGGAATCAGTTCAATTTGCCGAGTTACACGAGCGTGCACCGGATTTCTTTTGTCACCACCCGGGTATTCGTTTCCACTGAATTCAACTCCTTGTATTCCAATGCGCTTTCTGAGCTTCCAGCCCTTGTTACTGGTGTAAACGACCTCAATCCGGCTTTAAACGCAGCCATTCGGATTGTGCCTAACCCCAGTGATGGTCGATTTGCCATTCAGTTGGACAATGCGGACACCAAAGTGGAAAGGATCACGATGTTTGACAACATGGGGCGAAGAATTCAGGATTTGGGCAGTACCAATGACTTCCAAAACCTGCGTACAAATGTGAATTTGCCAAGCGGGATTTATTTTGTACACATTCGTACGAAGGAAGGACTTGCGGTAAAAAGGATGGTGATTAGGTAATGCCTGTTGAAGTATGCCTCTTGTATGCAACGGGCACAAATTTTCTAAGGTGACCCCTAAGGTGCCTAAGGTGTCTAAGGTGGTGAAAAGAAAAAAAGCCCTGCGGAGCAGGGTATGATTTCACCACCTTAGACACCTTAGGCACCTTAGGGGTCACCTTAGAAATGAGGGCACACACCCAACCATATTTTACTTATAAGTATCTGATTTTCAATATTTTTATTCAAAAACCTACCCTTTTCAATCCTTCTTCCCATACAAACTACAAATCGGGCACTCCTCCCGCTTGTGCCCCCTTGCCGGACAATATTGCCGACCAAAAAAGATAATTTGCAGGTGCAGTTTATTCCATTTGTCGCGAGGAAAAAGTGCTTTTAAATCCTTTTCGGTTTGCTCCACGTTTTTGCCGCTGCTCAATCCCCACCGTTCAGCCAGGCGGTGAATATGGGTATCCACGGGAAAGGCAGGCACACCAAAAGCCTGACTCATCACCACCGATGCGGTTTTGTGCCCTACCCCTGGTAAGGCTTCCAATGCTTCAAAGGATTGAGGCACTTCGCCGCCATGTTCTCTCAACAAAATGCCCGACAAGTCCCAAATCGCCTGGGCTTTGCGCGGCGCCAGGCCACAGGGGCGGATGATGTCTTGGATCGCCGCCACGGCTTGTTGTTGCATGGCCGCCGGATTGTCTGCCAGCGCAAAAAGGTGCGGCGTAACCTTATTGACCCGTTCATCAGTACACTGCGCAGAAAGCAATACCGACACCAGCAAAGTATAGGCGTCACTATGCGTCAGAGGTATCGGTGTTTCGGGGTATAGGTCCTCCAGAATTTGCAGGATTGCCGCTGCTTTTTGGCGACGACCCGGAGTCCGTTTGGGTTTATTGGTATTCGAAGTGTCCATAAGGGCTGAAGATGCTGACCTGATTGAATGGGTTTTCTTCAACGTGCCCAACCACTTTGGCCTCAATGTTGAAAGACTGCGCCAGTTCGATCACCTGCTGGGCATAAGCTGCGGGCAGGTACACCTCCAAACGTTGCCCCATGTTGAACACCTGGTACATTTCTTTCCAGGTAGCTCCCGATTCGGATTGAATCAGTTGGAATAGTGGCGGAGTCGGCAGCAAGTCATTTTTGACGACTTTTTTGTTGTCCAAAAACTTCAACACCTTGGTTTGTCCACCACCCGTGCAGTGAATCATCCCGTGAATGTGGGGGCGCAATTGCTCCAGCAGGGGCTTGATAAAGGGCAAAAAAGTACGGGTAGGTGACAATATCAGCTTGCCAATCGGGATTTCCTGGCCATTGATGTTGATGGTTTCGGTGAGTTTACGTTTGCCGGAATACACCAAAGTTTCGGGAGTAGAGGGATCGAAAGTTTCGGGGTATTTCGCTGCATAGTCATGATCAAGTACATCGTGCCGAGCCGAAGTCAGGCCATTGCTGCCCATGCCACCGTTGTATTCGGTTTCATAAGTCGTCTGGCCAGCTGAGGACAGACCCACCACCACATCACCCGCCTGAATATTGTTGCTGATCACCTCTGCACGAGGCATCCGGGCAAAAGCGGTATAGCCTACGTCGATGGTGCGTACAATGTCGCCAACATCGGCGGTTTCGCCTCCGGTCAAAAAAACGTTGATACCCAGGGCTGTCAGTTGATCGACCAACTCGGTAGTGGCGTTGATGAGGGTGCTGATGACTTCGCCAGTGATGAGTTTTTTGTTGCGGCCAATGGTAGAGGAAAGCAGAATATTGTCGATACAACCTACACAGCCCATGTCATCGAGGTTCATCACGATGGCATCCTGGGCAATCCCTTTCCACACACTCAGGTCGCCGGTTTCTTTCCAGTACAGGTACGCCAGGCTGGTTTTGGTACCGGCGGTATCGGCGTGCATCAGATTGCAATAATCGGGATCCATGCCCGCTACATCGGGAATGATTTTACAAAAAGCATTGGGATACAATCCCTTATCCAGATTTTTGATCGCCGCGTGTACTTCGTCTTTACTCGCCGAAACGCCCCGTTGATCATAGCGGTATTGGTCCATTTTTTAATTTGTAGTTGACAAAATGTGCCGCAAATATACAAGACTTGCAGCCACGACACTGTGCTGTGCACAAAAAAGAATCTGTTAGGGTGTGTAAAAATTACAACATTCCTTTTATCCTTCCGTTCTGTATCCTATATTTGCACAAAGGCATTATTCGTAACATTAGGCAGTGCTCACATATCCCCCCTATTCGCACGGTAATCGATAGCGAGCATGAGACCTATAAACTGCAAACAGTGTTGAACACAAAAATTCCTTTTAAACTGCGTGAGCAACTCACGCGGCTCAACTGGACGTGGATCATAATCGGTACACTGGGCTTGGGATTGATTTTAACGCTAGCCGTTTCACCCAGCACTTCCCGCCACCTCAAGGCTTCTTTATTGGGCAAAGACCGCAATGCACCCATTGGTGCTTTCCCCGTAGTGGTTCCAACCATCAAATATGGTTTTGCACTCGATACTTTCCAGGTATTTGAGTCGGAGTTTCACCGCAGCGAAAACTTGGGGGACATTTTGGTGAGCCACAACATGGAATATGCCGATATTGACAACTTGGTGCGCAACAGCCGCGATGTATTTGATGTTCGCGACCTTACCGCCGGTAAACCTTACCTGATTTTATCCAAAGATTCTACTCAAGGGCCTGATTACATGATCTACGAGCCCAATTTGTACAAATACTACGTTTTTCACCTTAAGGATTCTTTGTTTATCGAAAAAATCGAAAGACCCATCACCACGGCCATCCGCTCTTCGGGGGTAATTGTGGAGTCTTCGCTGTGGGAGTCGATGGAGCGCAGCGGTGCAGATCCTGCCCTGATCAAATCGCTGGAAGAGGCCCTGAAATGGAGCGTGGATTTCCACCACCTCAATCGGGGCGAAGAATTCAAAGCGGTTTACGACCAGCACTATGTGGAAGGCCAAGCCGTTGATCCAGGTCGGGTACACGCGGCCTTGTACAAAACCAACAACAAGGAAAACTTTGCTTTCTACTACGAAAGCGCCCAATACACTGGGTATTACGATCAGGATGGTCGCCCGATGAAAAAGGGCTTCCTGCGTGCTCCAGTCAAATATGTGCGCATTTCTTCGGGTTTCAACATGCGTCGTTTGCACCCGATTTTGGGCACAGTTCGTCCCCACTTCGGTACCGATTATGCAGCACCATATGGCACGCCGATCATTGCAGTGGGTGATGGTACGGTGCTGGAAGCTACCCGCCGCGGTGGCAATGGCAACTTTGTCAAAATCAAACACACGGGTCAGGTACAAACGCAATACTTGCACATGCAGGCTTTTGCACGAGGCATCCGCCCAGGTGCACGGGTTTCACAAGGTCAAGTAATTGGTTATGTGGGTTCAACGGGTTTGGCAACTGGCCCTCACGTTTGTTTCCGCTTCTGGATGAATGGCCGTCAGGTCAACCACAATGGCTTGAAACTGCCACCACCGGAGCCACTGCCCAAGGTTGAAATGGAGAAGTTCGCGCCGATTCGCGACAAGTATATGGAGATGTTAAAGGAGATTAAAGTGGAAGGGGCGGTAGCGCCGTGATAGATTTTAATTTCCATAAAAAAGGGTCAAATTTTGAATTCAAAATTTGACCCTTTTTTATGGAAGGAATTCACCTCACACCTTCTTCGGCAATTTCTTCCGATCCTCAGGCAGCCGTTTGAACTCCTTGCTGCCGTTCACCTCCATGTTAAAATCATTCAAGTCGGTGTACTTCAAGCGGCCTTCCAAATTGAGCAGCAGGAAATTCTTGTCACCCTTGACGATCATGACCAAATCCGTGATCAGGTCATTGCTTTCCTTGATCATGAAGCGCACGTGGGAATCCTCCCCTTTGAAATACGCCAGGTCTTCAAATTTGTCGTTCCGTAGCTGTTCCATCAGGTGGTTCACGTCGTTGGCTTCTACGGGGTTTCCTTCGTCAAAATTGAGCAGATGTAAGCTGGAAATGCTGCGCATGATGCGCATGGCTTCATCATCGTCGCTTTCTTTGGCGGCAAGTTTGAGGAACAAACCACCGATGTTGAGGCGGGTAGCTTGTTCGTATTTGCCGAACTTGCGCATGAAATCTTGTACCACCTGGTTTTGAGCAGGCAAGGCGAAGCCCAGGCCCAGCAGTGCCAGGCTAAAAAAGATCTTCTTCATGGTGTTGATGAGTTTTGAGCGGGTGTAAAAATGTGCTACTAAAGGGCAGCCCTTTAGTTAATTAGGCTTGAGGTAATTTTTTGGCTTTGGCTTTTTCTTTCCAACCCAATTCCTTCAAGTAATGATCCAACACTTCATTGATGTCCTTCATGCGCAGGCGGGTTTTGGCGCTCAGAAAGATGGTCTCGCCATCATCACTGCCTACTACCAGTAGTTCTTTGAGCCGACCATTGGAGCCTTCCCGGATCATGATATTGAGGTCGGTGTCTTCGTTGCGTACATAGATCAGATCATCATAATCGCTTTTGGCCTTGAGTCCGCTGACGAAGTTCGACAAATCCTCCTTGGTGATGCTGTTGCTGTTTTCACTTTGCATCAGGCGAAATTTGCCCAATTTGCGGGCGAGGCGGAGCCAGGTGCGGGTTTCTTCGTCCTTAATGCTATTGTACACGAGTCCCGTGCCAATCCAGACCAACCAACCCGGTAATTTGAAGTTGGTAACCGCTTCCTGCTTTTTGAATTTCTGGTAAAATTCGCCCACTGAGCTTTGAGCAGATAAGCTACCACTCAGGATTACCATGGTCAGGAGGAGGATCGCCGTTCTCATTTCTTTTCGATTTCTTTGGCCAGACGGGTGATTTTGTTCAAGTCCAGGTTGCCCATGAAACTCAGGAGCACAAATTCGTCCTTGCCACCAGACAAGAGCAGGAGTTCCTGAATGACGTTGTTGCTTTCCTTGATCAAAAATTCCACATTGTCGCCATCTTTGTCGCGCACCGTCAACAATACCTCGTACTCTTTGGTGTTGATTTTGGCTTTGGCTTCCTTGTAAAAAAACTCTGGCGTTTCGTCGGTGGTCAGGATGCGCAGCCCTTGGAGGTCTTTGGCCATTTCCAACACCGCTTTGGCTTCGGCGTCGTCCTCCATGTCCAGGATTTTGGAATCGATGCGACCAATCATCTGGAATAGTTTGGGGCTGATGTACACCACATCAAAACGTTTGTCCTCCACATAACTGGAGAAATACTTATCGATGGCACTGGCAGTTGTGCTCGTAGCACCTTGGGCCAGAGCATTTACGGCGGCCATTGCAAGGATGGCCAGGGTGAAAAAATGCTTGATTTTCATATTGTTTGGTTTAAAAAGATGTCAGCTTGGTTGAGAAGTTGAGGAGTTGAGGAGTTGAGGCTACCGCAGTGGCTTGGACGAGATCTAGTCTAAGTCGCTGCGGTAGCCTCAACTTCTCAACTCCTCAACTTCTCAACTCATTTCATCAGTTTCCCCATTTCCCCCATTTTGTCAATACTCTGGGTGGCAATGGCGGTGCCCTCATTGAATTCGGTGGCTACCTTACGAAAGGCATTACGGGTAACTTTATAAGCCTCTTCCACCGTTTTGGGTTCGTATTTGGACCAGTCGATGACCTTTACCTCTGCCTCCGCAACAACGGGTTGTTCGACTGGATTGGAACGAACCAGCCACCACAACCCCGTAGCGACCAGCGCAAACACTGCGGCAATGCGCAAAACCCAGGCTATCGAAAGTGTACGAATCACTGGTTTTGGCTTGCTGGATGCTTCGATTGCGGCCATCACTTTGGCATCAAAATCATCGCCCAGACTTAATTCAGCGTCTTCTTCCAGCAGTTGAAACCATTCGCGGTAAGTCAAATGCTCTTCAGAAATGGGTTCCGTTTGTAACAATTGCCGCAGTTGGGCCTCTTCTTGCAGGCTACTTTCGCCAGCGAAGTACTTGTCTAAAAGGGATTGAATTTGCTGCTGTTTCATGACATTTAAACTTGTGGGGTTTTATTACTCAAAATACTTTTCATGGTTTGCCGCGCCCGGAACAGGTTAATTTTCACCTGAGCCAGTGGAAAGTCCAATGCCTCAGCCACTTCCTGGTAACTCAGGCCTTCTACGTCGCGCAATTGCATGACGAGGCGTTGGTTTTCGGGCAGGCGTTCCATGAGTTTTTGCAACTTGTTCATGGTATCAGCCGATTCGGTGCGTGCATCGGGCAAGGGAGTGGAATCGGCCCAGTCCAGGCCATCTTTCCATTCCTTGTGCCCATTTTTGCTGCCGCGTAAGCGATCAATGCACTGATTTTTGGTCAAGCGGATCACCCAGGCTTCAATGTTTTGCACCTCCGCCAATCGATCCTGCTGCTGCCAGAGTTTGATCAGAGCTTCCTGTACCAAATCCTCCGCCTCTTCCCGCTTGTTCAACAAGCGCAAAGCCAGGCGGAACATTTTGTCCTTGTATGGCAGGATGGTGTTTTTAAAATCAGTCGGGTTCATAGATTCCAGGTAGTGGGGCAAAATGAACACTTAATTTTTTATTGCTCCCAAGGCGTAAACAAATGGAAGACGATGGAGGATAAATAAAGTTACAGAAAGCTAAATTTTTTTGAAAAAAACTTTGGAAGCCCTGTTTTATCGCTGTTTTTCAAAAATCAATTTGCAAGTGCAGCGTTTTTCATTGAAATTGCATCGTATTTGTGAGTGTTTACTTTTAAGTTTCGAAATGTGTAGCGGATGAGTATTTTAAGCAAATTGCCCAGGTTAAAAAGGATCGACGAGTTGGTGATTACCAGCTTTATTCCTCCATTTTTAGTGGCTTTTTCGGTGTCTTTGTTTGTGTTGTTGATGCAGATGTTGTGGATTTACATCGACGATCTCGCCGGGAAAGGTTTGGGCTTCTTTACCGTCATTGAATTATTGTCGTATCGGGCGGTGAGCTTTTTCACGATGGCCTTGCCACTGGGCATTCTGCTTTCTTCAGTGATGATGATGGGGAATTTCGCAGAGCATTACGAGCTGTCCAGTATGAAATCTGCAGGCTTGTCCCTGGTGCGCATCATGTACCCATTGCTGGTTTTTGCCCTTTTTGCGGTAGCTTTTTCCTGGTATTGTTCTGATTATTTGATCCCTGCAGCCAACCTCAAGTTTGGCTCGCGGATGTGGGATATCCAACAAACCAAACCGGCCTTGCGCCTGGATGTGGGTGTTTTTAACGACGACTTCCAAGGCTTCACCATTCACATTGGCCAAAAAATGGGGGATGGTCGTACCATCAAAGATGTGATCATTTACGACCATACCGAGTCAAACTCCGGGAAATACACCGTCATTACCGCCAAAGATGGGGAAATGTTCAGCGCTGAAGGTGGCAACATCTTTGTCATGCGGCTGCGCAACGGCACCCAATGTATTGAATCCCGGGGCTACCAGGCGAGTAGCCAAAGTAAATACCCCTTCATCCGTACGGGTTTCAAACAATTCACCAAAGTTTTTGACCTGAGTGAATTTTCGATGAGCCGAACCAACGAGGAATTGTTCAAACAAAGCCGTCAGACCATGGACTCCCGTGCGCTCAAGGCAGCGGCTGACTCAATGGCCCTCGATATCCACAAGCGCACCGTCGTAGCCGGAAACTATGTGGCCAATTACGTGTCCATCTTTAAGATAGACAGTACTTACCTACGGGAAGAACTCAAAAGAGCCAACACCCGGGCGAATGATCAGGCCAGCAATTCGGGATCTGGGCCTACTCCGCTCAATGTTTCAACACCAATCGAATCCACTTTCGATTCTACACACAGCATCAGTATCGGGGTTGCCCGCTCCACCATTTTGAAAAGGGCCAAACCAATTGGGGTGGTGACCAAATTTGCCGACACCTTTGGTGATGCAGAGAAAGCGACCTTGCGGGGCCGTGCCGAATCGGCGGCAAGAGGTGTACAAAACCAGACCTTTAGCACTGCAGCCTCCTTGGATGCGACCAAAGAAAATCGGGTCAAGTTCATTTACGATTGGCAAATGAAATACAGCATTGCCGCAGTCTGTTTCATTTTTATGTTCATCGGTGCACCGATGGGTGCCATTGTGCGCAAGGGTGGATTTGGGTATCCCCTCCTCGTCGCGATCGTGTTTTTTATGCTTTTTGTGATCCTGACCATCTTTTGCCGCAAAATTGCGGAAACCTTTGTCGTTTCTGCCTATTTAGCGGCCTGGATCCCTTGCATTATTTTGATGCCGCTAGGCATGTGGCTGACCTACAAAGCCATGAATGATCAGCCTTTAAACTTGTTTGAAGGTATGCGTTATTTTTTCCAAAACCTTTTGAAACGATTCAGAAATGCCAAAGCTATTCAAGGATAATCCTTGGTTTTTTACGGCCTTTGCCCTGTTTTTGATCGGTGGAATACCCTTGTTACTTTATGGCAAAGGGGCATTGTTGATGCAATTGAATGACCAGCGCACCCCCTGGGCAGACTTCTTTTTTCGATGGTTCACCAAGGTGGGTGAAGGGTACGGTTATCTGGCGGTTTTCCTCATTTTACTGGTGTACAAACGCCGGGCAGCCTGGGGGATTCCCCTTGTTGGTATTGCCGTTTCGCTGTTGGCCTGGGTAGGCAAAACCTGGTTCCAGCACCCCCGACCTTATCGTTATTTTAGTCAAAGTGGACTGCTGTCTCAGCTTGATTTGGTGCCCGGTGTAGAAGTCAGCAAAGGTCTAACCAGCTTCCCATCGGGGCACACCATGGCGGCATTTGCACTTTTTTCTTTTTTGGCTTTTTGTTTTCCCCGCAAACCCTGGTTGAGCATCACCTGTTTTTGTGCCGCTTTACTGGTGGGCGTTTCAAGAATGTACCTCGTTCAGCATTTTTTTGAAGATGTATACTTAGGGGCCATCTTGGGTGTTGGGCTCGGGATCTTGGCTTATTACGTCCTGAATCGAATTGAACAAAAAATGTTAGCAAGAGCATAAAAGCTTGTTTAAACTTGTTTATCTTCCCTTTTCATTTTTCATTTCCTAAACCAAAGCCTGTTTGCAGACTACGCCGAACAACGACCATGAATTTTTTGACTTATTGTCCACAGATGCTGAAAAAGCGTTTGAATGGTTGTTCCGTAGGTACTTTGCTGAGTTGTGCCAGGTGGTTTATCGCGTAGCACACGATGAACATTTGGCTCAGGATCTGGTGCAAGAAGTGTTGTATGAATTGTGGCGTAAACGGGACAAGCTGACTATTTCCACCTCATTGCGAGCCTACCTCAAGCGCGCAGTACTCAATCGCACCCTCAACCATTTGCGAGACAACCGCAAGTGGACTTCTGAAGAACGTATGCCCGAGATCGCCATTGAAGAAAGTGACGCTGAAGACCTGCTGCATAGTGAAGAATTGCAAGAACTGGTCGATGCCGCCATTGACGAGCTGCCAGAAAAATGCCGGATGGTGTTTGTACTCAGTCGATATGAAGAATTATCGTACCGGGACATCGCCACTGAGCTGGGCATTGCTGAAAAAACGGTAGAGAATCAGGTATCCAAAGCCCTCAAATACCTTCGTCAACGCCTACTCCCCCATTTAAAAAGTGGATTGAGTTTGTTGTTTTTGTGGTTGGTGGGCTAGAATCTAGTTGCGTTTGTCTGCTATACGGCATAATTGTTAGGAGAAACGCTGTGTGGATATAGGGGTATGTAAGTTTCTTTGTGTCTAAGGAAAACCGAAACAGTACTAGACCCTACACAATATTCAGGCCAATGGAGAAGAAGATTAAATTTTTAGTTCAACAGTGGAAAAATGGAGATGTAGATCCAGAACCCAAGCACACAGACGCTGGTTCGGATGCTTCTACACTGGATAAAGAATTGGAAACCATTTGGCAAAAAGCGGGGAATTATAAATCAAAATCTTTTGAGCCAGACGTAGAAGCCAATTGGAAAAAGTTTCAATCCAAAATTCAGGAGCCGCCCAGTCAAGAAAGTACAAAAGTTCGTCGATTGGTTCCCCGGGCTTGGTTGATTGCTGCCTCGATTGCTGCACTTTTGGCTACAGCCTGGTGGTTGTTCAACCCTAATTCTACCCCCAACGAATCCGAATCTCTAGCGACCAATAAACGGCAAACCAAAAAAATCGAATTGCCCGATCACTCGGTAGTGTGGTTGAGCAACAACAGTGAACTGAGTTTTGACCCTAACTTAAAGAATAGCAAAGTACGCAATGTAAAACTGCGTGGTGAAGCTTACTTTGAGGTGCAGGCCAATCCTCAAAAGCCGTTTCGCATCGAGACGCCGCATGGTATGATCGAAGTATTGGGTACCAGTTTCAATGTACGCGCTTTGAAAACCGAAGCCCAAACGGAAGTACAGGTGATGTCGGGGCGGGTTGCTTTGATAGGCAAGGGTGATAACAAGCAAAGAATTGAGGTTGCTGCAAATTATGTAGGGTATATTCCCACGAACCAAAAGCAGCCGAGCAAAGTACCAAGCAACAACAATCAGGTTTTTTCCTCTACGAAAGTGTGGAGAACCCGTAAAATAGAACTCGTAGGCCGAACTTTGGGCGAAGCACAAGAAATCATGCGCCGCTATTCTGATTATCGTTTGGAATTCTCTGATCCTCAGCTTGCCAATTGTATTTTCACCTGGACCTTCGAGTTAGACAAACCTGAATCCAGTCTGAAATTATTGGCAAAAACTGGAGATTTTCGCTTCGATATACCAAGTTCTACTGTTTTCCGTTTGGAAGGAAAGGCTTGTCCTCAATAAGTTTAGACTGGGCTAAAATCAGCTTATCATAAACGCAGAGCGATTATTCCCATTCGCCTAATCGCTTTGTCGAAATCAGCAGTATGAAGGGAAAACTTCTACCCAAGCTGATGATGTTTTGTTTTTTATTGGTTTCTTCACTGCATGCGCAAGAAGCCCTTGATCGCATCGTGTCCATTACTTTCGAAGACCAGTCTCCCGCCAAGGCCTTGCAACAATTGCGCAAATCTTGTGACCTTAACATTGTTTTTTCTGATAGCCAATTGCCCAAACGCAACAACTTTCCACTTGTTTTTAAACGGCAGCGCATTCGAAACATCCTCGATGCCATTTTAGCCAATACTGGATTTGCCTACCAATCCGATCCAGCAGGCATCGTCATTACCCGAGTCATGCTGACTCCTAAAATCCGCTCACGGTATACCATTCAAGGGATCGTAGCCATTGGGGGAAGTGCCGAAACGTTGATCGGTACAAATATTTTCGCCCTCAACCACGAGGAGGGTACCCATTCCAATGAACAAGGTATTTTTAGCCTGACACTTCCCCAAGGGCGGACCCGCATCAGTATTTCTTTTGTCGGATTTCATTCAGATACGTTAAGCATCAACTTGCAGAGAGATACCTTCTTACGCATTGTCTTACAACGGGAAAGCCAACAAATCGAAGGGGTAGTTATCCCCGCAGCGATGCAAAGTGAAGGCATGAGCATTGGGAAATACAGCTTTGATCTGGATCAGTTGCAACGTATGCCTAAAATTGGTGGCGAGACCGACCTCATCCGTGCTGTACAAATGCTTCCAGGAGTTCAAAGTGGGCCCGATGGTGTAGGAGGCATATTTATTCGTGGTGGAGAGTCGGGACACAACTTGGTAATCATCGACGACGTGCCCATTTACAATTTCAACCATGCCGCAGGGGTTTTGTCGGTTTTTAATACCAGCATTGTCAAATCAGCGGAGTTGCTTAAAGGTGCATTTCCGGCGCGTTATGCCGGGCGGCTTTCGTCGGTGTTGGACGTACGTATGCGTGATGGGAACAAAGAATTCTGGACTGCAAGTGGGGAATTAGGTCTGGTATCTGGACGTTTGTCCCTCGAAGGGCCGATTGTCAAAAACAAAAGTTCTTTATTGCTGGCGGGCCGCGCTTCTTTGCTGAATTGGATGCTCAAACCCTATTCTCAACATTACAAATCTCGCAAGGGAGAAAAAGGTCAAAGCAACTATAATTTTTATGATTTTAATGCCAAGTTTAATATAGAACTTTCAGAAAAAGATCGCCTTTTTTTCAGTTTCTACCGTGGCCAAGATCATTTTGGCAATACTGGAGACTCTCAGGACACCCTTTCTTTATTGGTAGATGATCGGTTTAAAGTTTACCGTTTTCGAAAAGTTTACCGGGAGAAATTGTACTGGACCAATACCGGGAGTTCCTTGCGTTGGAGCCATATTTTAGGAAAAAAACTTTTTTCCAATACCACTTTTACCTTCAGTCAGCTCAATGTCAACATTACTACAGCGTCAAGCGATACCGTGAATATCCTCTCTGGTGCTCCCCCACAAACCCACTTTGACGCCGATTATGGTCGCTACCTATCCAGCATCCGCGATTTTGGAGCTCGCAGTGATTTTCACTGGGACATCGCCCCCAGAAACAAGGTGCGTTTTGGCGTGCGGGTGCAACACAATCATTTTGTACCTGGCATTCAGGAGTATGACGACGATTTTCAGGAATACATTTCACCAGATGGTAAAATCAGCCGTAAAGTGTATACCACTGGCTGGGCATTTTACCTGGAAAATGAAAGGCGGATGTTGTCCCGGCGTTTGTACCTCAATTATGGTTTCAACTGGTCGGGCTGGAATGTGGATCAGCGGAATTATTCCATTTTGGAGCCCCGCTTGGCGCTCTCCTATCTCCTGAGTGATTCCACTTATCTTGAAGCGTCGGTCAGTAGAATGAGTCAGTTCTTGCACCTTTTGTCTGGGACCAACCTTGGGTTACCTACCGACTTGTGGGTTCCTTCCACTGGCGAGATCGGGCCAGAATTGGCTTGGCAGTACACCCTGGGTCTTCGAAAAAACCTACACTACGGCTGGAATATCGCCCTGGAAGGCTACTATAAGGAAATGAAAAACCTGGTCAACTATTCTGAAGGGGCTGATTTTTTGGATGATTGGGAACAAAACATCACCATTGGATCTGGCCGCGCTTTTGGCCTGGACCTGATGCTGCGCAAAAACAATAGAATTCTTGACGCATACATTGCCTACTCATTGGGCCGCACTGATCGGGTTTTCCCAAAAATCAATCTTGGCGAGCGTTACCCCTTTAAATACGATCATCGACATGATTTGAAAATTTGGAGTGATTTTCATTTCTCATCTAAAATTGACCTTTCTGCTTCCTGGACCTTCAGCTCTGGGCTGGCCACCAATGTACCTCTTGATGCTTTTACGCTTGAAATCCCCGGCGTATCTCCGCCTGTTACCGTGATTGACTATGGCCCCAAAAACAGCCAACGATTGCCAGCATACCATCGATTTGACATTGGCCTGAATTTTCATTTTTTATCCTCCAAGGGACCTCAACACCACATACAAGTAGGTGCCTACAATGTCTACAGTCGCCGCAATCCATTGTACTATCAACTTCGTACTGTATTTATAGTGGAGAATGGCCAGTTGAAAAAAGATTCTAAACTAGTTGGGGTTCATCTCCTACCTTTTTTACCTTCAATCAACTATTCTGTAAAATTTTAGTTAAATTTGTCTAGTTTTTTACAAAAAGGCCAACCACTTGGCCTTTTCAACCGTCATTTCAGCATACATCAATGACATAGTGTGAAAAAACAGCTACAAAGCATATTATCTTTAGGTCTTTTACTGCTCACCTTCGCGTGTGAGAAGCCCCAATTACAACTAGGAAATTACGCACCTAGCCTGGTTGTAATTTCTAATTTCACAACGTTAGATGGAATCCGAGTGCAGGTTTCTAAAAGTCGATCCCCTTTGGATAACGGCCCTACCGAGTACATCACCAATGCCACTGTAGAAATCTGGGAATCAGACCAGTTGTTGGAAAGGCTTAATTTAAGTGATGTTCGGGAGGTGAAAACTCCTTTTTATACCAGTGAAGTGATCAAACCTCGGGTCGGGGTTGAATATACCGTAAAAGTTTCCGCCAAAGGTTTCAGATCGGTTACTGCAACAAGCAGGATACCGGAAAGCGTCAATCTGGATAGTGTAAAAATTGAAAAACTGGTCGCGGCAGTCGACGACCCTGGATTTGTCAATTATAAGTTTGATTTGTCCATTTATTTCACTGATCCGCGCCTGGAGCGCAATTTTTACCACGTCAATGTTTTTCAAAAAAATGTAGCAGTCCAAAAAGATGGCGTGGAGCAGATTGAACAAATCAAAAAATTGTCTTTTAGTACCGACATCAATACCAATTACATTGTCGCCAATTATGACGGAGGATTTTTAATTGAAGACAAACCCATCAATGGCACCGCCATCCACATTCCAATTCCGATTAGCATTCGTATGCCAGCACACGTACAAAACCTCGACGAAATGATCGTTGAACTGCGTTCTGTGTCGGAAGAGTACTACCTGTTCCACTCTACAGTGAGTCGCCAACAGAACAATAGTGACCAACCTTTTTCTGATCCAGTGGTTTTGTACAACAATATCCGCAATGGCCAAGGCGTCTTTGCAGGCTACAGTCAGGCTGAAAAAATAGTCAGCCTTAAACCTCAATAAGTAGTGGGGAGAAAATATGTGTACATTTTTTACCATTCCTTAGATTTTATCTAGTTTTTGTCATCATTCGGCGACTTTCCTTTCTTTTTTTTTATTTTTTCCTCAAAAAAAATGCATTGGCGTGGGGGTAAGCCAATTCTTATGTGTCAAGGTTGTGTTGATTCAAAATAATCTACACTTCTGAAAAAATTCTTGACTCATGACCATATACGCAAGTAACACCCGCAAAAAGAATTTGGGCAATAGTTTAGAAGCCAAAATGGCTTTCATTGAGCGCTACCCCCTGTTTTCTTGTCTTAGCCTCGAGGAAAAAATGCAATTGGCCAATCAGATGGAACATCGCGAAAAAACCCGTTATGGCTTCGTGTATGAGACAGGAGAAAGTTCTGAGGTACTGTACTTGCTTGCCGAAGGTGCCATCAAAATTGGTGCTACCTCCCACGATGGCAAGGAAGTGATCAAAGCCTTGATTCACCCTTTGGCGATGTTTGGCGAACTGGGCCTGGTCGGCGAAGTGCGCCGTCAGGAATTTGCCCAAGCCATGAAAGAAGAAGTAGTTTTGTTTGCCGTCAAGGTAGAGGACTTCCGCCGGCTGATGCGTCAAAACTTCGAATTGTGTAATCGGGTGATGCTTTACCTGGGCAGTCGCTTGAGCTTGGCAGAACAAAAAATGGAGTCTCTGATTTTCAAGGATGCTCGCACCCGGATTGTGGATTTTATCAAAGATTCCGTCTCCGATCGTGGCCAACGTGTAGGTTATGAAATGCTCCTGCGGCATTCCCTTACTCACCAGGATATCGCCAATATCACTTGTACTTCCCGCCAAACCGTAACCTTGGTCTTAAATGAGTTGCGCAAATCCGATTTGATCTACTTCAATAGAGGTAAGATTTTGGTGCGGGACTTGGCGAGACTGATGTGAAAATGAAAAACTAAAAATGAAAAATGAAAAGTAGGCTACCGCTGGGGCTTGTACAACGTTGTGTGTCGAAGTCGCTGCAGCAGCCTATTTTTCATTTTTCATTTTTCCCTCCTCACTTCCCCCTTAGTATTTCCCTCGAAATTACCAGTTTTTGAATCTCGCTGGTTCCTTCGCCGATGGTGCACAATTTGGCATCGCGGTAGAACTTCTCCACTGGAAAATCTTTGATGTAGCCATAACCACCGTGAATTTGAACGGCATCGGTTGATACTTCTACGGCAGTTTCTGAGGCAAAATATTTGGCCATCGCCGAGAGTTTGGTTACATTCTTTCCTTGGTCCTTTAATTCACCAGACTGGCGCACCAAAAGTTCGGAAGCTTCTATTTTGGTCGCCATATCCGCCAATTTAAAGCTGATGGCTTGAAAATTGGCGATGGCTTGTCCGAATTGCTGGCGCTCCTTAGCGTACTTCAAAGAAGCCAGATATGCCCCTTTAGCGATACCCAAAGAAAGGGCAGCGATAGATATGCGCCCACCATCCAAAATTTTCATGGATTGGATGAACCCCTCCCCTTCTTCGCCAAGCATCTGGCTCTTGTGCACCCGGCAATTGTCAAAAATCATTTCAGCTGTTTCGGAAGCCCGCATGCCTAATTTGTTTTCTTTTTTGCCAGCAAAAAAGCCAGGAGTGCCCCTTTCGACTACAAAAGCCGTCATCCCGTGGCTGTCCAGTAATTCCCCGGTACGCACAATCACTACTGCAACATTGCCCGATGCGCCGTGAGTGATGAAGTTTTTAGCGCCGTTGATGACATAATAATCCCCATCGCGCTCAGCAACACATTTCATCCGGCCAGCATCGCTACCGGTATTGGGTTCGGTAAGTCCCCAGGCTCCGATCCATTCTCCAGAGGCCAATTTGGGTAGGTACCGATGTTTTTGTTCCTCGTCACCAAAAGACAAAATATGGTTGGTACACAGCGAGTTGTGTGCCGCTACGGATAGGCCGATTGATCCACATACCTGGGCAATCTCTTCAATGACCGTGATGTACTCCTGGTATCCCAGTCCCGCTCCACCATACTGCTCGGGTACCAAGACGCCCAAAAAGCCATAATTGCCCATCTGGTGGAACAAATCCACCGGAAAATGAGAAACTTCATCCCATTCCATGACGTGGGGGCGGATGTAGGTTTCAGCAAAATCACGGGCACTTTCCTTGATTAATTGCAAGTTTTCCAAGGTTTCGACATTCATAAAACTATATTTTGCACCTACTACAAAGTTTAATCACCGTATGATGACAACCAGGTAGCGATAGTTGTTTCCAAAAGCTCATTTATAATAAAACAGCTTTTGAATTGTTCAGTTTAGAGGAAAAAAAATCTTGCAGTAGGGAAGTAAACCTGATCTCATGGTTTTTCCTGGCCATTGGCACTCCCACGGGAAGGTTGGCCTTTTTGTTCGGAAAAGCCCAGCGCTCTACGCATTTTTTGATGGATACTGGTATTTTCAAAAATTCCGGCAAATTGCTTCGACATTGGACCATACGCAAACACTGGAATCATGCTCGCGGTATGATTGATGGTTGTAAATGCCGTTTCAATTTTATTCAATTTTGAACCTGGGTTCAGCGCCATGCCTCCACACTCGTGGTCGGCGGTCACGATCACCAAGGTGTTGCCTCGAGTGCGGGCAAAATTTAAGGCTTCTCCCACCGCACGGTCAAAATCCAGCGCTTCTTTGATGGCTAATTTTCCATCGTTGGCATGGCAGGCCCAATCGATTTGTGAACCCTCAATCATGATGAAAAAACCTTTGTCTTTGCCCCGTTTTTCCAAAAACTCTAACCCACGTCGAGTAGCATAAGGCAAATAATCCCGACCTGCGCCAACATTCAGGGGATGTTTGTCCGCAGTGAGGTAGACCAGGTTCTCGGAAGGGTCCCAGCGCATTTCGTGCATGTCTTCCAAGGAATAGTCCGTGACCTTGTAGCCTTTTTGAGTAAGCTCTACATACAAATTGCGATTGTCTATTTCACGGCGGTCAAAATACTTTTTTCCGCCCCCAATCAGCAGATCCACTGGTGTTTTGAGCATGTCCACCGCAATCTCTTCGTATTGCTCCCGGGATACCACGTGGGCGATAAAAGCGGCTGGGGTAGCATGCACGATCGTCGAAGTAGCAATCAAGCCCGTAGCCATACCATTTTCTTCGGCTTCTTCCAGGATGGTTTTTACCCCCAACGTATCTTTGTCTACACCAATGGCGCCATTAAAGGTTTTGATGCCACAGGCAAAGGCTGTGGCTCCAGCTGCGGAATCCGTTACCAGATCATCGTAGGAATAGGATTTGTGAAAACCCAGGACAGGCATCTGTTCCAGATTGAGCTTGGCATTGTTGCTGAACATCGCTGCACTGATCTGTGACAAGCCCATCCCATCACCAATCAATAAAATAACATTTTTGGGTTTGTCGGGCAGGGCACTTTCAACGGGTGCAGTGCTTCCACAAGTCCAAAACAGGAAACTCAGGCTACACAGTAGCAACATTTTACCCGATATTTGTTGTAGCAATCTTCTCAACATCGCATCTCCAGATTAGATTTGGGGAAAATAAACAATTGTATTGAATTGAACGGCTTTTAAAAACGCTAAATTGGAGAGCAAAGATAAAAATTTGCAAGCATTGCCACTCAAGTTCAACTTTTATCTTAACATTTCCTTTAGTAACCTTACGCTCAATTAACCTGTCTTAACTGATAATTTACGCACAAGTTTAAGGACACCATGAGAAATCAGATCGAAAAAACCTGGGTTTTTGTTTTGTCAATCGGCATATACCTGTTGATGTCAAGCACTTTAAGTGCTCAGAATCCTTCCATTTTTGAAACATTGGGGAAAATTCCAAACCAGGAAGTAACCATGGTATTGGATTTTGGAGCACTAGATGAACTGCGCAAGAAGGATCAATCTTTCCCGGCAAGCATAAAATATAAAAATGCTAGCGGAGACTCCATCTCCTGGAATGTAAAATTGAGTGTAAGGGGCCGTTACCGCCGACTGTTTTGTGATTTCCCACCCATCAAGGTAGTTTTTCCCAAAAAAGACTTGCAGGCCAAAGGTTTCGCCAGCTTCAACGATCTGAAATGGGTAACCCACTGCTTTGAAGACCACGAATCGGATGAGCACCTCCTGCGCGAGTACCTGGCTTATGGCTTGTACCAGCAAATTTCGCCCTACAGTTACCGTACCCAGCTGCTGAAAGTAACTTACATCAATACCTACAAGCCCAATCAAAAGATAGTCCGTTTTGCTTTTATCGTAGAAGACGACGCCGAAATTTCACAACGCCTGGGGCTTAAAGAATGTAAAGATTGTTTTGTCGCCCACCGGGACTCTCTCGACTTGAAAAGTGAAAACAGCGTCGCCGTTTTTCAATACCTGATTGGAAACACCGACTGGAGCATAATGAAGGGGCAAAAAAATGTCAAGTATTTTAAACCAGCTAATGGCGGAAAAATGGTCGTCGTCCCACACGATTTTGACTTCAGTGGCTTCGTAGATGCGGGTTATGCCGTGCCCGCCACGGGTACCAACATTCAAACGGTCAAAGAGCGGGCCTTTTTAGGGTTTAAAGCGGATAAAGCCATTTGGGAGGAGACGCTAAACTTGTACAAGGGCAAACAAAGTGCCTTCATCCAATCCATTGAAGCCTTTCCGTACTTGAAAGAGCATTCCAAAAAAGAGAGCATTCGGTACATCAACTCCTTCTTCTCGCGGGACGCAAGCAAATTGCTTGCTTCACAAACCAACTAAAACCAAATACAATACCCCGGCACCAATGACCATGCCAAAGCCCTTCAATGCGGCAATGCGCAACGCGAGAACACCTCTGATCAAGCTAACACTCAGCTTGAAAACCGAATTAGAAAAAATAGCGACAAGGATCAGGCGCTGGGCCACCGTATTTTGCGTTGAATTTGTTGCAGCCCATTTGGCCGTACTCAAGGTGATGGCATCAATATCCGCAATCCCCGTAATGGCTGCGCTGACGTACACCATCGAAGCACTCAACCATTCGCGGGTGTAATACATCAACAAGGTTGTCGCAATGTACAAACCCGCGAAAAATAAGGCATTTTTCATGTCCAGCGGATTCCCGGCGTCCAGCGCTCCGGTTTGGACCTGCTCATCCCTGCGCCAACTGATAATGGCAGGAACAACACTCGCCAGCAACATCATGGACAAAGGTAGTATCAACAATTTAGCCACCGGAAAGGCAAAAATGGTAGTCAAAATAAATACCCGCACCAGCATAACCGAAGAGGCGAGCACTATCCCGGCACCATACACTGGCCCATACTCCGGCCTTTCCCGGCTCCGTGAAGCAAAGACCCAGGCAATCATTGTGGAAGAAAACAAGCCTCCGATTAATGCTGACAGTAAAATCCCTTTATTCGGGCTGCCAAATTTCAGCAAGAGGTAGCCCCCAAAATTAAAAGTCAGTACAACTATAACAATCAAACCCAAATCCCGCACATTGATGGAATTGTCCGGGCCAAAAGTTTGGTTCGGCAACATGGGTAAAATCAGAAGCGCCAGAATGATGAATTTGATAAAAGCAAACAGTTCTTCGTTGGTCAACTTTTTGACGATGTCGTGTAATTGCTCTTTCAGAGATAAGATGGTCGTAATGACCACCACCGCTGCCAATGCCTCCTGGATGTGGCCATAGGCGATCAAAACACCCAAAAAGAAGGTCAACAACATGCCCAATTCCGAAGTCAAACCTAATTTTTGGTTTTGTGTCTGAATGAAATAAGCGATCCCAATTAAACCCATAAAACCCAAGGTAGCGGCCAGCAACAGATAAATATGGGTGTGCTGGGCGAGTTCCCCAACGATGAACCCGGTCAGGGCAATCAGGGTGAACGTGCGGAGTCCACCCAAATGGGCCGCCTCGCCGTGGGTATTAAATTCGCGTTCCAGCCCAATGATTGAACCCACTCCACTGGCCGTCAAAAGGCCAATGACAAAGGTTCCAAAGGGGGTGTTGAAAAAGTCTGAAATGTTCAATTGCCAACGGTTTTTCCATTAAATATGCAAAACTTTGGCCTAACCTACTAATTTTTTTAACTTGCCATTATAAAATGCAAGAAATGGAGCGTTTAAAAATTTTGAAAGATTTCATGAACAAGTTCCCTGCTCTGTTTTGTTGCAACGTCTGACAAATTGCTTTATGGAACAAAAAATCACAATTCCCGATTCCCAACTCATTCTAATGGTCAAGAACGGTGACCGTGCCGTCATTCCCTTGCTCTACCAACGTTATTCTTCTGCACTTTATGGATTAATCGTAAAGACAATAGGAAACCAAGAGGACGCCTCGGAGATCCTCCAGGACGTATTCATTAAAATATGGCAAAGGGGAAACCAGTATCAAGAAGACAAGGGTTCTCTACTCGGCTGGATGATGCGCATTGCTAAAAATGCTGCTTTAGACCACACCCGATCACGCGTCGTGTCGCAACGATCAAAAACCGATCAGATGGATAACTTCGTATCTGATGTTAAAGGCCCCAGATCTGAAGCGCAGATTCCCGATGTGGGTTTGCGCAAAGTGCTTGACAAAATGGATGACCGTCATCGTCAAATGATTGACTTGTTGTACTACCAAAATTATACGCAATCCGAAGTTGAAGAACTGCTGGGGATACCCCTGGGCACCGTAAAAACGCGTGCCCGTGCAGCCATCGGCGAGTTGCGTAAGATTTTGCGCAATGAAAAGTTGTAATGCGAGAATTTGTGAACCAAAGAGCATAGACAAACCCTGACCTATTGATTTTACCGCTCAAGTGCGGATTGTTTTAAACAGGTTTGTTGTCTCTTAATGAATAAATAACCATTAATCCTCTAACAAGTGGAAAAATTCAATATTCAAGAATATTTGGATAGCGGCGTCATAGAAATGTATGTTTTGGATCAATTGAATGACGCAGAAAGGGAGGCAGTTGAAAAGCTGGCTACCCAATATCCAGAAATTCGGGAAGAAATCGCAGAGGTGGAAGAGGCCATGGGAACTTACCATTCCCTGGAAGGTCTAACGCCACCTGCTCATATTTTGTCCAATATCATGGCCGCTACTGCACCTGACACGGTTGCTGCTGTAGAAAGCAAGGTAACTCCATCGCCTAAACGTACTTTGCCGCTCTTTTGGCCAATGGCTGCGGCAATAGCAGGTTTAGCACTGTCGATCTGGATGTATATTGGCAAACAATCAGTTCTACAAGAACTGGCTACAGTTCAAAAAACAGCTGAGGATTTGCGTTCCAACGAGCAAGTGATCAACAACAGACTACAAGTTACCGAACAGGAACTCAACGCGTTAAAAGATGTTTGTTGCGCCCAGAAGGTAATTGTCAAAAGTGGTGAACAGCCAATCGCATCCATATATTGGAACAAAAGTGGCCAATTGGCGCATTTGAAGTTGGAAAACCTGGCTGATCCAGGCGACAAACAGTACCAGCTATGGGCCATCGTGGATGCAAAACCCGTGAGTATAGGTGTAGTTGATTGGGAAGCGCTCCAAAAAGGCTTGGTGAGTTTTGAATTCAAAAACAAACCTCAAGCTTTTGCCATTTCACTGGAACGTTTTGGTGGTTCAGCTGTACCTACAGATGTAAAAGGGGCAGGGACTGTGATATAATCACTAATTTGTCGGTCCTATTGCCTGCTAATTTTCTATATCGCCCCAAATTTTGCTAGTTTTACCTCTTCAAAAAACCGTCTGGTGATGAGGAATAGATTAGCAAAATTTGGATTGATGATCCTGAGTCTCCTGTCCATTGCCGCAATGGACCAACCCACTGAAAATTTCAATGATTACCCCGTTTATGAGGGTACCGATCTAGGGCTTACTTATACCGCCAAGGTTTCCACTTTCAAAGTATGGTCACCTCCTGCTACTCAACTTACGCTCCGCTTTTATGCACAAAGCCTGGGTGGGAAAGCTTCCAAAACCGTAAAAATGAAAAAAGGCCCCCAAGGTACCTGGGTGGCTACGGTCAAAGGCGATTTACAAGGGCGTTATTATACTTTTCAGGCACAAATTAATGGCAAATGGTACGATGAGGTCCCTGACCCTTATGCTTACGCCGTAGGCACCAACGGCAAAAGAGCGCAAGTCATTGACCTAAAAACGACCAATCCTTCGGGCTGGAATTACGATACTCGTCCCAGCCTCAAAAATCCTACCGACATCATTTTGTATGAGTTGCACCTGCGGGATTTATCCACCCATTCCTCTTCAGGCATCAGCAACAAAGGCAAATACCTGGGACTGACCGAGGAGAAAACCCGCAACCCCGAGGGCCAGTTCACCGGCCTGGAGCACCTCAAAGAACTGGGCATCACCCACGTTCATTTGTTGCCCGTATTTGACTACTTATCGGTCGACGAGTCAAAACTCAACGAGCCCCAATTCAACTGGGGTTACGACCCTCAAAACTACAATGTGCCCGAAGGCAGTTACAGTACCAATCCAGCCGATGGTGCGGTGCGCATCCGCGAATTCAAACAAATGGTAAGTGCCCTGCACAGCGCGGGTATTCGTATGGTGATGGACGTCGTCTACAACCACACTGGCGCTACCGGACCCTCCAACTTCAATCAATTGGTGCCCGGCTACTACTACCGCCAGAATGACAAAGGTGGTTTTTCGGATGCTTCCGCTTGCGGTAATGAAACCGCTTCAGAACGTCCGATGGTGCGCAAATTCATCATCGAGTCCGTTCTGCATTGGGTCAAAGAATACCATGTGGATGGCTTTCGCTTTGACCTCATGGGCATTCACGACATTGAAACCATGAACCAGATCAGCAAAGCGGTACATGCCATTGATCCAACGATTTACCTTTATGGCGAGGGTTGGACGGCTGGGGCCTCGCCCCTACCCGATGATCAAAAAGCCACCAAAGCCAATGTACTCAAATTGGACAAAGTGGCGGCATTTAGCGACGACATGCGCGATGCCATTCGGGGGCACGTATTTACCCATACTGAAAAGGGTTTTGTCAGCGGCAAAACTGGTTTGAAAGAGAGTGTAAAATTTGGCGTAGTCGCTTCCACCTGGCACCCCGAAGTAGATTACTCCAAAGTCAACTATTCCAAAGCCGCCTGGGCAAATAGCCCCGACCAAACCATCACTTACGCCTCCTGCCACGACAACCACACCCTCTGGGATCGCCTGGCCATCAACAACCCCATGCTTTTGGACGAGGAGCGCATCAAAATGTACCGTTTGGCCCTATCGATGGTGCTGACCGCTCAGGGGGTATCCTTCTTGCACGCAGGTACCGAAATGGTGGTCACCAAAAAAGGTGAGGAAAACTCCTACAACAAACCAGACGAAGTCAATCAACTGGATTGGACGCGCAAATACCAATACAAGGAGATTTTTGACTATACCAAAAACCTGATTGCCTTGCGCAAAAGCCATCCCGCCTTCCGCATGACCTCGGCAGCCATGATTCGGGAACACTTGAAATTTATCCCCACTGACGACGATAACCTGACCGGTTTTCTGATTTCCAACCACGCCAATGACGACCCCTGGCATACCATTGCGGTGATTTACAATGGCTCTGATAAGGTACATGCAGCCACTTTACCTTTTTCAGAATGGAAAGTAGTGGGCAACGGCATAGCCATCAATGTCAAAAATCCACCCGTAATTCGCAACTCTGGTGTGTTGGTCCCAGCTTATTCAGCGTTAATCCTTTATTCCGCAACTGCTCCCGGACAAAGTGGAGGGATGGAGAAATAAGTTTAACTTCGCGCGGATTTATTGTCCATGTTAAATTGATCAAAGTGAAAAATCAAAGCATTTTACTATTGAGCTTGTTGCTCTTGCTGGGCTTTGTAGCCTGCAAAAATGATGGGAAGAACGATGGGGAGACCAAAGTATTGGGCCCCAATGACGTGTTTGAAGTGGACGCCCCGCCCATCACTGGCCCTGAATCCATTGCCGAGGTCGAAAAGCTGGTCAAAAGTATTGATGCGGTTCAGGACAGTATGAATGTGGCTGGCCCCAATTTCGTTTTTAATGGCAAAGAAAAGACCGAGGTATTCGTGCATTCCTATGAAGGGATGCCACTAATGATTTATTGCAAAACGCCCAAACTGGAAAGCTGGTACTACCTCAAAGACCGCCGTCCGGTATATTTGAAGGAACTTGCTTTGACCGAAAGTGGTTTTGTACAAAATCGCTTTTATTACGGCCCCAAAGACCTGATCGGTGCAGAAAGCCGTGAGGGTGCTTCTCCGGATGATACCAATAAAGGTGCAGCGAAAAAATACCGTGGAGCGAAAGACGATTTCCGCTTGTCAGGTGAAGCGGCGACTGCTAAGGTTTTGGAATATCTTTATGGTAAGATGAAATAATTAGGTTGAGAGGGTTTAGGAAGGTTGAGAAGGTTTAGGCTACCGCGAGCGATTTTGACAAAGACCTTGTCCAGGTCGCTTGCGGTAGCCTCAACCTCCCTCAACCTTCTCAACCTTCTCAACTTTTTTCCTATTTTTGCCACTCAATCTACAACATACCCGGACAAATGAACATTGTCAACATCATTCAGCAAGGCGTCGTTCAAGGCGCTGCGCAATTGTACAATCTGGAAATCAAGGGCGAAGACTTCCCCCTGAGCACGACCCGTAAAGAGTTTGAAGGAGATTATACACTGGTTGTTTTTCCTTTTACCAAACACATCAAAAAAAGCCCCGAGGCCATCGGCCAGGAATTGGGCGCTTTTTTGGTGGAGCAGGTGCAGTACATCAAAGATTTTAACGTCATCAAAGGGTTTCTGAACCTGGTAGTTGACGATCAGTACTGGCTGGAGTTTTTGCAAGACATTTACCAAAATCCACAATACGGCACTCAGCCAGCTAATGGGCGTAAGGTAATGGTGGAATATTGTTCCCCCAATACCAATAAACCCCTGCACCTGGGGCATATCCGCAATATTCTGTTGGGCTGGTCGGTGAGCAAAATTTATGAAGCCGCGGGCTACGACGTCGTGCGGGTACAAATCATCAACGACCGGGGCATCGCCATTTGTAAAAGTATGCTGGCCTGGAAAAAATTCGGAGAGGGCGCAACTCCCGAATCGACCAACACCAAGAGCGACCACTTCGTAGGCGACTTCTATGTGTTGTTTGAAAAGAAATTCCAGGAAGAATACAAGGCCTGGCAAAAAAGTGAGGAAGCCTTGGCCATTTATACCGAAAAGAAAAAAGGTGAACAAATCCCCGAAGAGTTCTTCAAAACCTACAAAGACCAATACTTCAACCTGTACAGCAGCCTGGGCAAAGCAGCCCGCGAAATGTTGCTCGCCTGGGAAGCTCACGACCCGGACACCATCGAGCTGTGGAAGCTGATGAATGGCTGGGTTTATGCGGGTTTTGATTCGACATTTGACAAACTGGGCGTCACTTTTGACAAACTCTACTACGAATCCAATACCTATTTGCTCGGCCGTGAAACCGTCGATCAGGGTTTGAACTCCGGGGTCTTTTTCCGCCTCGAAGATGGCTCGGTATGGATCGATTTGGAAGACGCCAAATTGGACAAAAAACTGGTGCTGCGCAAAGACGGCACCTCGGTATACATCACCCAGGATATTGGTACCGCCCAAATGCGGTACCAGGATTTTGGAGCGGAGAAAATGATTTACGTGGTTGCTGACGAACAAAACTACCACTTTCAGGTGCTTTTTGAAATCATGAAACGTCTAGGTGAACCTTATGCAGCTGGTTTGTACCATTTGTCTTACGGCATGGTGGATTTGCCCAGCGGCAAAATGAAATCGCGGGAGGGTACCGTAGTGGATGCCGACGACCTGATTGCGGAAGTCGTTCAGGAAGCCTGGCTCAATAGCAAGGAACGGGGCTCTTTGGCCGATATGACGCCCGAAGCTCAGCAGGAAGTCATTCGTAAAATTGGTTTGGCCGCTTTGAAGTTTTTCATCGTTAAAGTACACCCCAAAAAACGCATGATTTTTGACCCTAAAGAGTCGGTTGACTTGCAAGGGCAAACGGGGCCATATGTACAAAACGCCTTCGTACGTTGTAGTTCCATGCTCAACAAGGCCGGAAACCCTGACCTGAGCGCTGCCCGCGAGTACACTACCCTGGAAACTGCTGAAAAGGACATCATTGCCCAACTCTACCAGTTCCCGGAAGTCATCAAGCAGGCCGCCGAAACTTACGACCCCTCTATGGTGGCGATGTACAGCTATGAACTGGCCAAGGCTTTCCACCGCTTCTGGCATGATTACCGCATCCTGCAAGCAGAATCGGAAGCAGCCAAAGCGTTCCGGATTCAGTTGTCGATCGCGGTGCGGAATGCATTGCGGACGGGATTGGACTTGCTGGGTATTGAAACGCCAGAGCGGATGTAACTTTATTAATAGTTCCAGGGTTCCAAAGTTCCAGTGTTCCAGAGTTAGCTCCGAACCTTGGAACCCTGGAACCTTGGAACCCTCAAACTTGGAACCCTCAAACTTGAGCAAGATGCTTGAAAAAGAAGAACGTTCACTGAATTTTATCGAGCAAATCATTGAAGAAGACATTGCCAATGGCAAACACGCTGGCCGGATTCACACCCGTTTCCCGCCGGAGCCCAATGGCTACCTCCATATCGGCCACGCAAAGGCCATCACGGTTAATTATGGCATTGCCCAACGTTTTCAGGGCAAATTCAACCTGCGTTTTGACGATACCAACCCCGTTACCGAAGATGTAGAGTATGTCGACAGCATTCGTGCCGACGTACGCTGGTTGGGTGCCGAGTGGGACAACGAGTGTTTTGCCTCCGACTATTTCCCCCAACTCTACGCTTATGCCGTTGAGCTGATCAAAAAAGGCCTGGCCTACGTTGACGATTCCACCAAGGAAGAAATCGAGGCGCTGAAAGGCAATCCCGCCGTGCCAGCGCAGGCAAGCCCTTATCGCAGTCGGTCCATTGAAGAAAACCTGGACTTGTTTGAACGCATGAAAAACGGGGAATTCCCCGATGGTGCCCGCGTACTGCGCACCATGGGCGACCTGAGTTCGCCTAACATGCACATGCGCGACCCCATCATGTACCGCATCAAACACGCCCATCACCACCGCACTGGCGATCAGTGGTGCATCTACCCTATGTACGATTTTGCCCACGGGCAAAGTGACTCGATCGAAGGCATTACACATTCCTTGTGTTCGTTGGAATTCATCCACCACCGCCCATTGTACGAGTGGTACATCGAAAAGCTGGGCATTTTCCCCAGCCGTCAGATTGAGTTTGCCCGCATGAATGTGGCATACCTGATCACCAGCAAGCGCAAGTTGCTAAAGTTGGTTACTGAAGGTCATGTAACCGGCTGGGACGATCCGCGCATGCCTACCATTTCGGGGATGCGTCGCCGGGGTTATCCAGCGCAAGGGATTATCAATTTCTGCGAACGCGCCGGAGTTGCCAAACGCGACAATACCATTGAATATGGTTTGCTGGAATTCTCCGTACGTGAAATCCTGAACCAAACCGCTACCCGCGCCATGGCGGTGCTAGACCCCCTCAAAGTGGTCATCACCAATTACCCCGAAGGGCAAATGGAGCAGATGGAATTGGAGAACAATCCTGAGGATCCAAATGCGGGCACCCGTACCATTCCTTTTTCCCGCGAGATTTACATCGAGCAGGAAGACTTTATGGAAGATGCGCCTAAGAAATTTTTCCGCTTGGCCCCCGGTGGAATGGTGCGTTTGAAAGGGGCATACATCATCCAATGTGATGCCGTACAAAAAGACCCGGCTACAGGTCAGATTACGGAGCTGCATTGTACCTACTTCCCGGATAGCCGCTCAGGCTCTGATACTTCCGGCCTCAAGGCCAAAGGGGTATTGCACTGGGTATCGATTGCCCAAGCCGTAGATGGCGAAGTGCGCATGTACGATAAATTGTTTACCGATCCAGAACCTACCAACCACGAAGACCGCGATTACCTGGAGTTTGTCAATCCTGACTCCCTCAAAGTGATTCCTAATGCTAAGTTGGAACCCAGTCTGGCCCAGGCCAACGCTGGCGACAGCTTCCAATTCTTGCGCATGGGGTATTTCTGCGCGGATCAGGATAGCACTCCAGAACGCCCTATATTCAATCTTACAGTGGGTTTGAAGGACAGTTACAAGCCTTAAGAGCTTGTTTAAGTTTTTTGTTCGGAAGCGAAAACGAGGCCATTTTTGCCTTAATGAGGCACGAAAAGCGGAGTTTAGCAGCGCTAAATGAGCATTTTCGGAACGAAATTAAGGCAAAAATGGACCGTTTGCAGCCCGAACAAAAAACTTAAACAAGCTCCCACAATTAAATTTGTGTGGAACCAAAACTATCCTTAAACTTGTTTTACAATCGGTATTTTTTTTAAACAAAAACCCAATAAAAAATGAATGAATATCCTTTTGTAAGTGATCAAAGGCAAGCATCGATCGAAGCTGAACAGGCGCGTTTCATCACTAAAGTATACGGCTGGATGTCGATCGGGCTGGCACTAACTGGTGCAGTAGCCTATTTAGTATCGAGTTCACCCGCCATGCTCCAATTGATCTTTGGCAACAAGCTGATTTTTTGGGGCTTAATCATTGGTGAATTATTGATGGTGGGTTACCTCGCCGCCGCGGTTACGCGCATGTCCGCAGCCACGGCTACGCTGGTGTACATGCTGTATGCAGTGCTCAATGGGGTGACCTTGTCGGGTATTTTTATCATGTATACGGGCGCTTCTATCGTGGGCACCTTTCTGATTACGGGAGGAACTTTTGCAGCAATGAGCGCTTACGGCTATTTCACCAAACAAGACTTGACCAGAGCGGGTAATCTGCTCTATATGGCCTTGATTGGGCTGTTGATCGCCACAGTAGTGAACATCTTTTTCCGCCACCCGATCATGTACTGGATCATCACTTATGCTGGTATCCTGATCTTTGTAGGTTTGACGGCTTACGATACCCAGAAGATCAAAGAAATGAACATCATCGGGAATGAGGGTACGGAAGAGGACCATAAGGAAGCGATTATGGGCGCGTTGACGCTGTATTTGGACTTTATTAATTTGTTTTTGTATTTGTTGAGGTTGTTTGGACGGTCGAATGATTGATAAGTCATTTTCGGAAATAAAAACAATGGAGGGTAAAGTGAAATGCACACTTTACCCTCCATTGTTTTATGAAGACCTTCAAGGTTGAACGTAAGTGTTTTGTAGTGAAAAGATTATAGTATTTTTATTTGTAAGTGTAGGATAATATTTTAACATTTGTGAAGTTTCCATTTAGATCGGGTAGACAAAGGTGTTATTTTCAAAATTTCATTTTTTGGACAATACTCCATTCTATCTTCATTGTGGGAAAAATTAATCTGCCTAGTTAATATTAAACACTTGAAAACCTCGTTAATCCTTGCCTTTTTATTTTTATCTTTTGCTTCTTCAGCCGCTTCATCTGAAGAGATGATTACGGATATTTTTGTCAATGGGGAGCCTATTAAGCTTGAAAAAAATAAGCTCAACTTGGTTGATAAAGACGATCTTTTGCTTTTCCTCAAGCCACTACCCGAAGGACATTATTATCAACATTCCTTCAACAATTGCAGAGTAGTACGCCAAATTGACCGAACCCATTTCCATTTCTATGCCTTCAAAAAAGTACACATAGACTCCTTGGTAATCAGGGTATTGCCCAAACACAAAGCTTATCCCGACCGAGTCATTCAAATTTCGGTTCGCAGCGCAGTCTTTGAATCCTGGCGTTTTGTGCCTTTGTTTGTCAGTTATTTGTTGCTGCTTTTGGGAATTGCATTGGCTGGGGTAATTGTTTTCAGCAATAGGAATCGAAAAAAGGTATTTAACCTGCGTAGCGATTGGACGAACCAATTGCACAATGACATTGGTGGCGATTTAAGTAGTGTGGCACTTCGGCTCGAAATTTTGAGAAAAAAAATGGCGGATGTAGACCAAAAAACATTTGCTAACCTGAGTAAAATTTTCAGTATCCTCAGCGATGTCCAAACAAAACTGCGCTTTGTTTTTAATTTAGTTGATCCCAAGCAAGACTCACTACAAGTAATGTTCATGGGAATACATGATTACGCCCATGATAATTGTGCCCTTCAGCATATTCAATTTTTCTACACCAATAACATCAATGGTAGTGAAGGAATAAAAATTGACATTGGCCGCATCAATAAAATTTATTTAGTGCTCAAGGAAGCTTTGAACAATGTTTTTAAAAGCTCCAGAGCAAGTACCCTTTCTTTGAATATCCAGCGGAATAAAGAAGGAATCTGGATTAAGGTTGAAGATGATGGCATCGGTTTTGATCCCAACAAAATTCACAACGGTAATGGGATAAAAAACCTCCAGCAATATGCCAAAGAAGGACTAATGGAATTGAATATTGATTCTGGCCAAGGCAAAGGCACCCGCATTACCGCTTTAATCCACTTATTGTAAAGGATAAAAACACCAATTCTGGTGGTAAAAAACCAGGACCGTAATAGATACATTTGAAGAAAAAATCAGGGTTTATGGTGCGCATTATTTTGTTTGAGGACAATTCAAATTATCGAGAAGCATTTGAATTGTTTTTTGAGGATTCTGACAAGGTGTATTTGGTAAAATCATTTGGAGAAGCAACCAAAGCAACTACTCACATCAAAGCAATCCAACCCGATGTGGTACTAATGGATATTGAAATGCCAGGCGTTTCCGGTTTGGATGCTTTGAAGGAGATCAATAAGTATTGTCCCAATACCAAAGTGATGATCCAAACGCAGTTTGAAGACAATCATCGGCTTTTTGTAGCCTTGTGCCGAGGAGCCTGGGGCTATGCGCTAAAAAGTGATCCGCTCGATAAACTGGAAGCCGCCATTTTGGATGTACATCTGGGTGGAGGCTATTTTTCTCCAGCGATTGCTGGAAAGGTTACCCGTTTGTTCCAGGACAAGGAATTTAATGCCAATCCTGATTTTTGTAACCTGACTGATCGAGAGCTGGAAGTGCTCCAACATCTGGTCTGTGGAAAAAAGTACCAGGCCATTGCCTCCGCCATGTTCATCAGTTATGAAGGGGTGCATTCTCATATAAAAAAAATTTATGAGAAGTTGCATGTAAACTCCAAATCGGAGGCGATTGTGAAGGCGATTGAAAATAAGTTGATTAACTAATAAAAAATATAAAAATGGGCATTCGATTTTTCTTGTCAATCCTATTTACAATAGTGATTAGCACTATTTCTTGGGGGCAGCATTATGTGGATGTTCTGCTACGTCCCCAACTACAAACTAAATGGTGCTGGGCTGCTTGTATAGAGATGATCCACAAATTTCATGACAATACCAGTACCATTACTCAATGTGACATTGCATGCAAGCATGAGTATTTTAAGCAGGTGGGTCCTCTTTTCGGCTCTCCTCTTCCCCCATATGTTAACTGTTGTACTGATTGTACAGTTCCTGGAACCATTTTGAGCGGTGTTTTGTCTACTTGCAACCAAACGATCTTATTTTCAAAAAGAGTGGCAAAACCCAGGATAAATTATTTTGGTATACTCAATTCCTTCTATGGATATAGTTCCATTGAAGACATAGAAATCAATAAATTAACCTGGCCCAGAATTACAGAAGAAATCCAACAATGCCGGCCATTTGTTCTTTATTTGAACAAGTCTACTCTGGCCCATCTTGTAGTAGCAGAAGGAACTTATGTAACAAGTGGAGCTAATGGCACTCAACATGTGTTGGTGAATGATTCTCAATCAAGCTCCGAATATTTAATTCCATTTACTGCCATGACGGATCCTTTGATCCAGCTTAATAGTGTATTTCAAATAGCCAGAGGTATCTTTCCCAAGGATGCTGAGGAATGCAAAACTTGCGATAAGTTAAAACCCATAGATGAACATCCCCTTATTAAGGATTTGCTCAAAAACGCCAATCTGGATTTGTATTTCGGATTGACAAAAACAATTTTCACACAAGTTCAATACAATGCCTTGTTAGAAAAATCAAGTGGGCCTTTAAAATATTACTATGAAAATACCTTCTCCTATGAAAACCTTAAAGGAGACGAAGCCCTACGCTGTAAGGTATTGGTAGCCAAAGAAGCCAAGCCTCAAATTGCGACCACGTTCCAAAAAGTAGGTTCGGATTATTTAGTCAAAGAAATCGCGTTGCAGGCGTCAACACCCTTTGCTTCCGCCATAAAATTGTTCAATGCTGCGAACAAGTCCTTCCCCTTTTCCAATACCGAATTTGAAATCATCCAATTTGTTCCCGACGGCTATCAATTTTACAAAGTCCGTATGGATGGGGTTAGTTATCTGTCTCCAGCAAACATATACCCAGACATCCCCTTTAAACAATATTATATGTACAAAGAGTCTGACGTTCGTAAAGAACTAGCAAAAATGGATGCTGAAGTCAAAGATGTCATCAAAAAACAAGAGAAAACGCTGAGCAAAGAATTGAAGCGACTTAACTCTTCTAGTTTGCAAAAAACAAACGAGTAGTCGGATTAAATAATTTATTAAAACTTAAAATCTGGTAATCATGGCAACAATTTTTAGAGGCGGTGTTCCCATTCAAACGGAAGATGGCATGATCCAAGCGGAGCAATACGCAATTAGTTACTGGGGAAACCTCAATTTGGAAAAAATCTTTCCAATCGCTTTTTGGAAAGCAAAACAGATGATATCAGCGTCCAATTCAAAAAAAATTGCGCTCAGGATCAGTGATATCAACGATCCGCTGAATGTTGATGGAAGCTGGATGGTTTTTGATGAAGCCCAATCTGACTTATTAGCTGATCCCAATGAAGAGAACATCAGCTATTTTTTGTTGGAGGATAGCCTATTTGATGGGCCCGTACTGGTGCCTAATGGAAACGATGGATTTGATCGAGTGGAAGGGATAAGTAAAGTAAACAACACCCCTTACAACAACATTATCCGAGGCCGGATTGGAAAAGACGCGCTTACCAATAAAACTTATGCTTTTTTCCAGGCTGCCGGTTGTGACATCCTTGGCCCAGGCGGCGGTGGCGAAGGTGCCAGCACCGGCTTTAAAATTCCCTCCCCCGGTTAACCCATTATCACATAGGGCTATCTCTCAGCAGGTAGCCCTATCTCAATTTATTTCAGCACCTATAAAACCCAATTCCCATGTCCGAATTACTCATTTCCCGAATAACCGTAGCATTCAGCCTGATTCCCATTGCCATGGCTATTTACCGCTGGAATCATTTGAACAAGGCGTTAATGCTTTTTTTCATGTACAAAGTTTTATCCTTGTTGCTCAATTTAGGAGAGCAGTTTTTCATTTGGTATGCAACCAAATATTATCCCTCCGTTGAACCTTACCTCACCTATTTTGGTATTCAAGACACCAGTTTTATTGGTATATTGTATCACGTCATTGCTTTTATATATCTGGGAAGGTTTTACAAAACATTAGTAGGCAATACTGCTGGAAGAATCATCTTGTGGGTTGCATATCTTCTGCTAAGTACTTCGGTAATTAATTATTGCTTCATTGAAGGCTATCGGGTATATGGAAAATTTAACCCTGGAGCTTCGGCCATTTTTATTTTTGGTACAGCTGTGTATTACCTTTACCAGATGTTCCGCTCGAATCTCAGCTTACCGGTTCGCCGAAATCCCTATTTTTGGTTAAGCTTGGGCGTAATCGTTCCCAATTTACTTGGCGTTTTCTTTTTCCTGATTGGAGATGCAGTTCATCAGGAGGATTACAGTCTTTTTACTGCTTTGTCCTCTTTCAAAAATGGTTTCCTTATCATTGGCCAAATCCTTATGGGAATCGGTTTCTGGCATGCTCCTTTTGCAAAATTTGTAACCTTGCCTGAGCAAAAATAATGGATAAACCACCAGAACTGGTGTTGATTTTGGACGGTCCCTCCCCTTATCTTTGTACTATCTTCAACAACAGAACACCAACCTTGAGGAAACAAAGTGAGTTGGTCCCACTGGCCGGTAAAACTAAACCTATTTTTTCCCAGTGCAGCATCCGGAACATGGACCACTCCTCCTCCTCTTCTTCTTAAAAAAGGATTTTCCTACTCGGGGCATTTTTTTATCTTTGCCCCACCTATGGAAAAGCAACGCATCATCATCGGACCTGAAAGGTTTTCGCTGACCATTGATCGGCTCTGCCACCAATTGGTTGAAGAGTTTGATGATTTTACCAATACCTGCATCATCGGCATCCAGCCACGTGGCGTGGCGCTTTCGGAGCGCATTTACCGCCACCTCATCGACCAGCTCAACATTCCCCACATCGATTACGGCAAACTGGACATCACCTTTTACCGCGACGATTTCCGCCGCCCTGGGGCTTCCATGCACGCCAGTGTCACCGAAATTGATTTTTTGGTGGAGAAAAAAAAGGTCATCCTCGTTGATGATGTCTTGTACACCGGGCGTACGGTGCAGGCGGCCTTGACTGCCTTGAACCATTATGGTCGCCCGGATAAAGTGGAATTGTTGACCTTGGTAGATCGGCGTTTCAACCGCGAATTGCCCATTCGTTCCACTTTTACAGGCATCAAAGTCGATTCGGTGGATCAGGCTTACGTCAAAGTGGAATGGGCCAATACCCACGGGGAAGATCGGGTTCTTTTATTTTCAGACAAAAAAGCGGCACAATAATACGGGACGATGGCTAACCAACAACTAAGCAGCAAACACCTCCTGGGCATCAAAGACCTCAGTACCGAGGACATTCGGCTGATTTTTCACACCGCCACCAATTTTAAAGAAGTCATCAATCGCCCCATCAAAAAAGTGCCTTCTCTGCGCGACATCACCATCGCCAACCTCTTTTTTGAAGATTCAACGCGCACCAGGGTTTCGTTTGAGTTGGCCGAAAAACGGCTCTCAGCAGATACCGTCAATTTCTCGGCTTCTTCTTCTTCGGTCAAAAAAGGGGAAACCCTGCTCGATACGGTGAACAACATCCTGTCCATGAAAGTGGACATGGTGGTGATGCGCCACCCCGCTCCCGGTGCCTGCCAATTTTTGGCGCAACACATTGATGCCAATATCATCAATGCAGGTGATGGCACCCATGAGCACCCGACCCAGGCGCTACTCGATGCCTTCTCGATGCAAGAGCAATTGGGCGACCTCGAAGGCAAAAACGTGGCCATTTTCGGCGACATCCTGCACTCGCGGGTGGCCTTGAGCAATATTTTTTGCCTACAGAAACTGGGGGCCAAAGTCCGGGTTTGTGGCCCTCCTACCCTCATGCCCAAGTTCATCCACAAACTGGGCGTAGGCGTCAGCTACAACGTGCGCGAAACCCTGCAATGGTGTGACGTGGCCAACGTGCTCCGCATTCAGTTGGAGCGCCAAAACATCAAGTATTTCCCTACCCTGCGCGAGTATTCCCAGTATTTCGGGATCAATCGCCAGTTGCTGGATTCCCTGGATAAAAAGATTGTGATCATGCACCCCGGGCCGATCAATCGCGGGGTGGAAATCACGAGCGATGTGGCGGATTCAGAGCATTCGATCATTTTGCAGCAGGTGGAGAATGGGGTCGCGGTGCGGATGGCGGTGTTGTTTTTGTTGGCGGCGAAAGGGTGAGGGAGGATACTAAGTGACTCATTTCCAAAGCGACATTTTTATTATCACAAAGGAATGATTGCCAAAGCGACACTATTGGCACAAAGGACACAATGGAATGCACAGAGGACACAGAGTTAGACGTTGACAAGGGTTATTCATGAGAAATATGTCGCTAGAAAGAAACCTCTGTCAACGTCTAACTTTGTGTTCTTTGTGCCCTTCTTTGTGTCCTTTGTGCTACAAAATGCCGCTTTTGCTACTACCAAACACATTGTGTTCCTCACTCACAAAATCACCCGTCGCACCCCATCCCGAAACAGCAAAGTGTTGAAATTCATTAAAAGGCCCAGTTTACAATCTGCCAACCGCAAATAAGTCAACAGTTGCGCCAAATGCACATCGGTCAGGGACTCAACGGCCTTCAATTCAATGATCAATTTTTCCTCGACCACTAAATCAGCCCGATAACCTACCTCAAGTTTAACCTCGTTGTAAATCAAGGGAATCGCCTTTTGCTTCTCCACCTTGAGGTCCAATTGCTTCAACTCATAAACCAAACATTCCAGATACGCGCTCTCCAACAACCCAGGCCCCAAAGCTTTGTGTACTTTCAAACCACACCCAATGGCCAATGTGGCCAGTTCATTCTCTGACATAAAAAAAGTTTAAAAAGTGAACAAACAGAAAGGATGTGTAAACAATTAAGGCAACCCGAAAATACATATCTTTACGCTAATTCAAAAACATCAGCTCGCATGTTAGCCATTCAAAAAAGATTAGCACCCTCCTTCTACGCCCTACTCAGTTTGCCCTCCACGGCCATGGGTTTTGCCTTGTCGGTCCAAATTTCCGCCTTGAGCTGGATCCTGAGCACCAAGTACGGCCTGGCCATTCACGACATTGGCCTGGTTTGGGCTGCCGGACCCATAGCCGGTATTTTTGGGCAGGTCATTGTGGGCCTGATCAGCGACAATGTCTGGTTTTGGGGTGGCCGCCGCAGACCTTTTATCCTGATCGGTGGTGCATTGGCCGCCTTAATGTTGTTGGCTCTGCCCAATATCGGCGTCATCTCTGAGTCCATGGGCACCGACGCCTTGCTCGGAGTAGCCATCACCGTGGCACTCACCCTTGATTTGGCCATCAACATCAGCTTCAACCCTACCCGCTCCATCATTGCCGATGTCACTCCAGCGGGTGATGCCCGCACCAAGGGTTACACCTGGATGCAGACCGTTTCGGGTACCTTTGGCGTTGCGGCTTATGCAATTGGGGCAATTTGGGGCAATTACACCCTGATCTATTTTGGTGCCATTCTGGTGCTGCTCATTTCCGTGATCCCTCCTTTTTTCATCGAAGAACCTCGAACCTTACAAGCGGAAACCGACGCTACCGATGTACCCCAACAAAAGGCATCTTTATCGCAGATTGTAGTGGCCATTAGCCCCTTGTGGGGATACCTGTTGTATGCCATCATCGGCATCATCGCCCGGCTCCTGAACCAACCCGTCAGTTCCTTTTTACAAGGCATTTGTATTGGGGTGACTGTAGGCAGCATTTTGCTGATCTTTTTGTTGAAAAAACCGGTCTTTGGCTCCAAATACGCCCATTTGATCGACTTTCAAAAAATTCTCGCCGCCCATTCCTTTACTTGGCTGGGCATTCAAACCATGTTTGTGTACATGTTCGCCTACGTGCAGCAAAAAATCGTGGGTGTGAGCGATGATCAAATGGGGCAGGTCGTTTCCATATCCTTTTTGATCTTTAACGCCGTCGCAGCAGTGTTACCCGCCATTTTGTTGCAACCACTGACCAGCAAAATCGGACGGGTCAAAACCCATTTGATCTGCATTGCCATCATGGCGCTAGGGTACGCTGGGATATTTTTATTTGGGCATTCGGTGTCCAGCATTTATGTGCTGATGGGGGTGATAGGGATAGGCTGGGCCGCCACCGTCAGTTTACCATTCGCCATTATGTCCCAAACCATCGATCAATCGCGGATGGGGATGTTTATGGGCTTGTTCAATTTATCCGTAGTTTTACCCCAGTTGGTCGCCAGCCTGGGTGTTGGTGAAGCCATTAGTGCAGCCGAAGACAAGGGCCTGATTTTTATCATTTGTGCCCTGAGTTTGGCAATATCTGCCGTTTTATGGCTGTTCATTAAAGAGAATCAAACAAAGGTTGAAACAGAAACACTGGTATCTGGCGGAGGCCATTGACATATTTACTTTTTTCAACAAACACATTCAATGAAGTCTGTTAAAACACTACTACTTGCTATTTCCATGCTGAGTGTTGCGACGGGTTGGGCACAAAAATTCCCACTCACCCCTCTCCCACTCGAAGACATGAGTAAATTCAAAACTACGGGCAGCAATTGGCAAATTGTGGGCGATGTGGTGATGGATCGCAATGGCGGCATGAAAGTTACACCCGGCAAAGGGATCCTGCTCAACAATGTATCCGACAAGGACCACGACATTCTGGAACAGGCTGGCAAAAAACAGGACTGGGCCACCGTCGAAGGTTACAAGGTGCTTACCACCTGGGAACATGGCGACTTGGAACTGGAACTGGATTTTATGATGCCCAAAGGCTCCAACTCGGGCATCTACCTGCAAGGACGTTATGAGGTACAGTTGTTCGACAGCTGGGGCGTAAAATCGCCCAAGTACGGCGACCTCGGCGGCATTTACCGCAACTGGGAAAGCGCCCCTGGCAAAATCTACATGGGCAAAGCACCCCTGGCCAACGCGGCTAAAGCACCCGGCCTGTGGCAAAACATGAAAATTTCCTTCCAGGCACCCCGTTTTGATGCCCAAGGCAAAAAAACTGAAAATGCCCGCCTACACTACGTGATCATCAATGGCGTAACGGTACACCAAAATCTGGAAATTCCACTGCCAACCGGCGGCCCGATCGACCAAAAAGAAGTGCCCCTTGGCCCTATTTTCATCCAGGGCGACCACGGTGCAGTGGCATTCCGCAACATCAAGTACCGCTCCCTGGGGGCTAAAACGGCCAGTACCAGCGACATCAGCTACAAGTACTTCGAAGGCAAATTTAAAACAGCCGAGGAGTTGAATGCTCAAACACCTAAGTCTAGCGGAAAACTTCCCGCCGTTACAGTCGAAGTGCTGGACCTGGAGGATGTTTCTGGTGTACGCTTTGATGGCGTATTGAACGTTCCTGAAGATGGCTATTACCTGATGTCGCTCAATACAACCGGGGGGTACAAACTGCAAATCGACAACCAGAATGTAGCCTTCAACGAGCGCCCGGATAGTTGGTGGGATTCAAAACAGAGTAGTGTTCAACTCAAGGCTGGTGCGCACCCTTTTACCCTCTATTACTACAAAGACGCGGGCTATATGCCTCCCCGGTTGGGTTGGGTCATTGAGGGTTCGGCCATTCAACGTTCCACATTGACCACTTTTGGTTCTTATCCACCAGACCCCAACCCTACTTCCCCCATTCAGGTTGCAGTGGGCAGCAAAACCAAACTGCTCCGCGCTTTCCTGGATTTTGAACGCGATCGGGCCCGCCGCCTCACCCATACCATTGGTGTCGGTGATCCGGGGGGGCTGCATTACATCTACGACCTCAAAGCAGGCAACGTAGCCTGTGTTTGGCGGGGCGATTTTGTGGATGCTACCCCCATGTGGAATGACCGGGGTGATGGTAGTTTCCGCCCAATGGGAGTCACCCAGTACACCTTTATTGGCCAAAGCCTGGGCATCATCCAGGGCAGAAGTGACGCATTTCCCACCACCTATCAGGAAGCCGACTTCAAAACCAAAGGTTACGCCATTGAGGAAGCCACTGGACGGCCTATTTTCCGCTACAGCTACAAAGGAATCGATGTAGAGGAGCGTTGTTACCCCAGCGTAGACCAAAACAGTCTGGTCCGGGAAATCGCGCTGAATGGGACGATTCCTGAAGGGGCACACCTCAAGTTGGCAGAAGGCAAAGACATCATGGCCATGCCCGACGGGTCTTTTGCCATTGACGACCGCAAGTATTACATCGTCATAGGTGGTGACCTAAAAGCATCGGTTCGTGATTTTAATGGCAAAAAAGAATTGGTGTTGCCGGTGAAAGCTGGCATCGCGAAGTACTCGATTGTTTGGTAAGCTTTAAAAAAAACATTATGAAATACATGCTTCGAACCGGACTCATTCTGGCCGGTCTGCTCATCATACAAGTATTTACCAGTTTTACCTGGAACGTCAATCCGCCGGCGAAAACACCCACGGAAGACGATTATTACAAAATCATCACCCTGCCCACTCCCGAAGGGATGTTGCTGGAAGTGGGTGGGATAACGACCTTGCAAGACGGTCGCCTGGCCCTTTGTACCCGCCGTGGAGATGTCTACCTAGTAGAAAATGCAGAAATGGCCAACGGTGCGGTGCCTCGTTACAAACTCTTTGCCTCTGGTTTGCACGAACCCTTGGGTTTGGCTTCTAAAGACAATGCCCTCTACGCCGCTCAACGTGGTGAACTCACCAAACTGATGGACACCAACGGCGACGACGTAGCGGATGTGTACGAAACCGTTTACGCCTGGCCCGTTTCTGGCCACTACCACGAATATTCCTACGGGCCAAAATTTGCACCCGACGGCAGCATGTTTGTCACGGGCAACGTGGCTTTTGGTGACCAGGAATGGTGGCGGGGTGAAAGCCGGGTCTTTGGCCGTGGCTGGACCATGCGCATCACTCCCGACGGCAAAATGGAGCCCTGGGCTACCGGGATGCGTTCCCCTTGTGGTTTGGGCATGATCGATGGAGAATTGTTTTACGACGACAACCAGGGCGATTACATGGGTTCTGGTGGGATTTGGCACGTTAAAAAAGGTGCTTTCACCGGCCACCCGGCTGGATTGGTGTGGACGGATAAAATTGCCAACTCGCCAGTAAAAATGACCGCCGATCAGTTCAATGCCGTGGTCGATCCTCGTAAAGTTAAAAATGGCACTGGAGGCTACAACAAACCTGAAAACATCGACAACGAAGCCAATCCAAACACCCTTTTTGCCATAAAAAGTAAATTACCGGAAGTAACCCTGCCCGCAGTTTGGCTGCCGCACGGGATTTTGGGCATTTCCAACTCCGAAATTGTACCCGATGAAACCAAAGGTGGATTTGGGCCTTTTACAGGTCAGGTTTTTGTAGGTGACCAGGGCCAAAGTCGCGTGATGCGGGTGGTCATGGAGAAGGTGAAGGGAGAATATCAAGGCGTAGCTTTTGATTTCCGCAGCGGTTTCCAATCGGGAATCTTGCGCATGACTTGGGGACACGATGGTTCTTTGTACGTGGGTGAAACCAACCGTGGTTGGGGTTCTGCTGGCACGTCCACTTCGGGCTTACAGCGCTTGGCCTGGACAGGTAAAGTGCCCATGGAAATGAAAACAGTGCGTGCAATGCCCGATGGATTTGAGATTGAATTTACTTTGCCCGTTGACAAGGCCAGCGCCGAAAACCTGGCTTCCTATGCTGGCAAAAACTTCATCTACAAGTACCATCCGGTGTACGGTAGCCCGCCCATCAGCGATGCCCCCCTCAACATCAAAGGGGCAAAAGTATCGGAAGATGGCTTGAAAGTGCGCCTGCTTATCGACAACATCAAGCAATACTATCTGCACGAAATCAAAGTGGATGGCGTTCGCTCACGCGATGGTTTGCCTGTTTTGCACCCAACGGCTTACTACACGCTCAACAACATTCCAGATGGTACAAAACTGAGCATGTCGGAAGTAAGTACCAAAAAAATGGAAGCTACCCCAGCAAAGGCGGCTGCAGAAGTGAAGGTAAAAGTGCCCAAAGCCAAAACGGGCAAGGAAACCGTAGACGCCAAAGCGCCTTCTTACGATAAGGTACAACCACTGCTAGCCAAATGGACCTGTTTGGGTTGCCACAACACCAACGCCCGTCAGGTTGGCCCTTCATTTACCGATATCGCCAAGCGCAAGTACAGCAACGAGCGCATCGTACAATTGATTCACAAACCTGAGCCTAAAAACTGGCCCGAATACGCTACCGAAATGGCCGCTATGCCCCAGGTACCGAAGGCGGATGCTTTGAAAATGGCGGCGTGGATTAATTCTTTGCGCCAGGAAACACCTTAAATTAGTGATAAGTTATAAATGATGAATGATGAATTGCTGCCGCAGAGACTTAGACAATGTCTCTGCGGCAGCAATTCATCATTCATCACTTTTCACTCATCACTATTTCCCTCCCGTATACATCTTACAATCCACTTTAAATTCGATAAAGCGTTGATTGTTTGTTTCCAAAATTTCAGCAATTTTTAAGCCTGAATCCACAATACCGCCCAGAAAGAAAGCTCTTCCACAGTAGTTATGTAAATCAACCATCGGTAGCTTCATGTCATTCACATAGTAGATTTGTGAAGCACCTGGCGCCAGGGTTTTGGTGTTGGAAATCCGACCACCAATCACCAGTTTATCTTCAGGGAATTGTCCCGCAGCAGCTAGAGGAGCAAAGGCCATTGGAGCGGCTGTGTTGGAAGAAGTAATGATGTCTACCATGTAGCCATTCACCGGGTCACTGTCGGTGCCAATTGCTGGAGCAGTACCAATGTTTTTCACCTCAATTTTGAATTCAGAGAAAGCCAAACCAGGGCCACCAACCGGATTAGCCAAGGCCATGTAGGTAATCACGAGATCAGGGCGACCGGCAGTTGTTGAACCACCGCAATCCAACTTGACCCGAACAAAACGGGTATTGTCATTTTCATTGGTTTCTGCTACTTTTTTGCCAGGGTCAGCAATCGCACCGATGGCAACATAGCCCATTTGGCAAGGTTTAGCAATTACTTTAGGCATAGGGAAACTTTCCAGGTAGGTGTCTTCCTGACCAGGGGCCAAGGTTTTTGTGTTGCTGTAGCGACCACCGATCACCAGCATGTCTTCCTGGAATTCGTAGGGATTAGGAACTACCGCGAAGGCAATCGGTGCGCTAGCGTCGGTAGACAAAACCATGTCAACCATATAGCCTTTGGCGGGGTCATCCAGGGTGCCAATGGCTTTGGCAGAGCCGATGTTTTTTACGGTTACTTTGCAATTGACTGTTTCACCTGGCAAGTACACTGGTTTTTCTGGGACAATATTGGTGATGACCAGATTGGGCGCCGCAATAGTTAAAGCAGACGGATTGACCACTACCGGATTTTGAGCCGATGCCAAAATTGTGACCAAGGAGGCAACAAAAGTGAAAAGTGCATTGAAGCTTAACTTTTTCATTGGGATGTTTTTATTTAGGTTAAAGATGTTTTGATTAAAGACGTTACATCCCAATGTGTCGAATGCTATCAGCTCCGTTCCACTTTTTTGCTTTTTTTAATGCTAGTGCTCCAAAGTTGATCAATAAAATAAAAAAGGGCAGAAACCATTCAAGTTTCTACCCTCACTATTCAAGTATTACAGGAGCGCTTATTCCGCTCCGTCTTGTTTTGCTCTATTGAGGCTGTATTGCGCGACGTTTTTACCTTGGGTGATCCCCACCTCAGCATCAAATCGGTAGTGAATACCTCCCAAAATCCGGGACTCCGCAGCTTCATCTGCCCACGCTCTCGCTTTTTGAGCTTCGTTGGGAAAAACGTACGCTACAACTTCCGAGGCAGCAGCAGAAAACGTGCTGTGCCCGGAAGTGTAGGCAGGAAAGTTTGGAGTACCCAGTATAGTCTTGAACCCCGGAATCGCTTGGATTGGCCGGGGGTAATGGTAGTAATATTTCGTATCCCAACAGCTGACTCCTGCATCCATAACTGCCATATTCAAGTAGGCAAAAGTGCGGGCGGAGCGTAGTGGGTTAAATTTGTATTCGATCAACAAATCTTTGACGTAGCGATTCCAGTGCCCTGGAGGGGTATAGGTGCCCAAACCATCTGACCACCAGTTGGCGATTTTGCGCTGTTCCGGGGTGATCTTTTTGGCGATGTCCTGTAATTCTTTGGCCGCGGTATTGAATTCGGCGGAGCCAGGTGCTGGTGGCGGCCCGGGGCGAACCACTTCTACATTCGGTACATTCCACATTTTCACCTTGCCAAAAAGTGGCGCCAAACCAACCGGACGAACAGGGGATTCCATGTTGTCCCATTGCCAACCATATCGTTTGAACGCAGCAGTTTTAATGGAATCAGAAATGGGTTTGGGCGTTTGAGCTTTGCTCATGCCATCCGTCCGCGCTCTGGCCAAGGCCACTTTGGCTACTTCCACACCAATGGTTGAACCTGCATCGATGTCACTTTTTACGTTCACACCTGCCCAGGTCAAGCTGGACATGTGTTCGGTAGCTTTAGCAGCCAAGTACTCCTTTTCCAATGGGAACATCGCCGTCAGGATATCCCGCGATGCAGCTGCGACTACTGCCCCATCTGCAGGATAAGCAGGCAGAGAAGTTTTGGCGTATGCGGGAATGATGCTGTTGTCGACGTCCGATGGCGCTTTGCGATTGTAGGTATACTTGTAATGCCAGGCAGAGACCAAACCATCAAATTGTGCTACACTCAAATAGGCCAAGGCCCGGGAGGTGTAAGCTGGGTGCGCAAAAGGAAATTGCGGGTATTTGCTCGGATTGGCAGGATCCGGCAAAGTATAGGTACCATCTGCATTGGGTTGTGGAATGATGTTGTACTTGGCAGCCAATTCCAGCGCAATCTCGTTCCAGCGCAGGACTGGGTTGTTGGTCCAATATTCAATCGCTTTCTTTTGGTCGTTGGTCAAATTGGCCATCGCCGTTTTAAGGGCAGCCAATTCATTTTTATAGTCGTCGGAACTGACGTCCTTAGGAGTGGGAATGGAAATTTGGTTGCCCCCGCTTAGAAGGATTGGTTTCCAGGAACCGCCTTTTTCATCCAGGCTAGCGAAAGTGTAATCGGCATAATCGGCGCGGGTCAGCAATTCTTTTTCACAGGAAAAAGCATACACCAGGCCGAATGCGAAAATGAGACGTATCCATTTATTTTTCATGGCGAATTGGCGATTTTAGAGTTTAAACTGATAGGTTACCCCGGCACCCACGCTTTGGAATTTACCCATGTTGCGGCCATCAATAACTTTGGAATAGTAAGCCAGGATTCCCAAACCCTGGATCGCTTTGATGCCTTTGAAATAATACTGGCCAAAGAAACCCACCTGGTCAAACGACATTTTATTGGTTGGCTGTGGCGCATTGTAAATCCGAATGTCATCTCCACTCAGGCAATGTACCGCCATGTAATTGGCTTCCAGTTTCAAGGAGTTGTTAAAAAGCCAAACCCCTACGGCACCGTGGTAATTCAAGGCATTGGGCACATCCATCCACTCTGAATAGTAGCTACCATTGTTGTAGTAATAGTCGCGTTCTACCTTGCTTTGACCACGCCAAAGGTGCGCAAATGCGCCACGGGCGTAGATGCCATTGTCGAAGCGGTACTGCAAGATGCCACGCAGGGTTACCTCTCTGGTTTTGAGGCCAATGCTAAAGGGCATGTAATCCGACAAATAATTGGATACCGGGAAAGAAAAACCAGCTGTAGTCAAAAAGGACACCTTGCCCGGACCTACCTGGCGGTTAAACAATTCCGCTTTAACCGCAATGCCCAAGTCCTGCAAACCTTTGGCACCAACCAGTTGCCCACCCGTTGCATCCGTAGCAATATAGGGTACCCCCGCAAGTAGATTGATTTTGTCAGTAATGCCATAAGCAAACATCGGCATGATGATCTCCCTGGAAAAAGTGCCAATATTGGCGTTTTCGCGCAAGCGGGTACCTTCCCAGTATTGATTCCAGGAGCCAGTTTCATAAGAGGCTGCCAAACAGATTTCCCGCTTTTTCATCATCAGGTCATCGGAAGGCGTTTGGGCAAATACAGCGCCCAATTGGCTGAGTAATACAGCCAACACCAGTATGTATTGGAAGTGATTTTTCATCGAAAAAAATTAAACCAATGAGGATTAGCCATGGCGCTACAAGAGCGCATGGTCATTACAAAAAATGGAAAGCATGAAAAATCAAGCCAACTGCGGCGGCGGAGTAAGGATTGAAAGGTCAGACAAATCAGCTAAATCTTTGAAAATAAGTGGTTGAGCAGTTTTTGTGCAATGATCAAAAAATGGGTTAATGTCCAGGATGAGGTGTTCTTCAAACCAAAAATCGGAGAAAAAGCGCTCCGTCAAAGTTTTAGGTGCTGAACGATCTTCCTGGTTCTGTGGCTGATCAACCTTGTATTCGTGGCGTAGGCCATGTGGAGATTTGGCGTCAACGGTATAGTATTGGGTTTCACCGTCGCTTTCTTCTGAAAAGATGAAGGGAGCGCCATAGCCCATCCCCTGTACGACTTTGAGGTCTTTTTTGTCTTGAATTTTTACGTTAGCGGTTACCCCAATTTCCGCTTTGAGCTTCTGGGCAATCGCGGTTTCTTTGGCATTCATCAGGTGCTCGATCCGGGCAGTGTAGACCACATTGATGAACACACGACCTCCTATCCATTGCACCACGATGAGCAGGATAAGTAGCCAAGCGCCAATTGATCTTAGGGATTGCCTGAACTTGTTCAATGCACCTTGTTTTGATGATTACAAGTAAGAACAGCATTTGCCATTCTGCCGCAAGAACGGAATTATCTAAAAAAAAGCAAAACAAAGGCCATATTTATTTTGGTATGGCTCAAAAAGGCGGGTAGATTTTAGAGAATCAACAATGTGTCAAAAGCCAAAAGCATCGACTAAACCCTTCATGACACAAAGGCTACCCAGGGTTGTCAACACATACATCGGTACAATAAATGACCGGTCATCCGCTTGAAAAAGCAAAAACTGGATCATAAAACTCAGGCCCATGATCCCTACTCCGACGGCCATCCAGGTTAAGCCTCTTTGGAAAAGGCGGAGGTTTTTTTCTTTGATGGCGTCAGCGGTGGATTCGTTTGGCGCATTACCTTGATTGGAGGTGTTTGGTTCCATTTTCTACACTTTAAGGTTATTTTGAAGATGGTAAGATAAAAAAAATTTAAATTGGAATTGAAGAATAAAATAGGAAGGATATTTAGTGACTGAGATAGTCGTCGTTATAATGATCTCGAAATAAAAATAAATTCAACAAAAAATATTTTAAAAATTAAAAGTAAAACATTAAATTGCACTCAAAATTAAATCCATGCAAGTTTCCAAAGACGCCCTATGGAAAGGCATCATCGAAAGCCTCATTGATGATTTTCTTGCTTATTTTTTCCCAGACTTAGTGAAAATAGTAGATTTTGACCGCGGAATTGAGTTTTTAGACACTGAGCTACAAAAACTCATCCCTAATAGCCCTGGGCACCGTCGGCATGCTGATAAGTTGATGAAGGTTTACCTCAAAAATGGCAAAGAGGTTTGGTTTTTAATCCATGTAGAAGTGCAAGGATACCAAGACCAGTATTTTGCCCGACGTATGTTTGAGTGTATCTACCGCATTCGAGACAGGTTTCAGCGAAAAGTGATCGGTTTAGCGATCTATACAGATTGGGATCGAACCTACCATTTTAAGGCATTCGAAGAAAAGTTTTTTGGAACCAAGTTAACTTACGAATTCAACACCTATGTATTGCGGGATCACAGTCCAGCAGAATTGGCCAAAGACCCCAATCCATTTGCTGCGGTAATGGAAGCTGCCTGGCAACATTTGAATCGCCCGGTAGATGATCAAAGTTTGCGTTTGCTAAAACTGGATATGATTCAGCGCTTAAAAACGCGTAATATTCCACGGGAAAAAATTAGTTTGATCATCGATTTCATCCACTACTTCGTCCCCTTTACAAATTCAGAAATAAATGCTAATTTTGAACAGGATTTACTCACTCTTTCAAACACCGTTACTACGATGGGACTCCGCGAAGCAATTTTAGAAGATGTTAAACAACAAGGGATTGAACAAGGGATTGAACAAGGAATCGAACAGGGAATTGAACAAGGAATTGAACAAGGAAAGCTCGAGGTTATCCTCAAACTTTGGTCAACCCATGAATTCTCCCTTGAAAAGATGGCCATGCTCGTAGACTTACCAGTAGAACGAGTACAAGAACTCATTCTCACTCATTTACAATCAGAAGGCATGACGGAAGAAATGGCCCTAGCAAGCATCCAAACCTACCAGGAAAAATTCAGCAACTAAACACACTTCCCTTTTTTCCCCAACGCAATTGGTCTATTTCTACCCTATTGATCCAATCAGAATAAAGCTATTCATCTTTCCATGAGCAAGTCTCCTTGCACAACCCATTCCCTTTTCCCATATTTACCCAATTGATGGGCTTGTTAAATTAACTCGTCCTAACCAAAAATCAGTTAAACTCGTACACATGAGGCTTATTGTTTTACTCATTCTTTGTGGATTTTGGGGTGGTTTATCCGCCCAAAAGACCTACTCTACTTACCAGCAACTGACTACCCGCATCAAGGATTTGGCAGGTAAAAATGCCAGCCTAGCCTCTGTCAGCTCAGCGGGCAAAAGTGCAGGGGGCAAAGACCTCTGGCTAATTACCCTTTCTCAAGGCAACCCAGGTAGCAAACCCGCACTGTTGCTCGTGGGAGGTCTCGATGGCAGCCACCCTGCTGGTAGCGAAACGCTGTTGTTGATGGCTGAAAAAATGCTGAACAATCCCAGCGATCAGGTCAAAGATTTGCTCAGCAAAAAGACCCTTTACATCATGGCCTGCGCCAATCCCGATGCCTGGGATCAGGGCAAAAGTAGATTTGAACGCTCCGGCAATGCCACTTCCAGTGACGAAGACCGCGATGGCCGCGTCAACGAAGACCCTTTCGAAGACCTCAATGCCGATGGCCTGATCACTCAATTGCGAGTAGAAGACCCCAGTGGCACCTTGATTCCCAGCAAGAGCGATCCGCGTATTTTGGTCAAGGCTGATCCAACCAAAAGTGAAGTAGGCAAATACCTCCTGCTCAGCGAAGGCACCGACAATGACAAAGACAACAACTGGAATGAAGATGCCGAAGGTGGTGTCAACATCAATAAAAACTTCACCTTTAACTACCCTTATTTTGAAAAAGAATCCGGCGTTTACGCTGCTTCGGAAGCAGAAACCAAGGCCGTGCTGGAATTTTTATACCGCAACCTCAACATTTTTGGTGTAATCGTATTTGGGCCAGAAAACAACCTCTCGTCTGCCATCAAATTCGATGCAGCCAAGGCCCGCAACCGCATCGTAACTGGTCCCTTGGAAAAGGACGCCGCGGTAGGTGAATACGTTTCCAAAATGTACAATACTTCCACGGGTTTAAAAAATGCACCCGCCATGCCTCTGGGCAAAGGAAGTTTAGTCCAAACCGCTTATTACCACGCTGGCCGTTTTGGCTTTGGTACCCCAGGCTGGTGGCCACAAATGCCGCCCCAAGATTCTTCACAAAAACAAAAAGCACCAGCTGCCGCTGCAACTTTAAGCGCAGACGAAATTTTCTTCAAATGGGCCGACGCCGAAAAAGTAGCTGTATTTGCCGATTGGAAGGAAATCAAACACCCTGATTTTCCCGGTAAAAAGGTGGAAGTTGGAGGCTTATTGCCCTATGCGCGTTGGAACCCACCCGTTTCATACCTCGACGACATTGCCCAAAAACACAATAAATTTTTATTGGATTTGGCCGCAGCCATGCCCAGCCTGGACATCGTCAATACCAAAGTGGAGCCTCTTTCAGGAGGCGTAAACCGCATCACAGTGCAAGTGATCAACAAAGGATTTCTGCCCACTTTCGCCGACCTGGGCAATCGGGTTAAGTACGTGTCCAAGGTGCGCACCACCTTGAACCATACCGCCACTCAAACCCTGCTTTCTGGCAAAAAAATGAACCTACAAGCTTCGATGGGTGCGGGTGAATTTGTGGAATACACCTGGCTGGTAAATGGTACGGGCAAAATCTCCGTCACCGTCACCTGCCCTACCGCAGGCACCAAAACTGTAGAATTCACCCTTAACTAATCATCCTCCTAGAAGTATCACACTATGAATAAATTATTGCTTTTCTTCTGTTTATTGGGTGTTACTGCTTTTGCGCAAACCCAACCCAACATCAGCCCTGCCGACCTCAACGGTATGCGGGCGGTAGGTTCACCCGCCGATCCCAAGGTCAAAGAGGAATGGCGGAAATACCACGACTACGCCCAAATCTCCGATTTTTGCCAGCGCATGGTCAAGGCACATCCCGATTTGGTCAAATTGCAATCCATCGGCAAATCCTTCCAGGGCCGCGAGATGTGGTTGATGACCATCACCGATTACAAATCCGGTATTCCTGATCGCAAGCCCGGCTTTTACATCGATGGCAACATCCACGGCAACGAGATTCAGGGTGGCGAAATCGCCATGTATACCGCCTGGTACCTGGCTGAGAATTTTTACACCATGCCTTTCATCCGCGAGTTGCTGCGCAATCGGGTGTTTTACATCATCCCTTCCATCAACCTGGATGGCCGTGAAAACTTCATCCACCAACCCAATACCGCCAGCAGTTCCCGCTCCGGCATGATGCCCTTCGATGACGACGACGATGGCATAATCGATGAAGACAAACTGGACGACCTGGATGGCGATGGCAACATCGTAACCATGCGCCGCAAAAATCCGCTGGGCCGGTGGAAAGTGGACCCCAACTACCCTACCCGCATGGTACCTGCACGCACCGACGAAGCGGGTGAATACGATTTATTGGGCTCCGAAGGCCTGGACAACGACGGCGATGGACAAGTCAACGAAGACAACTGGGGCGTCTACGATCCCAACCGCGATTGGGCCTGGAACTGGCAGCCTAACTACGTACAGGGTGGTGCGCTGTTTTATCCTGGCACCTTGCCGGAAACCCGCAACATCAAAAGTTTCGTCCTGGCTCATCCCAACATTGCTGGCGCGCAGAGCTACCACAACAATGGTGGCATGTTCCTGCGCGGCCCGGGAGCTGCCGAGGATGATCCTTTTTACAGCCAAGGCGACATTGCGGTATACGACGTAATTGGTAAAATTGGAGAAAAAATTGTCCCAGGTTACAAGTACTTTATCATCCACAAAGACTTGTACACAGTGTATGGTGGCGAGATCGACTGGTTTGCGCTGACCCGGGGAGTGTTTACATTCAGCAACGAATTGATGACTTCCTTCAAGTTGTTCAACCAACAGCCTAATGCGCAACAAAACCGCTTCCAAAACCAGGATTACGAAGAGTTTGACAAATACCTGTTGATGGGTGATGGTTATGTGCAGTGGAAACCTTTCAAACACCCGCAATTTGGTGACGTTGAAATTGGTGGGCCTAAAAAGAACTACCTGCGAAACCACCCGGGCTTCTTGCTAGAGGAAGATGCCCACCGCAACATGTCTTTCACCCTCTTGCATGCCTACCAAATGCCGCAACTGGAGGTATTCAGTATCGTGAAAAAGCCCTTGGCCAACAACCTGACCGAAATCACCGCCACAGTGTACAACAGCCGCATCATGCCCACCCACTCGGCGCATGACCTGAAGTACAAAATTGAACGTCCGGATTACATCAGTTTGAAAAATGCGACGGTGGTAGCGGGGATGATCGTGGAAAACGAAGATTTCAACCAGACCAAGGAACAAAAATACACTCCACAAACGATCGAAGTGCCGAATATCCCGGGAATGGGATTTGTAAAGGTGCGTTGGATTGTGAGTGGAAAAGTGGATAAAGTAACGGTAGAGGTGGATAGCCGCAAGGGTGGCTTGATCTCCAAAACCGAATAACTACCTGAGGTGTGTCTTCGGTGCCTAAGGTTTCTTAGGTGGTAAAATAATACCTGCTTCGCAGGCTTTTTTCTTTTCACCACATAAGAAACCTAAGGCACTGAAGAGGCACCTTAGCAAGGATTAGCAGAAGCACTTCGCTTTGGCCATGAAGCCGTCCAGCATGGTTTTTACCTCCGTCCAGGCCTTTTGATCGATGCAATAACAAACCCGCACACCTTCCACCTCACCTTTGATCAGACCAACTTTTTTTAGTTCGTTCAGGTGTTGCGAAACCGTTGACTGCGATAGCGGGAGGGCGTGTACAATATCGCCACACACACAGCCCTGCACCTGCAACAAATAGTCCAGAATGGCAATCCGCGCCGGATGCCCTACAGCCCGAAACAAGTCGGCCAGGCGGTTTTGCTCAGCGGTAAAAAGATCAGCTTTGGTCGCGCCCATATGTTTTAGTTTTCTGACTCAGGTGCCAACTGAACGATAAGCCCTTCCAACTCATCGCTCAAATGCAATTGGCAACCCAAACGGGAATTGTCTTTCACAAAAAAGGCCTGATCCAGGATGTTTTCCTCGTCTTCACTCTGCTCATGCAGCTCGTGATCGCTCAGTACATATACGTGACAGGTAGAGCACAATGCCATCCCGCCACAAGTTCCTTTCACTGGCAATTCGTAGGCTTTACACAACTCCATGAGGTTCATGTTCATGTCCGTTGGGCCTTCCAGTTCGTGTTTTACCCCTTCCCGATCGAAGAGGGTAATGTTGATCATGTTGTCCATAGTAGCAATTCGTGCTGTTTGGGTTTTATCAAAAACAGTTTAAGTCTTAAAAAAGTTACACCGGTTTTTCAGGCTGAATCAATGCAACTTCATCGCCCAGGTTGATGGCCCCTCCCTTAATCACCCTGGCCGTAATCCCTCCGTGCCCACGCATGGCGTTGTAGCCACCCGGCCCCAGGTTTTCTTCCATCCTTTGACAAGGAAAACACTTGCCCGTCATCTCCAAAATGGCCTCACCGATACGGAATTGCTGGTCTTTTAAGGCCAACAAATTGATCCCAGACACCACAATGTTCCGCCGGGTCAATTGAGGGTCGATGGGTTCCCGCCCCAAAATAGCTCCTGCCGCCACCAAGTGCTCTGCCTGAATCAAGGTCACCTGGCGTTTGCCATTCTGACCTGAGTACCGATCACCAGTCAGCCCATTTTCGGTTTGGGCTTCTACGGATGCTACTGGCACGAGGGTCGCGCGAGAGGCAGGCCGCAGGCCAATCCATTCCACTTTGCCAATTTGGGGTAGGGAGTGAATGAGTTCCTGGATGATCATTGGGAAATGGGTTTGGGTGAAAAACGCTGCAAAATACAAAAGCTGGGGAATTTTGTAGTGGGAGAACTTGTGTGTATGTTTGCAAACATAAAACACCCAATTATGTTCCTCCTCATTCTTTTATTGAATTGGCTAAATCCAGGTTCATTGGTTCCTTGTTCTAAGTCTTTAGCATCTTCACATTTAGATGCCCATTCTACAAATTCTGCCCTCATAGATACCTTAATTCCTGCCCAAAAATTTGGCAAATGGGGCTATACTGATCAGGCCGGGCAGTTCATTATTCCTCCAAAATATGATTGGGTTTATGCCTTCCAGGAAGGACTTGCAGCCGTTCAAAGAGGGCATTATTTTGGCTATATCAACAAAAGAGGTGCATACGTTATTGAGCCACAATTTAATTCCGTACATCCCTTTTATGAAGGCGTTGCACTGGTTAAAAAAGATGAAAAATGGGGGCTGATTGATACCAAAGGTCAGTTTGTTATTCCACCAAAATTTGATAGAGCAGACCCTTTTTCTGATGGGCTTGCTTTGATTGAAATTAACTATAAGAGGGGGTACATCAACCCCAAAGGCCAGATCGCAATAGAGCCAAAGTTTGATGGAGTAAGTACTTATTCATTTGAAAATGGTTTAGCAACAGCTAGTCTGAATAATAGAGCAGGAATTATCGACAAAACTGGAGCATTTGTCATCGCTCCTAAATTTCGTAGTGTGCTACCTTTTGTTGAAGGTTTATCAAGGGTAATTCTATACAATTCATGGGGATACATGAATAAAAGCTGGGAAATCGTCATCCCGATGCAATTCGATGATGCAGGTCCATTTCATCAAGGCTATGCCTGGGTGAAATCTAAAGAGAAATGGGGAGTAATTGATAAAACAGGAACATTCCAGGTCTCGCCACAATTTGACTTCCTTTATACATTACCCAACCATGGAGTAGTTGTAAAAAAAGAAGGAAAATGGGGTCTGTGTACTGCCAATGGTCAATTACTACAAGAAGCCAAGTTAGACAGCATCGTTTATGAAGATTTTTATACCCAACAAACCAATGAAAAGCAGCTGCTGAGGTATTATTTGGCCAATAAGACCGGTTTTCTTGCAACCAACGGCCAAATTCGAGTACCCGCTCAATTTGAAAGTGCGAAACCCTTTTATGAAAGCATGGCTGCCGTCAAAAAGGATCAAAAATGGGGCTTCATTGATACACTAGGGGGTTTTAAAATTAAACCTGAATACGATACCGTTTTTTCTTTTCTTGGAGGTCTCGCATCGGTCAAAAAAGAGGGTAAATGGGGTTATATTGATCGATCTGGTGATCAGGTAATTACCCCTCAGTTTGATCAGGTCTATTCATTTCGTGACGGTTTAGCTTTGGTGCTAAAAAACAAGCTTTGGGGTTTGGCCAATGTAACAGGGCAGATCCTGATTCAACCAACTTTTGATGCGTTTAAGCATTTTAGAGATAGCGTCACTTTTGTGCAAAAAGAAAAACTATGGGGAATAGTGGATGTTTCTGGCAAAATATTGCTTCAGCCACAATTAGATGAAGCCCCCGAATTTGATGGAGAAGTTGCTTTTGTCAAACGCGACAATAAATGGGGTTTGATCAATAAAAAAGCGAAGTTTATCATTGAACCTGTTCTTGAGGGGGTATATCCTTTTTTTAAAAACATTGCCTATGTCAAAAAGGAGGGTAAATGGGGTATCATTAACCGCAAAGGAGAGTTTATCATTCAACCTCAATTTAAATTCTTCTCTTCTTCCAGGAAGAGCGATGGTAGCGTACTGGTAGCGCATCAGGATGGTAAATATGGGTTCCTGAATGAAGATGGTGTGATAACGATTGCTCCTCAATTCCAAGATGCCCATCACTTTTTCCAAGGGAGTGCATTAGTAAAAAAAGACAACAAATGGGGATTAATTGATAAGCAGGGCAAGTTTATCATTACGCCCCGATTTGATGCGGTTAAACAATTTGAAGATGGCGTAGCCCAAGTACAACAAAACAACAAATGGGGTCTAATCAGCCCTCAAGGAGAGATATTGACTGCTCCACAATTTGATGATATTTATGTTTTTTACCAACAAATAGCAGAAGCAAAAACAGGCAATCTCTCAGGTTATGTAACAACTTCTGGTAAAATTTTATTTAAGCCCCAATTTGAAAATGCGAGTCCATTTTATTCTGACACCATTGCTTTGGTAAAAAAACAAGGGCTTTGGGGTTTTGTAAACTCATCAGGTAAATACTTTATTGAACCTCAATACGAAGAGGCCAAAGGGTTTTCGATGGGTTTAGGTGGCGAAGCAGCCGTGAAAAAAGATGGAAAATGGGGATTCATCAATCGATGGGGCACCTTCAGTGTCAAACCCCAATTTGAAGATACTGGAGGTTTCCCCTATAGTAGTTTGGCCAAAGCTCAAAAAGACGGAAAATGGGGTTTTATTGATAAGGATGGAAACTTTGTCATACAACCTCAATATGAAGATGCACTTCATTTCGGCTTTTGGGATGAAACCAATGTAAAAAAAGACGGAAAATGGGGCTTAATCAATATAAAGGGTGAATACATTGTTCAGCCCCAATTTGATCACCCTTTCGATTTTAGATATAAAGACACAACAGTATGTGTGTGTAGAAACGGCAAATGGGGACTAATCAATAAAAAAGGTAATTTTCTGGTTGAACCTCAATTTGATCAGAAATTTGAATTTTATGACGGCTTGGCTTGTGTAAAGAAAGGAGGGAAATGGGGGCTGATCGATCGGAAGGGGCATTTTATATTTGAGCCACAATTTGATCATTCGCTTTTCTTTAATTACAGTATCGCTACTTTCCGCAAAAACAACAAATGGGGTATTTTAAACAATGAAGGAAAAATAATTGTCCCAGCAACCCTTGATCAAGCTTGGGGAAAAACCGACAAAATCATTGAATGTTCTCTTGCGTCTAAAAAAGGCCTCTATCTAACCGAAGAAAAATTATACTTCGCCTGCAACTATGAAGACATCAAACCCTGCAAAAACGGCTGGGCCATTGCCAAAAATGGAGGCAAATGGGGCTGGGTCGACGTTCAAGGCAAGGTCATGATTCCTTATCAATTCGATGCCGCCGAACCCTTCGACTTCGAAAACAAAGCCCTAGTCCAAAAAGGTACCGAGCGCTACTACATCAATCGAGAAGGGAAAAAGATAGATACGAAATAAGCCAAAACAAAAAAGCCGGACGACATTACATCATCCGGCTTTACTTCGTAGCGGCGGCAGGACTTGAACCTACGACCTTCGGGTTATGAGCCCGACGAGCTACCAACTGCTCCACGCCGCGCTGTTTAGGACTGCAAATATAGAGCAGGCTTTTGGATTAAACAACCCTTTTTGCAAATAAAAACTATTTTTCCTGCGTCTACCTGCTATTTCTTGCTTCAAAAAGCTGAACAACAGAGTTTTGCTTTTTAAAAAAAACTTTCGCGCTTTAAGTCAACCGGAATAATTCCCTCGCTGTTGAATACTGGACTGGAAAACAGGTTTAATTTTGTGTTTAAGTTCAGACGGTCTCAACCTTCTAAACTTTCTCAACCTTCTCAACCAGATTAGTCCTTTCCAAACCAATAACATGAAAGAAGTATTCATCGTTTCGGCCGTTCGTACCCCTATAGGAAGTTTTGGCGGCGTACTGGCCGGTTTTAGCGCCACCCAATTGGGCAGCATGGCCATCAAAGGTGCGCTGGCCAAAGCTGGAGTCGCCCCGGATCAAGTCCAGGAAGTACTGATGGGCAACGTCTGCTCCGCCAATCTGGGCCAAGCTCCCGCCCGGCAAGCTTCCCGAGGTGCGGGCATCCCCGACACTGTCCCTTGTACCACCATCAATAAAGTGTGCGCGTCCGGCATGAAATCCATCATGTACGGCGCCCAATCGATCATGCTGGGTTACACCGACCTCGTCGTAGCGGGCGGCATGGAAAGCATGAGCAACATCCCCTACTACGTGCCTTCGGCGCGTTGGGGCAGCAAATACGGCAACATGGAACTCGTAGACGGGCTCGCCAAAGACGGCCTCACTGATGCCTACGACCACCAGGCCATGGGCACCTGCGGCGACGCCACCGCAGCGAAATTCAACATTTCCCGCGAAGCCCAGGATGAATTTGCCATTCGCTCCTACACCCTGGCCGCCGAAGCGACGCAACAGGGTTGGTTCAAAAACGAAATAGTGCCCGTGAGCATCCCCCAGCGCAAGGGCGATGCCATCGACCTCGTAGAAGACGAAGAATACAAAAAAGTAGATTTCAGCAAAATTCCTACCCTCCGCCCGGCCTTCAGCAAAACCGGAACCGTCACTGCGGCCAATGCCAGTACCTTGAATGATGGCGCGGCGGCACTGATTTTGGCCAGCAAAGAAATGGTGGAAAAATTGGGCCTTACCCCCATTGCCAAAATCCTCGCTTTTGCCGACGCTGAGCAGGAGCCCCAGTGGTTCACCACTACGCCTACCATTGCCGCACCATTGGCGATGAAACGGGCAGGCATCAGCGCCAGCGAGGTCGACTTTTTTGAGGTCAACGAAGCTTTTGCCGTGGTGCCAATGGCCTTCAATCAGGTTTTGGGTATTGATGAAGCCAAAGTCAATGTATTCGGTGGCGCTTGTGCTTTGGGCCACCCGCTGGGTGCTTCTGGCGCCCGTATCGTGACAACGCTGACCAATGTCTTGAACCAAAAAGAAGCCAAAATAGGTTTGGCGGCCATTTGTAATGGAGGTGGTGGTGCCTCGGCCATAGTGATTCAACGAGAATGATGAATGATGAGAGATGAATGATGAGTTGCTACCGCAGCGCTTTTGACAATGACCTTGTCTAAGTCTCTGCGGTAGCAACTCATCATTCATCTCTCATCATTCATCTCTCATTTTTCACTCTCCTACCCTCTCCGTCTTTCCATCAAAATCATCATCATCAACCCCAGGATGACTCGTTCTTCTTCCCCTGGTTCGAAGTTGTTCAACTTTTCCAGTGAAAAGCGCCGACCAACCAGCGAAGGCTGTTTTTTCAAACGAATGACTTCGGTGCCATCAGGGCGAGTGACGATGTAAGAAGGATTAAAAAGGTATCCGGTAAACAAGCCCAGGATGGGAATTTCGCTGAGCACCGCATCTCCTACTTTAACCCAGGCATTTTCTTCCTGAATCAGCAAATCTTGATTCACTTTTTCATCAAAAATTTCATAGCGGGCTTTCCAGATTGAAGCCCAACCTTTGCGGCCGATCCGGCCAATTTCCTGGCCTAGGTGATTGGTAAAGGTATAAGTGGTGGAAAAATCAATCCACTTGTTGGCTTTGATGGTGAATAAAATATTGGATTTGAGGTCGTTGTCGTACACTACAACTTCATCAATCAGTTTGAGCATTTTTTGTCGCACGTAACCGATGTCGTTGCCCATGGCGTCTTCAACCAAAAAATCATTGGAAAGAGTACCAATTTTGAAGGTGAATTGAACTGGGAATTGAATGTTTTTCATAATTATAGGGTTTGGATTTGTGAATTTCGATTAAAGATAAAATTAAAATCAAAAGTGCTCAACCATCGGTATCCGTTTTGAGTTCCAGTGTTGCGCAAATGATCTTTATCATGGTAATAAGCACAATCGAACCATTATTTTTAAGTGGTGATTTGCTACCTTTGCGCTTTCTTTTTCCTAACCAAACCAAGCAGGGTTTTGCAACATGAGCACAATGACATTTTTTGATCAGTTCATTGATCGACATATTGGCCCCAATGCCGCAGAATTACAGGAAATGTTGACGGCAATTGGCGTTTCTTCTCTCGATCAACTCATCGATGAAACGGTACCCGCTGCCATTCGCCTCAAAGGCGACCTGGCCTTGCCCGACGCACTCTCTGAATTCGAGTATTTGCGTGAGTTAGAAAAAATCGCCGCTAAAAACCAGGTTTTCCGCTCTTACCTCGGTTTGGGGTATTACGGAACCATTACGCCCTCGGTCATTTCGCGCAATATTTTCCAAAACCCGGGTTGGTACACCCAGTACACGCCCTACCAGGCGGAAATTGCCCAGGGTCGTTTGGAGGCATTGCTCAATTTCCAGACCATGGTCAGCGACATGACCGCTTTGCCCATCGCCAACGCTTCTTTATTGGATGAAGGGACTGCAGCGGCGGAGGCCATGGCTATGTTCCACAGTGTGGTGAGCAAAAAACGCAAAACAGCCAATACTTATCTGGTTTCCGATCAGGTTTATCCACAAACCATCGATTTGTTGATCACCCGGGCCAAGCCACTGGGGATTGAGGTGGTGATAAAAGCCGTTGCTGATTTTGCATTGGATGAAAACTGCTTCGGTATCTTGCTCCAATACCCTGCTGGAAATGGATCTGTGGAAGATTACCGCGCCCTGACCGAAGAAGCGCATGCCAAAGACATCACCGTTACGGTTTGTTCCGACCTCTTGGCCCTGGCCCTTTTGACCCCTCCTGGTGAATGGGGTGCCGACGCAGTGGTAGGCAACTCCCAACGTTTTGGCGTACCCATGGGTTATGGTGGCCCGCATGCTGCCTTTTTTGCCACCAAAGACGAATACAAACGGTTGATCCCCGGTCGCATCATCGGGGTATCCGTTGATAGCCACGGCAAACGGGCCCTGCGCATGGCATTGCAAACCCGCGAGCAACACATCCGCCGCGAAAAAGCGACTTCCAACATCTGTACAGCACAGGCATTGTTGGCCATCATGGCTGGAATGTATGCGGCTTATCACGGCCCAAAGGGCATCAAAGCCATTGCCCAACGGGTGCATGGCAGCGCACAGATTTTGGCCAAAAACCTGCAAGGGCTTGGCTATACCCAAAAGAATACCCACTACTTCGATACCTTGTTCATTGAAACCGATGCAGCCACTCAGCAAGCCATTCAAAAGGCTGCACTGGCTGCTGGCATCAATTTTTACTACCCAACTGGAGCCGTACAAATCACGCTGGATGAGACAGTTCTGCCAGCTGACTTGAATGACATTGTTGCGGTTTTTGCCAAAGTTAAAAACGCCAATGCCACCGTGGATTTTAGCGGAACTCTTGCGCCACAAATCCCCGCGCCCCTCCAGCGCGATACCGAGTACCTGAGTCATCCGGTGTTCAATAGCTACCATACCGAGAGCAAAATGATGCGCTACATCAAGCGCCTGGAAAACCGGGATTTGTCGCTGACCCATTCCATGATTCCACTGGGTTCCTGCACTATGAAGCTCAATGCGGCCAGCGAGTTGATGCCCGTAAGTTGGCCAGCTTTTGCCAATTTGCATCCCTTCATTCCTGCTGATCAGGCGAAGGGTTACCAGCAAATTTTTGACGAACTGGAAGCCTACCTTTGTGCTTGTACGGGGTTTGATGCCTGCTCCTTGCAGCCCAATTCTGGCGCACAAGGGGAATACGCCGGTTTGTTGACCATTCGCGCCTATCACGAAGCCAACGGCAATACCCACCGCAATATGGCCCTGATTCCGTCTTCAGCCCATGGTACCAACCCGGCTAGCGCAGTTATGGCCGGCATGGAAGTGGTGGTGGTCAGCTGCGACGAGCAAGGCAACATCGATGTGGACGACCTACGCGCCAAAGCCGAAAAACACAGCGCCAATCTTTCCTGCCTGATGGTGACTTACCCCTCGACTCACGGGGTGTTTGAAACCCGCATCAAGGAAATTTGTGCCATCATCCACCAACACGGTGGTAAAGTATACATGGATGGTGCCAACATGAACGCCCAGGTAGGCCTGACCAGTCCTGCCGAAATTGGTGCGGATGTGTGTCACCTGAACCTGCACAAAACCTTCGCCATCCCACACGGCGGCGGTGGCCCGGGCATGGGACCAATTTGTGTCAACAACAGCTTGAAGCCATTTTTGCCTAAACACGCATTGGTCGCTACTGGTGGCGACCAGGGCATCCACGCGGTATCTGCTGCACCTTGGGGCAGTGCCAGCATCCTGCTGATCAGCTACGGCTATGTGCGCATGTTGGGCAAAGTGGGGGTAAAAGCTTCTACCGAATACGCCATTCTGAATGCCAATTACATCAAAGCCCGTCTGGAAGGCCAGTATGAGGTACTGTATACCGGTGAAAAAGGCCGCAGTGCCCACGAATTGATCATTGACTTGCGTCCCTTCAAAGCGCTGGTCAGTGCAGAAGATGTTGCCAAACGTTTGATGGATTATGGCTTCCACGCGCCTACCCTTTCCTTCCCGGTTGCGGGTACGATCATGATCGAACCGACGGAGAGTGAAAGTTTGGACGAACTGGATCGCTTCTGCGACGCTCTCTTGCTGATTCGGAAAGAAATTGACGAAATTGCTACAGGTGATGCGGATCCAAAATCCAATGTACTGAGCAACGCGCCACACACGGCGGACTTGGTCACGGCGGATGAATGGCCATACAGCTATTCCCGTCAAAAAGCGGCCTATCCCCTGCCCTACCTGCGCCAGGGCTTCAAATTCTGGCCTACGGTAAGCCGAATCGACAGTGCTTTTGGGGACCGTAATTTAATTTGTACTTGTCCGCCGTTGGAAGCATATGCAGAATAACGGGTTCCAGGGTTCCAAAATTCCAGGGTTCGGGGCCTTGGATTTTGGAACCCTTTATATCCCGCCCATGCCAACTGCTCAATTGCCTACCTTGCTTTCTTTTCTGCTAATTTTTGGGTTGGCATCTGCTGGCTATGCTCAAAACTTGCGGGGGCGTATCGTGGACGCCAACACCAACGAACCGCTGGCTTTCGCCAACGTTTATTACAACAATACCACCATTGGGGTACAAAGTGATGTAAGCGGCAATTTCAGCATCAAGTCGATGGGCTTGCAGGTTGAGTTGGTGGTTTCTTACTTGGGCTATGAAACCTTGAATTTCCCTGTCACAGAATCTTATGTAGGCAGAATTTTGGTATTTAAACTAGTGCCAAAGGTCAATGAAATGAAGGCCTTTGAAGTGAACTCTAAACGAGGGAAGGCCTGGTACGAAAACCTGGAGGTGTTCAAACAGCTGGCCATCGGCACCACGTTTTTTGCCGACGATTGCAAAATTCTGAATCCTGAGGTGTTACAATTTGCCTACGATACGGCCACTTTCACCATGCGGGCAAGCGCCGATGAGCCGCTACAAATTGAACACAAGGCTTTCGGATTCAAAATCAATTACGAGCTGCGTCAGTATGAATACAATGTAATCGACCACAATTTCATCATTACAGGCTATCCTTTTTTTACCTTCATGACGGGCAGCAAGCAGCAGGAACGACGCTGGCGCAACAATCAGCAACTGGCCTATGAAGGCTCGCTCTTGCACTTTGGGCATAGTGTACACCAGCAGAAACTACAAGAAGAAGGCTTTGAACTGCGCTGGGTGGAGCGGATGCTCAATCCTAATTTTCGGGAAACTGCTCAAAGCAAATCGGCATTAAGTGCTTTAAAAAAAATCCCTTTTTATCAGGCGGTCCGCAAGGACAATCCCTATCAACAGACGCTTAATGCTTCTGAGGTCCAGAAATTTATCGAAAGAGTGGATACCAGTAAAGTAGATTATCCAGATTTTTTGGTTGAACGCGATTCCACACTTTTTCTCCATTTCAAAAATTACCTCCAGGTCAAATACACCAAATCCTCCTACTCCTGGGCACCCGGCCAGTACGGCCCGCGTACTTCCCTGATTTTTCTGGACAAAGCCTTCATCGAATTGAATGCTACAGGCCGCATCCTCGATCCCTCGGCGGTACGGGTAGAGGGATTTTGGGCATCACAATTGCTAGGCGATTTGTTGCCGCTGGATTATCAGCCACCTCTAAAAAAGGAGTAATTGTTCTGTCTGTTCAACTTCCTTTAAGCCTGCAAGTTTTATACCTTTGCCACAATATTCAACAACCCATTTCCAATGATCATCGTAACCGGAGCAGCAGGATTTATTGGTAGCGCCATGGTGCAGCAACTCAACGACGCCGGGCATTTGAACCTCGTCGTTGTCGATGAATTCAGCCGAGCGGACAAAAACCGCAACCTGAAAAC